>JASDUA010000141.1:5511-6479 GCA_041891375.1 Patescibacteria group bacterium
GGGTGAGTCCGCGGGCTTCTTCGTGGGTGATCTTCCCCGTGCCGATGTCCATTCCCCGGAAAATCTGGCGCGAATCCGCTGAAACGACCTCACCCGAAAAGCGCTCCGCCAATTCGAGCGAGAGCGCGGTTTTTCCGGACGCGGTAGGGCCGTAGACGGCGATGATGCGGTTCACCTTAGTACTTTGCGGGGTAGTCTCAAAACGGGGCTTCGCCTTCGAGTTCGCCGTCTTCTTCCTCGTCGTAGCTGTTCATGATGTCTTGCGTCCAGCGGGCGAGCGCGTGGAGGTTCTCGTTGAGGCTCATGTTGCGCCAGTCGATCGAATAGTCGATGGGCTCGGTTTCCGTGCCTTCGATGTAGAACGCGGTAATGACCGAGAAGCCCTGTTTGTCGGCGATCTCGTTGAGTTTGCGGATGTATTCTTCGGCGATGTCCGCGAATTCTTTGCGGGAGAGTTTGCTCATGGGTTCTTTAGTCAACCGGACAGTTTTCGATGTCCGCGAATTTTCGGGGTGACGCCGATCCGTCAGGGATCTTGTCGAGGAGATCGGGCCATTCGGCCGAGATGTCCGAGAGAATCGTACGGATGTCTTCGAGATTTTCAACCGATACGAGGCGGGTGCGGTACGTTTTCACGCCGGGGAAGCCGTGAAGGTATTCTACCAGGTGTTTGCGGGCTTCCAAAGCACCTTTCCGCCCCTTTTTCTCGATGAGGAGTTCGGCATGTCCACCCATGGTCTCGAGGATTTCGCGCAGCGTGGGGCGGTATTTTCCCGGAAGGAACGCCCAAGGGTTCCCGAAGCTCGCGCGTCCGATCATGAAGCCGTCGAGGTTTCCGAGTTTGGAAATGCCGTCGTCGTAGTCGGTAATGTCGCCGTTGGCGATGACCGGAATCGAGAGGTGCTTCTTGAGTTCGTAAATGCCGGTGAAGTCGGCCTTGCCGTTGAACGCCTGCTGGTACGTGCGGC
>JASDUA010000141.1:6489-8238 GCA_041891375.1 Patescibacteria group bacterium
GGCTTTCACGTCAGCGAAGTCAAGGTTGATGAGGCCGTGGACGGTGATGAGGTCGGCTCCGGCGTTCTGCAATCCTTGGCAGAATTCCACGAGAAGGGAATCGTCCGCCCATCCGAGACGGGTTTTGACCGATACCGGAATCTTTACGGCCTTGGCCATTTCTTCCACGATGCGGAACGCGGTGTCGCGGTTGATCATGAGGCTCGACCCATGGCCGCTCTTTACCACCTTTTTTGCGGGGCAGCCCATGTTGATGTCCACGCCGGTCGCGCCGTACGCTTCGATCATTTTCGCGGCTTCGCGGAACATTTCCGGATCTTTTCCGAAAATCTGGAAGACGACGGGGCGTTCGATTTCGTCGTGCGGGAGCACTTCTTGCGCGAGGTGTTTCGAACGTACCAAACCGTCGGCGCTGTAGAACTCCGAAAAGACCACCGTGCTCGGCGCGGTCTTGCGTACGGTAAGGCGGTACGGCCCGTCGGTGTACCCGTCCATGGGTGCCAATGCGACGATGGGGCCCTTGGCCGCCAAATCTTTCCAAAAGTTCTTATTCATTCGTCAAGCGCAATTCGTGGGATGCTGTAAAAACGTGTGGTAATCTATCGGAAGACACGAGAAATCAAAACCAAAATCCTTTTCTATGAACGTTCCCCAGAATACTCCCGGCATCGCCGAGCTCCGCGCGATCAAAGAAACCGCTAAGGCAGGTATCCGCGAAACCCACGGATTTCCCAAGGCCGCCGCTGCCGTCGCGCTCGTTTCCATCAGCGACCAGGCCAAGCGCGATTTCATTCTCGAAGGCTTTTCCGCCATCGGCATCGCCGCCGTCGCCGTGACGACCGACGAAATCCCGAAACTCCGCAACGTCGTAGCGGTCGAAAAGGTCGTGCCGAGCGATCTCTACGCGTTCGACTTCTTCATGCTCGACGGCGAGGGCGAAGAACTCGACATCGTGAAATGCATGAAGGCGGGGGTAGTTCCGGTCATCCACGAAAAGAACGTGTTTTCGGGTGTTCTCAAGGATTTCAATCCGATGAAGTTCGAAGGCAATGCTTTCCTCTTTAAGGACGACAACCAGTTCCGCATGTTCGCTTCGGCGGTGTCGTATCTCGAAAACGTGAAGTTTCCGGAAGACCGCCGCATCCTTCTCAAGCACGTGGCGGAAACGTTCTAAAGATTTTGAAAATCCCCCGGCGAGACCGGGGGATTTTTTTCTTCAGAAGAAAACCTATTTGCAGTAGTAGGCGGAATTGAGGCTCGCGCTGGCGCAATACGAAACCGAAACCCACGCGTTATTGTTACATCACACCTGACCGTATATGTGTCAGGTGGATGTCCCATAAGGCTTTCACCATTCGGAAACATGGCAGGTTCCATTGGGTTCGGTACATGCGTAAGTGCCTACGTCGCCAGCGGATTCGCCCCAGTATCCACCGAGTGCGTTCCCCCAAAGGTACCCTTCGCCGGTATGTGCGGGAAACCCGCCGATTCTCGCGTAGAATTCGGAAACTTTGCATATCCGGTATCCGGATGGTGCGGCGGCAGCGGCGGCAGCCCAGGTCATATTGGAAGAAAAACGGCAATAGAGCATGTTGCCCGCGGTAGCGTTCTCTACCGAGGTTCCGCACGGATTCGGCGGGGCGCTCGGTACGGAGCTCGAGCTTCCGTCCACGAGAGCTCCGGTAAGCGAAGATGAGGAGGGGTTCTTTACGAGGCCGAATACCGCACCCGATGCCGTTTGCGCGGCGG
>JASDUA010000141.1:8248-11333 GCA_041891375.1 Patescibacteria group bacterium
GACCGATACCGCGCCCGTCACCGGGGCCGTTCCCGTTACTTGGAAAAACGAGGCCGCGCGTTTTTTCCCGTTCGCCGAAGAAGCGAGCGCCGCGTCCACGGCGCCTACGGAAACCGCTTTGGGATCGTAGGCCGCGAGGACCTCCGAAAACCATCCGGAAACCGAAGAGAGCTTGAATTTGTCGGGATTGAGTTTGAGCTTCGTCCAATCGGGATTGCCGGCCGAATAGTTGGTGCCGGATTGGTTCCAGTCACCTCCGGTCAGGGCGAGCGGATATCCGTCGACGTACGCTACCGCGGCGCCGGTCAGGGCCGCAACGGGGTCGTGCGCCACGTAGTACCGGGGGGAATTGTTCGTCACGGCCGATTCTGACGAAATGGCCGTCATGACCGAACGGACGTTCGCCTTTACCGAAGCGTCCTTCGCGTCCTGGGAATAGCCGGAAAGCGCGAGAAATCCCACCGTGGCGAGAATTGCCAGAATCGTGATAACGACGATGAGTTCGGCGAGGGTGAAAGCGGGGGAAAGTTTCCGATTCGGTTTTCGGCGATCGTCGAGCGATGTTCCGGCGAGATTCCGGACGGTTTCCCGAATGATTTTGAAGGATGGCATCGGTTAGTCTTTTACGCAGTAAAGGAGCGCGACGTTGCGGGGGCGAGAGGATCAGTATCCGAAGTCTTTGTTCCCTTCGCCGTTCTTCATGTTTCCTCGAGAAGCGAGCGTGCCATAGGTTCAGGATGCCCAATTCAAATACGTATTGCTTCCTGCGTCGACGTAATTTGATGTGCTTCCGGCATCCAATCCGAAATTCAATCTCGCATTGTCATGGTCCGTGTCGCCGGACGTGGCGCTGTACCAATGAAGTCAAGTCGTATATCAGACGTCGCTTCAGACGTTCATCGCCATGAACGAACCCTTTTGCCAACCCGCCAGCGTTCTCCCGGGATCCACTCATCTGGCACCCACGCCCGCCGTGTCGAGCCCCCTTATGAATTCTCCGCGCAAGTCGAGCGTTCCGGGATTCCCGTCCGTCATTTTCACCCCGTTCGGCGTTCCGTCGGCCGCAGCCCATCCAGTGGGGCAGGAAGTTCCGTAGAACGCCATGACCGCTCCGGTGGGGACGGCGCGGACGTTCAAATCGTTCAAGTCGGCGACCATGGCGTTCCAGTCGACGGCTTTCAATTGTCCGCCGGAGACGACGTTCGTCAAGGCGGTGAACGCCGCGTAGGCGTAGGAGAGCGTCGTCAGCGTTACGAAAAACACGACCGCCGAAATGGCGGGTTTTTTGTATTCGGAAAGGAGGTTTCCCATAGTGCGCGTATTGTAAGGTATTCCATACCGGATTATAACGGTATTTTTACATAATTCCATACGAATCCCCAAGGTCTCCGCCATAACGTTTAGCACTCTAATACTAAATGTGCTAAAAATTATTTGACGAGAAGAATCGAACCGATTACTATGTCTCGCGTAATCCCGAAAAGGGGTATCCGTAATCCATTTTCCCATGTCCAAGATCATCGGTATCGACCTCGGTACCACCAACTCCTGCGTGGCCTTCATGGAAGGCGGCCAGGCCAAAGTCATCCCCAACGCCGAAGGCGGCCGCACCACTCCGTCGGTCGTCGCCAATAAGGGCGGGGACACCCTCGTCGGAATGCCGGCAAAGCGCCAGGCCGTCATGAACCCGGCTCAGACCATCGCTTCCGCCAAGCGTTTCATCGGCCGCAAGTTCTCCGAAGTCGGCGCCGAACTCAAGACCGTTCCGTTCAAGGTCACCGAAGGACCGGACGGAGGATGCCTCATCGACTTCAACGGCAAGGGCGTCCGCCCGGAAGAAATTTCCGCGAAGGTTCTCGAAAAGCTCAAAGAAGACGCCGAACGTTTCCTCGGCGAAAAGGTTACCGAAGCGGTCATCACCGTTCCGGCGTACTTCAACGACTCCCAGCGCCAGGCGACCATCAACGCCGGAAAGATCGCCGGTCTCGACGTCAAGCGCATCATCAACGAACCCACCGCCGCGGCCCTCGCGTACGGAACCGAAAAGAAGAAGGACGAAAAGGTCGCCGTCTACGACTTCGGTGGCGGTACTTTCGACATCTCCATCCTCGAAATCGGTTCGGAAGGCACCTTCGAAGTCCTTGCTACCAACGGTGATACCCACCTCGGCGGCGACGACTTCGACCAGAAGATCTTCGAATGGATCGTCTCCGAATTCAAGAAGGACCAGGGCGTCGATCTCACTAAGGACCCGATGGCCGTCCAGCGCGTTAAGGACGAAGCCGAAAAGGCTAAGAAGGAACTCTCGACCCTCTCGGAAACCGACATCAACCTCCCGTACATCACGGTAGACGCTTCCGGGCCGAAGAACCTCTTCATGAAGCTTACCCGCGCCAAGTTCGAAGAACTCGTCTACGACCTCGTCCTCCGCTCGGTCGAACCGTGCCGCAAGGCTCTCGCCGACGCCGGGCTCCAGGCTTCGCAGATCGACGAAGTCATCCTCGTCGGAGGTTCGACCCGCGTTCCCGCCGTCATGAAGAAGGTCGAAGAAATCTTCGGTAAGAAGCCGAACGCTTCCGTCAATCCGGACGAAGCCGTAGCGGTGGGCGCCGCCATCCAGGCCGGCATCATCCGTGGCGACGTCACCGACGTCCTCCTCCTCGACGTCACCCCGCTTTCCCTCGGTATCGAAACCCTCGGAGGCGTGATGACCCGCATGATCGAACGCAACACCACCATCCCGTCCTCCAAGTCGCAGGTCTACTCGACCGCCGCGGACAACCAGGATTCCGTAGAAATCCACGTCCTCCAGGGCGAACGCGAAATGGCGGGCGACAACAAGTCCCTCGGCCGCTTCGTTCTCTCCGGAATCGCTCCGGCTCCGCGTGGCATGCCGCAGATCGAAGTCACCTTCGACATCGACGCGTCCGGCGTTCTCCACGTCACCGCCAAGGACAAGGGCACCGGAAAGGAACAGAAGGTCTCCATCCAGGGTTCCACCGGCATGGACGACAAGGAAGTCGAAAAGCTCGTCAAAGAAGCCGAAGCCAACCGCGAAGCCGACAAGAAGAAGAAGGAATCCATC
>JASDUA010000142.1:0-11201 GCA_041891375.1 Patescibacteria group bacterium
CTCTTCGCCCGCGTCGCGAAGGCGAAACCGGTAGGGAACTCGCTTTCTTTCCGTGACGTTTCCAAATTCTCCACGCCCCTTGCGGATGCCGACCGTTTCTCGGAACCGTCGTCGGAGGGCGCTGCGGCATGGCTCGCGCTCGACTTCCTCCGCGAAGCCGGACGCGCCGTTTCCGTCATCTGCTCCACGTTGTACCGACCTTCATCGAAGGCCTCAGTCCATGTGCCAGCGCGCTGTCCTGCCGAAATCCGCTTCCCGCAGGTCCGCGTCGAGCCGGCCTCGGCTCTTTCCTGGGCAGAACTCTCCGAAGGTTCCGCATCCGGAAAATTCGTCACGCTCGCGAATCTCGAACCGAACGAATCCGACCCCGTAGTCGTCTTCGTCGAACGCCTCCTTCCTTCGCTTGCCGAATCGCTTCCGAACAACGTCGTCGCCGTCGTTTCCCGGACTGGCGGAAGGTTGTCGCATTTCGCCATCGTCGCCCGCGAAAGGGGATTGCCGACGTTCGTATCACCGTCCGTCCGTCCGTCCGAATGGGAGGGGAAACGGGTATCGGTCTTGAACGACGGTTTGGAACTCCTTCCGGTTTCGTCAATCGCCGAACCCATAGAACAGGATGGACAAGGCATTTAAGGCGTTTCTCATCCTTACGGCCTTGGCGCTCTTGGCGCTTTCGGCCGTTTTCGGATACCGGGCGTTTTCAGGGCTTTCTTCCGCGCCCGATTTTTACGCTTCCATCCTCCGCGTCCATGCTGACGGAACCCAGGAAACCGGGACCTACGGGTTCTCGAAAAGGGATTTCGAATCTGGAGGAGCGTTCGATTTCGATTCGAAAAAAACTCCCGGATTTCCGGAAGATTTCTTTGCCCAAGGCTTCTGTTCGAGCGGATCCGAAACCTACGTCGCCGGAGGACGTACCGGACTTTCTCCCGATTCTGCGAAGATTTTCCGAATCGCTCCCGGAGAAGGGCAAGAATCCGGAGGTGCCGCCGTGTCTCCGTTTATGGAAGGTTCTGAGTACCGCTACCGAAGCTGCGCGTTTGGAAACGTGTCCGGCCGGATTTTCTGAGCGGTAACCCACGGATCGGGAACGCTCGTGATTAAAGGTGACGGGGGAGGTTACGCCTATAAACTGCCGTCCGAATTTTCGGACTCCGGATCCGGCGGAATCCTTCTTTCCCATTTTCTCGCTTTCGCCGATTTGGATGATGACGGAACCGACGAGGCCTATCTCACCGCTACGACGCCTTTCTTGAATTTCGGGGGCGTGTTGAAGGAATACGGAACCGTTTTCCGATATTCCTTCACGTGAGGCTTAGGTTCAGGAACGGTTTCCGACGTCGGACTCCCGCAGCCCGCTTCTGCCCGCCGGCTCAAGGCCACGGAATTCTTCGGAAAGAAAGAACTCCTCGTCCTCTACGAACACGTCCCGAACGATTCTTCTCCTTCGCCCAAGCTGTTTCGGTTTTCTTTCGCAAACGGTTCGCTCATTCCGACTCCAGCGTTCGAATTTCCCGGACACCGCGAATGCAAGACCCTCTCGGAATCAGCCATACTGCCGTATCCGACCATTCAAGTAGGCTGCGACCACGCGACGTTGTACGTGCTGAAAAAATCGGGCGATTCGCTCGTTCTCGATAGGAAAACCGTTTTCGGGGATCTTCAAATAGCCGCTTCGGCCGAATACCGCCCTTGGGGGAACTACGCCATCCATTCGATACTCGCGGGCGATTGGAATTCCGACTGAAAGCCCGACGTCGCGGTCGCCGTGAACAATGACGGCATTTATCTCGCGGATTATTCCAAGGCGAATCCGGTAATTTGAAAAATCGCCTTCCCGAAGGAAAGCGATTCTTCCGGCGACCCGTACATGGTGGTCGACATGACGGCGGCGCCTACTTCGAGATAAATTTCACCGCTTCGGCTACGGTCGACACCTCAACGAGTTTCGACTCGGAACCTTTCGGGAGTTTCGCTCCGGAATCCTTGGGAACGACGATGCGCTCGAAGCCGAGTTTGGCGGCTTCATCGACGCGCTTTTGCAAACGGAACACGTTCTTGACCGTACCCGTGAGGGAAACTTCGCCGATCCAGGCGGTCTTGCCGAGCGGGTGCTCTTTGCGTGAGGACGCGATGGCGGCCACGCTCGCGAGATCGGCGCCCGGTTCCGAGAGCGTCATGCCGCGGGCGACGTTCAGGTAGACGTCGTGGCTCTCGGTTTTGACTTCGGTCCATTTGGATAGCACGGCCAAGAGCAAATCGAGCTTACCCTGGATGATGCCCCGCGAAGAACGTTTGGGATACCCGAATTTGGTATAGGTCGTGAGGGCTTCGATTTCCACGACGATGGGGCGGGAACCTTCCATAGTGACCGTGAGCGCGCTTCCCGAAAGGGAGGCGTTTTTCGAATCCGCGAATTCGAGCCCCGGATTCGCCAAGTCTTTGAGACCTTCTTCGGTCATGCGGAACAGCGCGATTTCGTCGGTGGCGCCGAAACGGTTCTTGAGCGAGCGCAGGATGCGGTAGTCTTCGTAGCGGCTGCCCTCGAGAAAGAGTACGGTATCCACCAGGTGTTCGAGCGCTTTCGGTCAGGAAATGGCGCCGTCTTTCGTGACGTGCCCGATGAGGATGACGGCTTTGCCGGTGCGCTTGGCGAATTCCATAGCCGCTTCCGCGGTTGCGCGCACGAGCGTTACCGAACCTGCGGATTGGGGGAAGCTCCGCGAGCCGAACACGCTGACCGAGTCGAGGATGACGAGTTCGGACGGGTCGCTTTCGAGCGTGGCGAACACGTCTTCGATGAGCGATGCCGTAAGGAGGCGGATGGAGGGGTTGGAAATGCCGAGACGGATGGCGCGGTCGGAAATCTGGGCGGCGTTTTCTTCCGCCGAAGCGTATAGGGCCGTCTTGCCGTTTTTCGCGAACCAGTCGGCGATCTGGATGGAGAGGGTGGATTTCCCGATGCCGGGTTCGCCGGAAAGAAGGATGAGCGACCCCGGAACGATGCCGCCTCAGAGAAGGTTGTTCAACTCGGACGAGGCTACCGGAATCCGGCGGTTCGCTTCGGATTTTTCGTTCGAAATCGTAGAAACCGGCAACGCCCTCCCGGACGACGCCGAGTCTTTCGCGGCGCCGCCTTTCTTAGGTTCGTTCGGTGCTTCGACGAGGGAATTCCATTCTCCGCACGCGGGGCATTTCCCGGTCCATTTCGGCTGGGTATGGGAACAATTGGAACAGCGGAACATCGTAATCGCGGTTACGTATATGTACGAAGTATATATGCGAAGTTCGAAAAGTCACGCCCCGCATCGATTTTTTCGGAAATTTTTCCGAATGTGGTAAGATTCGCGAAACGTTTCGTAAAACCCTCATGTTCCTTCCATTCTTCTGGGCTCTGCTCTCTTCGCTGCTCGACGTCCTCGACACCGTGACCTACAAGACCGCCGCCGACATTTCCGCGAAGATGCGTGCGGATTTCAACCTGCTGTATTTCCTCGGGTACTGCATCGTGCTCATCGTCACGCCGGCGTTTTTCCTCTTCTTCCACGGCGACATCGTCCGGGATATGCTGGCCGTATCGAATTCGTGGAAGGACGCGGCGATCTTCTTGGCCATCACGGTTTCCACCATCGGGCTCGGGAATCTCCTCACCAAGGCGTATTCGTTCGAAAAAATTTCCGTTCTCGCTCCGTACACCCAGGTCTCGCAGATTTCGTCGATCCTCTTCGGTTTCCTCCTTTTCCGCTCCCAAACGACCTACCAGCAGCTGGCCGCGGCGTTCGTGGCGAGCATGATCATCCTCTTTTCCAACATGGAAAAAGGGAAGCTCCGTTTCAATAAGTACTGCCTCATTCTCGGGGCAGGGGAAATGCTCCGTTCGATCGCGACCCTCCTTTCCGCGTACGTCGCCTCGACCTACCATCCGTTTTCGATCGTGTCTTTCCAGAATTTCCTCGGATTCCTCATCCTCGGCGCGTATTTCCTTTTCAGGCCGAAGGGATTCGTGTTCCCCAAAGAGAAGCCCGAGCGGAAAAAGTTCGTTTGGTCGACGGTCATTCCGAGCCTCTGTTGGGTCTTCGTTACGGCCATAAGCCTCTACCTCTACCAAGAAATCGGCGTCGTCGCGACCATCCTCCTCTCGATGATCACGCTCGCCGTGACGCTCGTCGCCTCATACCTCATCTACCACGACGTTCCGCGGAAAAAAGACGTCGTCACGACCTCCCTCGTGCTCTTGTGTATCGGGGTCGGATTCGTATAATTCCCCCGTTCGAAAATCCCATATCGCCCACGCCTTCCCATGACCGAAAAACTCAAAGTTCCCGTCGAGACCGTCGTCGAAGCGGAAAAACGCACCAAAGAGCAGATCGAAGCGGATAAGAAGATCGAAATCGCCGAAAGCCTCCGTCTCCGCAAGGATAAGGAAAAGCTCCTTTCGAAACTCGACAAGGACAAGAAGCTCGCGTTCCTGAAGTCGATGGTCGAACGCGATCTCATCGCGATTTCCACGGCCGAAGCCATCGCCGACGGCGGGGAACTCGACGCGTCCGAAATCGAGGAAATTTTCGAGAAGATCGACGAAATCGAAGAAACCCACGACATCGACCGCATCCTTCCCGCGGATCTCCGCATTTCGAAGGACGAATACCTTCTCGCGCTCAAAGACAAGCAGGCCCGCGAGGGGTCGCTCGTGAAGATCGACGCCGCCCTTACGCATCTCTACGAATCGTCGAATCCGAATCCGCTTTCGGTGACGAATTTCTTCGGAGGGTTCATGGCCGCGCTCGACAAGCACCTCGTGCTCGTTCAGGAAAACACTATCGATATCAAGCGCAGCCTCATAGCCCGCGGTTAGTCCTTCCCCCGTTTTCGCATGTTCTGGGGAATCGTCTCTTCCGTACTTTCCGTTCTCAACACCTTCGCCTACCAGAGGGCCATTTCTGCAGGCGTGGCCATGGGTGCGAAACCGCTTTTTCGGACGTTCTACAATAACGTCGTCGTCATCGCCATCATTCTCGCGCTCTTCATAGTCGCCGCGCCGTTCGGGGATTTCGTTTCGCTCGATTTCGGTCCGTATTTCCGCGAACCGTTGCTCTTAGCACTCGCTGCCGGCGCTTCGCTCGCGGGAATCGGCGCTTCGCTCGCCGGACAGTACGCGTATTCCAACGAAAGGGCCGGAGTGCTCGCCCCGTATTCCGAAACCGGACGTTTGCTCACCATCGTCGGCGGATTCTTCATCTTCGCGAACCAGTCGTACGTTCCGTTCGTTTCGGCCATCGTCGCGGTCTTGGCCATCGTCGCCTGTTCGGTGGATTTCAAATCCCTGTCGGTCAACCGGTACTGCGCGGTTCTGGCGGCATCCGGATTCCTTCGCGCATTCTCGTCCATCGCGATCGGATACGTCGTCACCAAGGTCGCGCCGTTCGCCATCACGATGTTCGACGTCGCCTTCGCCACGGCGCTCTGCCTCGCGGTACTGCTCCGAAAGAAATGGATGCCCGCCTATGACCGCGAGAAGTTCGTCGAACTGACCAAATGGACGGCCGCGAACGACGGAACGTGGATAATCACGTTCGTCATCTCGCTCCTCCTTCTCAAAAGCCTGGGAATCGTCACCGTCTCGCTTCTCGGCATGCTCACCCTCGTGCTGACCGTGGCTTTCGACGCCTTCCGCTCGAAAAAACTCCCCCCTGCGAAAATATCCGCCCTTGCCGCCATCGTCGCCACCTGCGTCGGCGTAGGCTCGTTCTTCCGATAACATGACCGTTTTCCTCGTAATCCTACAGTCCGCTCTCAACGCGCTCGGTACCGTCGTGACCCAGCGCGTTCTCGTGAAGCGCGCGGTAGGGAACGACTGGCAGACGTTCATCGCCCGTACGAGCAACTTCGCGGTCCTTTCGATTTTCCTCCTCCTTCCGCTTCTCGGCGGACGCGAGTTTTTCGAATTTCCGAGCAAAGCCTTTGAATCCGGATGGCTCATGACTTTCGGCCTTTTCGCGCTGTCTACCGCCATGGTGTATTCCACCTATCCGCTCCGGAGGACGGCGTACATGAACGAGAAGATTTCCGTTCTCCAGCCGTTCGTCATGGCGAGACAGGCGTTCGTCGTGGTCGCGTCGTACTTCGCGCTCTCGGAATCGGTTTCGCTCGTGACGTTCTTTTCGGCGCTTGCGGCCATCGTATTGGTGACGTTTTCGGGTTCCGGCGGATTCAAGCTCTCGTTCAACAAGTATTGCGGGATGATTTTCGCCGCGAGCTTCATCCAGGCGATGCAGATCCTTCTCGTCGTCCGTTTCGTCAAGCTTTGGGGTGCCGCGGGATTCTTCTACGTGGAATCCCTCGCCATCGCCCTCATCTCGGCGCTGCTCGTCGTTTCCCGAGGGAAATTCTCCGAATGGAAACTCATGACGCCGGAATACGTCCGCCTGCAGCTCTCTGCCAACGTCGTCGCGCTTTGAGCGACCGTTTTGGCGCTCTTCTTCTACGGAAGCCTGGGCGTGGTCGTAACTTCGCTCGTGTCGTTCCTCTACCTCGCGTTCCTCTACGCCATCAACTACTTCGTCACGAAGGAAGTCCCCACGAAATTCGACGTGGCTTCCACGTTCGTCGTTCTCGCCCTTATCGCCCTATGAGCCTTCTACCGGTAGGACGTCCGTTCGTTTCCGACGCCGGACGCGTCAAACAGTTTCCTTTGCCCGCGACCTACGGGAAAGGCGCCGTCGCCTATGTGTGCGACCGCGAAATGCGCGTTACCGGCAATCGGGGGCTGTTTTTCGCTGCCGAACTCGCGAACGACCGGAACGCTCCCCTCGTCGTGCTCGCCGTTTCCGACACTTCGTGGTCGTACGGGAATTTCCGCCATCTCTCCGCGGAAGCCGGATCTTTTGCGGACATGGCCGCTCGGTTGGAAAAACTCGGAATCCCGTTGTTTCCGTTCTTCGGCGACGACGCTGCCGAACGGGTTTCGAAGTACGTGGCGGCTTCGGGTTTCGCTGCGGCGGTATTCGATTTCTCGCCCATCCGCGCGCAGCTCGCTTTGAGAAAAACCGTCTCGGAGACTGCGGGAATTCCCGTTTTCGAAGTCGATTCCCGATGCGCCGTTCCGGCGAGGTCGGTTACCGACAAGCTCGAAGTCTGAGCCCGGACGCTGCGCCCCAAGTTTTGGAAGCAGTTCGTGGTTCCGGAAAAAATCCCCTGTGCGAAATTGCCCGAATTGGCCGTACCGTACGCCTGACCGTCTCCGAAATCCGTTTCGGAAGAGCTCGAATCCGCCCCTTGCGACCGTTCGCTCACGCCGGTGGCGGATTACCGGGGAGGGGAGACCGAAGCCCGAAAACTCCTTTCCTCTTTCGTCGAGTTCCGACTCCCGGGATACGCCCATCGTCGCAACGATCCCAATTCGGGCGCTTCGTCGGGACTCGCGGCGCATTTTCGGAACGGCGACCTTTCGCCGGAAGAAGTCGTTTTGGCGGTAAACTCTTCGAACTCTTCGGACGAAGACAAGGAATCGTTCTTGGAAGAATACCTCGTCCGTCGCGAACTCTCCGAAAATTTCTGCCTCCATAAGAAAGATTCGTACGACCGCCTCGAAGGCGCTCCCGCATGGGCGCTCGCGAGCCTCGCGGCGCATTCGGCCGACCCCCGGGTGCCCAGATATTCCGAGTCGCAGTTCGAGAACGGCGAAACGTACGACGACCTTTGGAACGCGTGCCAGAACGAACTCGTCACGACCGGGAAAATCGCGTCGTACCTTCGGATGTACTGGGCGAAAAAGGTTCTCGAGTGGTCGGATTCCCCGCAAGAAGCGCACCGCATCGCACTGAAACTCAACGACCGCTACGCGTTGGACGGCAGGTCGCCCAACGGCTACGTGGGAGTGCTTTGGTCGGTGGCCGGACTCCATGACCGTCCCTGGTTCGAACGCGACGTTTTCGGCGTCATCCGGTACATGAACCGGAGCGGTTGCGAACGGAAATTCGACGTGGCGGAATACGTGGGAAAATTCTGAAAACGGCCATAGGAAAACGCGGAAGAACCGCGTTTTTCTTGCTCGGGGGTTGCCATGAAAAAACGCCCGGTTAGGGGCGCATTCTGAAGGGGGAAGCCTTGTCGTTGAAGTATTTGGCATTCAGGTCCGCTACGGTTTTTCTGAACGCTAAAGCGGCGGGTTCGGTCGTGTTCGGATCATAGAGGTCGATATTGCGCCTATCGGGAACCGTTCCGGATTTCCCTTTCACGATTTGCGGTTCGAGTTCGTCCGAAAGGGCGCGAAGGGCATAAGAAAGGGAAACTGCGACGTCCTCGAACGTCGCTTTGTCCATGACGATTCCTTCCCGGAAGAAGGTTTTGAGGAACGGTTCGATCTTTTTGAATTGGGAAAGGTTCCCCGCTTCGTCCGTCACTCTCGCGACGAGGCGGGAAGAATCGAATTTCTCGGGAGCCTTTTCATTGCCGCCGATGACGATCTCGCCGTTTTCCACGCGGACGCTTTTTCCATCGGGAAGCACCGTCTCCGAGAGGCTCTCGGCATTTTTCGATTCCGAATGCTTCTTATCCGAGAGGTGGTCGAGGAACGACAGGAGCTTCTGGCGTTTCGCGGGATCGGTTTCGTTTTTGAGGAGGAATTCCACGAACCGGATTTTTTTGTCGGTAGGGGCTTTTTCGAAAGCGTCCGCTGCCTTTTCTTTAGCTACGCGCTCGCGTTCGCGGTAGGCGTCCGTATCCGGAAGGGCGTCTTTTCGGGTTTCGGGAGACATGTCTGGCGGTTGAAAATCGTAACGCGTCCATGATGCCACGGTTTTCTCCGACAATCAACCGTCGCTATTTCCTTTCGGAGAGTTTTCGGAAGAATCCGAAAATCCTGCCCTGCCGGGCCCGGACGTTTTCGATGAACCAGTTCCTTACGGCATTCACTTCCGCCTCGTTTCCTTCGGCGTCCGTAAGGATTCCGTCACGCAGAAATTTCCGATAGATCCTTTCGCAGCTTTCGGAGAATTCGTCGGGTTTCTTTTTGAAAAAAGGAAAGAACGCGGCGTTCGCCAATTCTTCGTTTCCTCACAGATAGCTCGCCAGTCGGAAACAGAGGTCGTAGAGGTCGATCGCTTCTTTTTTGAACGTCGCGTCGGAATAGATCCATTCGCGCTCGTTCGCGACTTTCGTAATCGCCGGACCCGCTCAGAAACAGCGGTAGTGGAGGCAAGTGTCGAATCCCCGTCACCTGCGGGAGTGGTATACCGAACACGCGTGGCCGATGCCGGAAGGATCGAGGTCGAGGTACGAACAGACGACGTTGGCGGTTTTCGTCAGAACGCCGTCGCTCCCTTTCGGAATTTCGAGCGCCACGCAACAAAACCCGGCGCATTCTTCACACCGGTTGGAGAAGTCGATGGGGGAGTCGCCCCCGGCGTTTTTTCCAGAGTCCATGGTCTGGTTTTTACCTCCAACCGAAAAGTTGTCAACAAGCCCGTTCCGAAGCCCCTTTTCCGTAAGCGCCCATAGGCCGGGTTTTTTTTGACTCCGTAGGCTTTTCCCCTATAATCGCCCCCGCTTCCTAGAAGATACCCTTTTTGACAATGCTCCGTTTCCTCAGAGAGTCCGTGAAAGAGTTCGACCACGTCGTTTGGCCGACCCGTCGCGAGACCGTCCGCTACTTCACCATCGTCGTTTCCACGATCGTGGCTTTCGCCGTTTTCCTTTTCATCATCGGAACGGCATTCTCCACTTCGCTTTTCGCGCTCCGCGGCGTCGTTAAGCCGGCGTCCTCGGTCGCCGCATCCCAGTCCGCCGCAAAGCAGCAGGCTCCGAACATCGATCTCCAGGCCCTTCTCGGCAGCGGCGCTTCCGCTTCCGGAACCGCAGTTCCCGTAACCGTCACCGGTTCGTCCAAATAACCGCAACCCCTTTTCCCCATGTTCGATTGCTTGAATAACGAAGGCGGAGAGTGGTACGTCATCCGCGTGATTTCCGGAACCGAAGAAACCGTCCGCCAGTCGCACATGCAGCGTCGCGAAGCGTTCGGTCTCGAGAAGTTCATCCTCGACGTCTTCGTTCCCACCCACGACGCCATCTCCATCCGCTCCGGCGGCGTGAAGGTGAAGAAAAAGAAGAACATCTTCCCGGGGTACATCCTCGTCAAGATGGTGGTCACCAACGAATCCTGGTACATCGTCCGCAATACCCCGAACGTCACCGGTTTCCTCGGGGCCGGAACCGTTCCGGTACCGGTACGCGGCGAAGAGCTCGAACGTCTCAAGGGCGTTCTCACCGAACGTAGCGAAGAATACACCACCACTACCCGCGTAGGCGACGTGGTGATCATCCTCGCTCCGCCCTTCGAAGGCAGCGAAGCTACCGTCACCGAAATCAACGAGAGCAAGGGTATGCTCAAGGTCAACGTCAATCTCCTTGGTCGCGACACTCCGGTCGAACTCGAATTCGGCAGCGTCAAGGTGAAGAAATAACCGTTTCTTCCATGCGGGCGGTATCCATCTTCCTTCTTACCCTCGTGGCGGTCGCGACCGTCAACGCCCTCGCTACGGCTTTCTATCCGCCGTATAAGGGCGCCCTCCGGGACCTTCGTTCGAAGGCATTCCCGGAGTTTTCTCATGTCGAGAACGCCGACGGGTCGAAATCCGCTCCGGCATCCGGCGTACGTCCCGGGGATGCCGAACTCGCCGCTTCCATCGACCGTATGGCCGCCGGAATCGACGCGCTCGTCGCGACTTCCGGTACCGGATCGCTCCCCGTCGTCCGCACTGGAACGGGAACCTCCGGAACCGGTACGGTCGCGGCTTCCACTTCCTCCGGAGCCGTCGCGCCCAAGCCGCAGGAAGTCGAACCGGAGTACCCGCTTCCGGGCATCCTCCTCGCCCGGCTCATGCCCGACGTGTTCCCGAAAAAGGTTGAAAACAAGGGTATTTTCGATATACATATCTTCCGTGGCATCGGGTATTCCACCTACGCCGACGAGAAGACTAAGGCCAAGTTCTACGCGTTTTCCGAAAGCTACGGCGTCATGCTGTCGAACCTCATGCTCGTGTCGCCGGTGTACGGTATCCGCGATACCGACACGTTCTTCTCGCAGACGTTCTTCCTCAATCCGACCAACAAGAAAGACACGACCGTACGGTTCGTGACCGAACTCGAAGGCAAGGCCGTAGGGATCGAAATCCCCAAAGCCGCCTACCCCAAACTGAAAAAGC
>JASDUA010000143.1:0-1846 GCA_041891375.1 Patescibacteria group bacterium
AGTGAACGCGATGAGCGCCGAAACCGCTCAAAGGAACGAAGCCGCCATACGGGGTGCCATGTATTCCCTTTTCGAATCCTTCATGACCAACCATTGGCGCGCCATCAAAATGGGAACCATGATTATGGCGGCGTTGAGGAGATTGCGTACCGAATAGAACGTCGGGCTCGCCATATGGGAAAGCGCGTACCCCATGGCGAGCGATCGTCACGCGTTTATCGAATTCGAAAGCACGATGAGTTTGATGTTCTTGGGAAACTGGCGCTTCTTGAAGTCGAAAGAGGCGAAAAAAATGATCCCCATGGTCAATATCGCGATAGCGAGCGTAGCGACCGGCGTGTTGCCCAGAAGGAAGAACGCCGCGATGATCGTCAGGATCGAAGAGAGGTTCTCGAAGGGCAGGAGGGCGGAAATCTTCTCTTCTTTGTATATTCTCTGGGTTAACAAACCGGCTTGCCCCACTATGGCGGCGTCCACGATCGGAAAAAGGAAGAGCCATGCCTCTTTGGGCATCGTAGTCATTCAGAACGCGATGAGACCGAGGGACAACGCCACTCCCCCCACGCTTCAAATCGCGAAAAAGAGCCGTTCCGGAATATCGGAAAGGCTCAGGGATTTCTTCCAAAAGATGTTCGCTACGCTTCAAAGGAAGGCGTTGAGCACTCACCAAAACATGCGGTGCGGGCGGAAGGATCCGAAACGGACGAATTAAAACTGCGAAAGGAAACGGACGTCGGCGTTCTGGAAGTGGCGCATGTCGGTGATTCCGTACTTGATCATGACCAAGCGGTTGAGCCCGAATCCGAACGCGAAACCGGAGTAGACTTCCGGATCGAGACCACCTTCGCGCAGGACGTTCGGGTGGATGAGGCCGGCGCCCATGAATTCGATCCAACCGGATTTCTTACAGATCTTGCAGCCTTCGCCGGAGCAGAACGGGCAGGATAAGTCGACTTCTACCCCCGGTTCGACGAACGGGAAATAGCCCGGACGCAGGCGGATGGAAACTTCGCGGCCGAAGAGGTCGGAAAGCATGGTGCGGATGGCGTACTTGAGGTTCGCCATCGAAACGCCCTTGTCCACGACGATGCCTTCGACCTGATAGAAGGTGTTCTCGTGGGTGGCGTCGATATCCTCGTTACGGAAAACGCGGCCCGGGATGATGACGCGGATCGGCGGATTCTTGGATTTGAGGATGACGTTCTGCATCGAGGAAGTCTGGGTCGCGAGGACGTTCCCCTTCCCTTCGAGCCAGAAGGTGTCCTGCATGTCGCGCGCAGGATGGCTCGCAGGGACGTTTACGGCGTCGAAATTGAGGTATTCGGTAGTGACTTCCTTGGATTCGAGCACTTCGAAGCCCATACGCTTGAACGCGTCCTCGACTTCGAGGAGCGCGCGGGTGATCGGGTGGAGGTGTCCGGATTCCTTTTTCGGAAGCGGAACGGTGACGTCTTCGAATTCGGTGGCCAAACGCTCAGCGACGCGCTCTTCGGCGATGCCTGCGAGACGGGATTCGAACGCCTTCGAAAGGCGGTCGCGCAGTTCGTTGGAAACTTTACCGACGGTTTGCTTGTCTTCTACGGACAAATCCTTGATTCCCTTGAGGACGCCCGTGAGGGAACCGTTCTTTCCGAGGACGGAATTACGGAAATCGTACACCTCCTGTTCGGACTTGAGGTTGGGGATTTGGGCGAGGGCTTCGGCCTCGAGGGATTTGAGAGTGTCGAGCATAAGAACTGGCGTAATGGAAGGCGGATTCGTGCGGAGAAAAGGAAAACCGGAGGCGGATAGCGGAAATTTACCAAAAGCGACGAGTTTACGCGACGTCCGAGCACCGCAAGTGAGC
>JASDUA010000144.1:0-6647 GCA_041891375.1 Patescibacteria group bacterium
GAATGCACTACGCAAGGGACGCTCTTCTTCGACGTAGCCCGCATCATTTCCGAGAAAAAACCCGCAGCATTCCTTTTGGAGAATGTTAAGAACCTTGTTTCTCATGATAAGGGGAACACCTTCCGTGTTATTTTGCAAACTCTTAAGGACGAGCTCGGATACGACGTTCATTGGAAAGTGGTCGATGGAAAATCTTGGGTTCCGCAGCACAGGGAAAGAATCCTCATTGTCGGCTTCAAGGAGAAGACCGATTTTTCTTGGGACGCCTTCAATACCCCGCTTTCTTCCCCAAAAATGAGCTTCGTCTTACATCCGGAAGACGGATCCGAGACTCCTATCGAACATGACGAAGGACGATACGTTTCTTGATCGAAAGGAAAGGTGCAATCCAAGTTTACCCTATCGGACAAACTCTGGGCATATCTTCAAAATTACGCGGAAAAACACAAAGCCAAGGGGAATGGCTTTTGATTCGGATTAGTAACTCCCGAAAACACAAGCAGGACGCTTTCTGCTCGGTATTACAAGGACGGCTCGGAAATTTTGGTTTCACGATGAAAAAATAAGAACCCGCGCCGACTTACACCTAGGGAGTGTGCAAGGCTCATGGGATTTCCTGATACGTATAAAATTCCGGTTTCAGATACTCAGGCGTATCGGCAATTCGGAAATTCCGTGGTCGTTCCTGTAATGAGGGAGGCCGCCCGAGCCATGAAACCGCATATTCTTTGGATTAAGAATCGGCAAAACTCCGTTCAATCCAGCCTCCTTATTGAGACGCAGGAATCACTGCCTGTTTTGACTATTGCTTAGCATGGAAAACGGATATTTGTCTCAATATTTCGAGAGCGTAGCCGTTAAGAGACTGAGTGCAGTCGAGGCTAATCCTGCAAGTTCTCATCAGCATGAGCTGAATGGGGTTAAGGACTTGAAACAAATGCTCGGGGAAGTAGGAGGTGGCAAAAGATATTTTGATGCACACTTTCTGTATCTCAATGATTTTGACGAAGAGGCGGTATCTGATGAAGGGGTGGTTACATGGTACGACGCGCGGGCAAAAAGTACCGAAAGAACCGGGAGATCCGAATACAGATTGTATTTCCCGACAACAAGCGTTTCCGAGTGCGCAAGTGAGGGGGATTTGCTGATAATCGGGAAATTGCCAACTGGGAAGCTCCTTGTCATCGTAGCTGAAAACGAATCCACCATTGCGAGCCAATTGCAGTGGTTGTTTGGGGTATCCTCTGGTTCCCATCCGGGCTTCTCGGTAATGAGCGAAATGGAGACTGGACAAGTACGCGTGGAATTTGCGGCACGCACGGTTTTGGAGGCGATTGGATTTGAAGTTGCAGCAAAGGACGAGACTTATTTGGAGGCGATGCTCGGTCTTTTCTGAAAAGAAAACTTTCCTAGTACCAAAGCATTTTCCGAATATGCCAGATCTACCTTGCAGGACGTTACCGTTCGTGACGATCCAGATTTGGTTCTCATGGCATGGGTGGAGCGCGAGGAGATTCTTTTTAGAACTCTGGAACGCTATTACTTAGCCGATAGGCTGAGTCAAGGCTTTATGTCAGCTGGCGTTGCCGATGTCGATGGGTTCATAGGTTTTTCCCTTGGCGTCCAGAATCGACGAAAGAGCCGGGCATGAGCCAGCTTGGAAAACCATTTGGAGCATCTGTTCAAAGGGCGATGAATTCGTCACTCTAGGACGGAAGTTACGGAAAACAAGTCCAAACCTGATTTCATCTTTCCCGGAATAGCCGAATATCGCGATACGTCTTTCCCATCGGAAAGGCTGACGATGCTTTGAGCAAAAACCACATGCAAGGATCGCTGGAGGCAGGTTCTTTCGGAGGCCAGACGGGTTGAAGAAAAGCACTTGATCACATTGCAGACCGCCATAAGCGAAGCTCAAACTCTAGAAATGCAATACGAATGACTTAGGTTGATATTGCCAAAAAGACTGCACGAGACATATACGGAAAGGCAGAGGTGATGGCTTTTGAGCCTAGAAGATTTCATGGAGATTGTTAAGAATAAGGAATTATAGATTGGAGATGTGCTCTTCCGACACTAAGCGGAGTCGTTCCTCTCTCTCGTTCCTTCGGAACTCGCTGCCGGAGACGGCAGTCGGGACGAAGGCCAAATACTATTGGCCTTCTAAAATCGCTTCGCGATTTACCCCTCCATTCGACTCCGCTCGGTGAGACGCAAGACAATAAAATCCCCCCATCCTTGCGGACAGGGGGATTTTGATTGTTCTTGGAGGCACCCAGCGGAGACGAACCGCTCTCCACGGCTTTGCAGGCCGCTGTATAACCGCTCTACCAGGGCGCCAGGCGGATTAGCCCGGCCATTATAGGGAAAATCCCCGGATTACAAGCGATTTTGGCTACTTAGCGCACTGGAAGCTCTTGGCGAGGTTCTCGTACTTCGAGGTCGAACCCGAGTTGAGTTCGATGCCGATGGTGATGAGGTAGACCTTGTTTTCGCAGATCTTGGCGGTCTGTACGAAACGCTTCTTCGGGGTGTCGCGGTTGTACTTGGCTTCGAAGACGTAGAGGTTGGATACGTCGGCGTCGGCGTAGGTGATTTCCTTCTCGTCGATCTTGGTATATTCCTCGTACTTTCCGGTGGTGAGCGCCTGGTTGACCACTGAGTACTTCTTCGAGGTCATCTTTTCGCCGTTTTCTGCCGCGTTGAGCGTATCCTTCAAGACGAGGAGGTTGTTGGCGAAACCCGACGAAATGTCCGCCGAGGTCATGGCGAGCGCTACCGATCCGTTCTTCGGGGTGGGGATGTCTTTCGATTCCTTGGCGATCCAGCTCTTGGGAACGTCGATGGAGAACCCTTCGCCCTTGAAAGTGGTGAGCGACGCGGTGTCGGTCGAGGTGCTGCCGCAAGAAGCGAAGAACAACGGCGCCGCGGCGATGGCGGCCAATGCGAGGAGACGGGATTTTTTCATGGGAGTGCGGATTAGGACGGCCAGAAATGAACTACGGTACCAAAGACGAACATCGAACCGCAAACGCCCAGGGCGATGTAGCGGAGGAATCCCATGTTCTCGGCGTAGACTTTCACGCCGTAGTTCACGAGTTCGTAAGCGAACGCGTAGGTGGCCAAGAGGAAGGCCGGATAGGTGAGGTAGGCGATGGGGCCGGTGATCGACGGTTCGAACCCGCCGACGGCGAACAGGTAGAACGAAAAATACAGGCTCGCGGAAACGATGAAAACGTTTTTCGCGACGGAAAGGCGCACGGCAACGGCGGAGAGCTCGTCCGGAAATGCGGCGGTGCGGATTTTGGCGAGGAGGTTCGCGTTGATTTTTTCCATCGAACCGATAGGATGTTCGGGCTCTAAATTGTCCTGAAGCATACCGAAAAATGTCCCTCACGCAAGAACAAATCGCCCACATCGCCCGACTCTCGCGCCTGTCGCCGTCGGCCGAAGAGCTCGAAAAGTACCGCACCAACCTTTCCTCGGTGGTCGACTACGTCGAGGTGCTCGCCTCGGTGCCCGCCGAATCGCTCGCCGGCATCGAACCCACGTTCCCTTCGGTGCTTCCGCTCCGCGAGGACGTGGTCAAGGAAAAGAAAGACCCCACCCGCAAAGAGCTTCTCTCCCGCTCGCCGCAGCGCGTGGTGGCCGACCAGATTGCCATCCCTAACATCATGGGGTAATGCGGGTCAAAGAGATCGCCTGCTACCGGTTTAAAAACCACTCCGAAACGGCGGTTCCCCTCCACGGGCGGACCGCCGTTTGCGGTCCCAACGGTTCGTGAAAAACCAATTTTCTCGAAGCCGCCTATTTCGCTTTGAACGGCGCCCTCCCGCCCGGCAAGCGCGCCACCGAGCTCGCCGCCGGTTTCGAGGGCGCGTTTTTCGTACGCGCCAAGCTCGAAAACCCCGCCGGTCTCGAATACGAGTTCCGCATTTCCTGCGATACCGAGAAGAAGGCCGTCTCGTTCGCCATCCAGGGCGAAAACGTCTCGCGCGCGAACTACCTTTCCAAGCTTCCCGTCCGGGCGATGCTCTTTTCGCCCATAGAGATGAACGTGCTCTATCTCGGCCCTTCGCTCCGCCGCGACTTTTTAGACGAGCCGGTTTCCCTCGCGTTTCCGGAGTTCGCCAAAGTGAAAAAAGACTATTCCGCCGCCCTCAAGAACCGCAACGCCCTGCTCAAGAAGATTTCTGAAGGGGAGGCCAAGGCCGGCGATCTTTCCGTATGGGATCCGCTTTTCACCGCCAAAGCCGCCGAATATTTCCGCTATAGGATGCGCTTCGTCGAATACGTGCGCTCGCGCTCTTCCGACATCTCCTCGCTCCTCGACGGCAAATACGAAGTCCGCTTCGTTTACCAGACCAAAACCGACGAAGCCGATGTCGAAGGCAGCATTTCCGCCTACCTCGCCAAAAACCGCGACCGCGACGTGGTGCTCGGCCATACCTACGTCGGCCCGCACTTGGACGACTTCGGACTTACGGTCGTACTGCCTTCCGGCGAGATCCGGTCGGAAGACTACCTGTCGAGAGGGGAGAACAAATCCCTGCTCTACGCCCTCAAGCTCATCGCCGCGGATTTTCTCATCGAAAAGGGCGGTAAGCCGCTCGTGCTCTTGTTCGACGACCTTTTCTCCGAACTCGATCCGCACCGCTCCGAACTCGTGCTCAAACGCGTTGCCGACAAAGATTTCATCATTGCTTGACAAACCGTCTCGGATGAGGTCGTAAATACATTCTCGATGGGGCGATTTTCCTTTGCCTATTCGGAAGGGTTTGGGTCGAATTAATACTTACGAAATACAATTGCGTTTTGTAAAGGGCAATCCTTTTCCAAAGGAGGGTTTTTCCGATAATATCGGGACGTACAGGACGAAAATACCTTATTTACACCAGGGACCACTCATATGAAACGTCTTTTTGCCGCCTTCCTCTCCCTCGCCTTCCTCCTTCCGCACCCGGCCGTATTCGCTGCTGGAAAGGTTGCGAAGTTCTCGCTTACCGTAAACCAGTCCGCCAAGGTCGGCGAGGCTCTCGACCTCACCGTCAAGGCCCTCGACAAAGACGGAGGCAACGTCGCCGACTACGCCGGCACCGTCTACGTCACCGTAGATAACGACTCCAAGGCCACCCTCCCGTACGCCGAAGGCTACACCTTCGTCTCCGCGGACCAGGGCGCCAAGACCTTCTCGAAGGGTCTCGCGTTCTCCAAGGCCGGCAACATGACCGTTTCCGTCATCGACATCGACGACGACAAGGTCGAAGGCACCGCCAAGGTCAACGTCACCGAAGGCGACGTAGGGCCGGGCGTCTCCGGCAAGGAGGCCGTCACCGTCACCGCACCGGAATCCGGCAGCACCATCACCGGATCCGAAACCGACGTCGTGGCTTCCACCAAGAAGAACTCCAAGTTCCAGGTCTACCTCAACGGAACCAAGGCCGGCGAAGGCCAGTCCGACGACCAGGGCGCGATCCTCTACAAGCTCAAGGGCATCTCCGAAGAAAACAACGTTCTCGAAATCAAGGTCCTCGACGGTTCCGACAAGGAAGCCGGCACCTCGGGCAAGATTTCCTTCAAGGCAGCTGCCGACAAGGGTCCGGCGTTCAAGTCCCTCACCGTTAAGGAAGGCAAGTCCGTCAAGGCCGGAACCGTCCTCAACGTCACCGTCACCGCAGAACCGAAGCTCAAGGAAGTTTCCGTTTCCCTCGGCGACAGCGTCGAAGTCTTCAAAGAACAGACCTCCGGCGTCACCGCCGGCAACGTATCCGTCGGCGGAACCTCCGAAGGCGTCTACGTAGGTACCCTCACCGCTCCGACCGCTTCCGGTTCGTACCCGATCGACGTCACCTTGACCAACGACCTCGGCAAGAAGACCGTCAAGAACGCCGCCGAAACCATCACCGTCCTCGAAGCTCCGAAGATGGGCTACGAAAACGTGAAGATCGAATCCGGCGACAAGCGCGTCACCTTCACCTTCGACGTGACCAACCCGGCGGAATCCCTCTCGAAGTTCAAATTCTCCTACGGCACCGACTCCGGCGCCCTCACCAAGGAATCCATCACCTTCGAAAAGTCCAAGATCGCCGTAACCGGCACCGGCGTTACCGGATCCGGATCCACCTACAAGTGGTACGTCGACGGTCTCGAACCGGGCAAGTACTTCTTCAAGATCGCCGCCCTCGACGTGGCAGGATCCCCGATCACCGCTACCGAATCCGACGTCTTCAACGCCGACATCGCGCTCAACTCGGCCGGAACCTGTTCCATCGCCAACGTATCGGGCCTCAAGGTCGCCAAGTCCGAAGACCAGAGCGTGCTCTCCTGGGATGCCATCCCGGAAGCCCTCAGCTACAACGTCTATAAGAAGGATGCTACCGGAGCCTACGTCCTCGTAGAAAACGTGAAGGTCACCTCTTATACGATCCACCTCGCCAAGGACGCCGTGAAGTACGAAGACTTCGCCGTCAAGGCCGTCTGCTCCGACGCGACCACCGAGTCCGCCGACTACGCCGAAGCCACCAAGGTCCAGACCGGTCCGGCCCAGGTTCTCGCGCTGCTCTCGCTCGCTCTCGGAATCGGCTTCTTCATCACCCGCCGCCGCGTCGGCCACCGCGGATAAACCCCGCAGAATTTACAAAATACCC
>JASDUA010000144.1:6657-11160 GCA_041891375.1 Patescibacteria group bacterium
TGACACCCCAAGGGGATTCCATACAATGCGCGTACTTTTATGAGGCGCCCCCGGGACTTTGCGTCTATTATTCCGGGCGTTTCTCAGTTTGTACTTTTATCATCCGTTCCGGAATGCCTACGACGAAATCCGCGAAGAAGGCCCTCAAGCAGAGCGAAAAGAACCGCTCCCGCAACCGCCACTTCTCCGAAATTTACAAAGAGTCGGTTAAAAAACTCGAACGCGCCGTTGCCGCTAAGTCCGGCAATTTCGCAGAACTTCTTTCTGAAGTTTACTCGCGCATCGACACCCTCGCTAAGAAGAACATCATCCACTCGAACAACGCTTCCCGCAAGAAGTCCGCGTTCGCTAAGCTCGTAAAGTCCGTTCCGGGTGCTGACGCTCCGGTGGCTGCGAAGCCGAAGGCTGAAAAGAAGGCTCCGGTTGCCAAGAAGGCTCCGGCAGCAAAGAAAGAAGCCGCTCCCAAGGCCGAGAAGGCTCCGGCAGCCAAGAAGGCTCCGGCTAAGAAGGCCGCTACCAAATAATAGTGCGGATGTCCAAACCGGTTTCTAAAGAGAAACAGCGGAGAATCAACTCCGACATCATCGCGAGCCGCCTTCAAGTCATTTCAGAAGAAGGCGAACCGCTCGGCATTCTTTCCCTTTCCGAAGCTTTGGCCATGGCCGAAGAGAAAGAACTCGACTTGGTCGAGATGGGAACGAAAGACGACGTAGTCATGGCCAAGATCATGGACTACGGAAAGTTTCTCTTCAAACAGCAGAAGACGCAGGCGCAGGCCCGAAGCAATTCGAAAAAGGCCGACGTAAAGACGCTCAAGCTCACCTACAAGATCGGCGACCACGACCTCGACATCCGTCGCGGGCAGGCGCTCAAGTTCGGTGCTGCGAGCCACCCGCTCAAAATCGAACTCCGCCTCCGCGGACGCGAGAACCACTACGAGACGCACGCGATGGACAAGATGAAGGAATTCGTCAACTCCCTCGCCGAGGTCTACAAGCTGGACGGAAAGATCACCCGCGCAGGGAACACCCTTTCCATCCTCCTCTACCCGAAAAAGTAGCTTACCAATCCACAATCTTCGAGAATATGAAGTGCAAGACCCACTCCAGCGCTAAGAAGCGCGTCAAGATCACGGGCTCCGGAAAGTTCATGCTTCCGAAATCCTGCAAGCGCCACCTCCTCGCCAACAAGTCGAAGAAGGCCAAGGGCCGCAACAAGTACGGCTTCGAAGGATCTTCCGCAAACGCAACCGCTCTCAAGCGCTGCCTTCCGTTCGCATAAATAGAACGAGTTACCTATCTAATATCAGAGTACTATGACTCGCGTAAAACGTGGTCTCGCCACCCATAAGCGCCACAAGAAGCTCATCGCACGCGCGAAGGGCTACCGCTTGATGAACGGAAACGTCTTTTCCCGCGTAAAGAACGCCCTCGCCAAGGCAGGAACCAACGCCTACATCCACCGCCGCACCAAGAAGCGCGATTTCCGCGCTCTCTGGATTGTCCGCTTGAATTCGGCTCTCCGCCCGCTCGGCCTCACCTACAGCGCTTTCATCAACCTCGCTTACAAGGCGAAGATGGAAATCGACCGCAAGAATCTCTCGAACCTCGCAATCAGCCACCCGCAGATTTTCGCGAAGGTCGTGGATTCCGTAAAGTAATGACCGGCCCCCGCGAAAGCGGGGGTTTTCATTTCGTTCCATGATCGGTCAGAAATTCCGCACCGTCTGCTCTTCAGTTTGGTCGCTTCCTTCGCAGGCGGCGGTTTTTTTGATTCGCGCGTACCAGAAGACGCTCTCTCCCGACCACTCTTTCTGGGCGAAGGCGATGGATCGGCCGCCGTACTGCAAACACGTGCCTTCCTGTAGCCAATACGGCGTCGAAGCGTTCGAAAAGAAGGGTTTTATCGTCGGGCTTCTCAAAACCTCGTGGCGGGTGCTTCGTTGCAATCCTTGGACGAAAGGCGGATATGATCCGGTCGATCCCGAACCCAAAAGAAAAGCCCCGCGGTAAGCGGGGCTTTCGGTTTTTGAAAGGGTCAGGGGCGGCAGTTCTTTACGAACGCCTTCACGACCGATTTCGCGTCGCGCTTGCCCGCGTCGGGGAAGCGTTTGGCGAGGGCTTTCTGCATGGGGCCGTAGTCGCGCAGCGCGTGGTGGAGAGCACTGTCGGCGACTTCGCCCCAGCCGTTCGCTTTCAGCGTCGCCACGTGGGTGTCGAACGCTTTCGCAAAGACCTTTTCGTCATCGTTTTCGAGCGCTTCGGCGATCCACGGGTAGTGGCATTCGACGTAGGTCCGGGCGATTTCGAGAAGCTGGAGCCCGAGCGAATATTTTTGCAGGGCGGCAACGCCCCAAGTGTTGATGAGCGACAGATCGGCGTATTCGAGCTGTTCCTGGGGAAAACGTGGTGCCGGCATCGCGGACTCCTTTCTGTATTGGTTTTGATTGGTGTAAAATACGTAACGATTCCGATTTGTCAAAACATACGCGGAGCACGAATTTGGCGTTTGCCCCATTCTTCGTATCCTTCGACGCAGAATCCATTTCCATAAAAGAAACCGCATGATTCTCGATACCCTCCAATCCCTCGACGCGTCCGCGCTCGAATCCTTCCGTTCGCTCGTCAATCCTTCTTCGCATTGGCAAGTGGCCGCCATCCGCGGTTTCGCCGACGCGGAGGTTTTTCTTACCGTTCTCGTGCTCGTGGGCCTCTGGCTCCGTGCCCGTTTCGTTTTGAAAAATGATACCGAAGCCAAATCCGACGTCCTCGCGTTCTTCTACGCGATCATTTTCGCCTTCGGATTGTACTGGGTGCTCAATCTCGGGCTCCCGGCTCGTCCGCGTCCGGAAACCGTTTCCACGGTAGCTCCGCTCATCAACCACCTTCCGGACAACTCTTTCCCCTCGGGACACGGCATCTTCACCGGAGCTTCGGTCACCGCGGCGTTCCTCGTTTTCAAACGTAAGACCCTTTCCGCCGTACTCTTTCTCGTGGGCGTTCCCATGCTCTCTGCCCGCGTTCTCGCCGGAGTGCACTATCCGGGCGATGTGATCGTCGGGTTCGTCGTAGGGGCGGTATTCGCGTATTTCGCGTCCGGTTTCCTTGTCAAGAAATCCGTCCGTTCTTCGAAGCTTTTCTCCGTTCCGGTGGCGATTGCCGCCTTCATGAAGCTGTAGTTTTTCCCGTAATCCGCAAACCCCGTGTTCGCCCACCTCGTAGATTCCGTCATCAACGCCTTCGGAGGCCTTTCGTACGCCGGAATATTCTTTCTCATGGCGCTCGAATCGAGCCTCTTTCCCGTTCCTTCGGAGCTCGTCATGATTCCGGCCGGTTACCTTGCCGCGGCCGGAAAACTCAACCCGGTCCTCGTAGTTCTCATGGGTGGACTCTGAAGCCTCGCGGGCGCTACGGCGAACTACCTGCTCGGCAAGTACGTCGGCAAACCGTTCATCGAAAAATACGGCAAGTACTTCCTCATCAATCGTGAAAAGTACGAGGAATCCGAAGCGCTTTTCGACAAGAACGACCGGCTCTATACCTTTCTCGGGCGTTTCATTCCGGTAGTCCGCCACCTGATCTCGATTCCGGCCGGCATCTTCCGCATGCCGTACGCGGTATTTGCTGGTCTCACCTTCGCGGGAGCGACCATCTGGTGCGCGTTTCTGACCTGGCTCGGCTTCGCTTTCGGCGAAAGCGTCCTCGCCGCGGTCGTGAAATACTCCCACGAGGCCAACATCGTATGAGCGCTCGCCGTAGTCGCGTTCGTTTTATGGTTCGTCTTCCATAAGACGAAAAAGCGCGGATAAGTTTTGGCGTATCGCCACGATAGGATAGGATGGGGCGTTATCCGTAACGCCCTTTTGTATGGACCTGAACAAAACCTACCGCGTCGTCTCCCAGAGCGGCGCACGTGACGCGAAACTTGGCGAAATCCTCGCTGCTTCGCCCCAGACGCTCCTCTATTTCTACCCGAAGGACAACACTCCCGGCTGCACGCTCGAAGCGCAGGATTTCACCCGCTCCAAGGACGCTTTCGCGAACGCGGGTATCGCTATCGTGGGGGTTTCGCTCGACGATGAAAAGAGCCACGCCAAGTTCGTGGACTCGTGTTCGCTCGGCATCGACCTCATTTCCGACGACAAGACGCTCCATGACGAACTCGGCGTCATCGGCGAAAAGAAGAACTACGGCAAGGTCTACGTAGGCGTCATTCGATCGACGTTCCTCGTGGATTCCCGCGGGAACGTGGTGAAAGAATGGCGCAACGTCAAAGCCACCGGCCACGCGGCGAAGGTCGCGAGGGAACTCGGCGTGGAAGCGTAGGCGGCAATCCCGCTTCCCATTTCGCTTGGTTTCGATACAATCGCCCCATGAAAATCCTCGTATTCTGAGACGTCTACGGACGCATGGGGCGCGAAATGGTCGCCCGGCACCTTCCCAAAATCCGGGAGGATTTTTCGCCGGATTTTCCTTAGCCACAGGTTTCTCATCGCCAAGATCT
>JASDUA010000145.1:0-8821 GCA_041891375.1 Patescibacteria group bacterium
GTTCCCCAATCCGAAGCCCGGTCGCTTTCGGCCTTCTTGTTGAAAGAACTGGAGAATCGCATATCCAAGATCGAACGGCAAGAGGGGGCGTAAGCCCACTTTTTTCATGCCGGATTACTTTGAGGAGTTTTCCAATGCGACGTCACCGGACGAGGAGAGAAGCGTTCGGAACGAAAGAATCGTCAGCAATACGGCTCATGACCACGCCGTCACCGCCGATTCGAAAACCGCCAGGGGTTTTACCGTAGCCCAAGGAACGGACGATACCGCTGCCGAAACCGCGTTCGTCCAAGCGAGCGCCGAATAGCCGAGCGATCAGAAGGCCGTCGCTGCGGAATGGGCTCAGAGCGCTTCCGCCGGTATCGCGAGGAGCGTGGGAATCGCCGCGTAGGCCAATATCGGTATCGTAGCCACGTTCGACACGATGGACAATACCGGCAGCGATTCGAACGCTGCCGCGGTAACTGGCATCGTCGCTACCGTCGCCGCAAGGGTGGCGACGGCGGTTTCCTTAAGAGAGAGGGATTTCGGGACGAACGATAGGTTTTCCGATATTTTCGGGGCTACCGCCGACATTCCGAGCGTTGCCGCGAACGACAACAGGAACGAAGCGTCTGAGCCTATCGATGGGTTCCAGAGCGCCATTCAGGCGGCAACGGCGAAAAGCGTGGCGACCGCGTCGGCCTTGAATACCGGCTCCGCAAGCGTCGAAACCGTCGACATGAGCGCGGCGCGAACTACCGGAACGCCGCTTCCCGCGAGCGACGCGTATCCCCAGATTCCGCAAAGGAGGAACGCCGCCCTCGCGAGAAATGGCAGGCGCCGTGCGAATATCGCGAGCACGCCTCCGACGACCGCGACGTTCCCACCGCTCGCTACGACGAGGTGCGACAATCCGCTGTTCCGGTATCCGGCGTATTCTTCGTCGGATATTCCCGTGCCGTCTCAGAAGAGGATGCCTTTGGCGAGACCGGCTTCTTTTCTGGGAAAAAGGCGGTCGGTCAATCCTCCCAACCAAACCCTCGCTCCCGATATCGCGCCGGGGCGGGGATTTGCGATCGTCACGACGTCGGCACGCATCTCGGGAATCGTGGTTTTCCGGCCCGTGGCGCTGATTTTCTTCCGTTCGGTTATCTCGACTTCGTCTCCTGGGGAAAGACGGTCTACCGCCGCGTAAAAACGGATTTCCAAACCTTCTTCGAATGGCATTCCCCCTACCGAAAGGATTCGGGCGTCGAATCCCGAAGACCGGGTCGACGTCACTTCGGCCGAGACGACGCTTCCTGACGCTCTTTCCATTCGAAAAAACCTTTCTATCGAGGCTTCGTCCGATTCTTCCCGGATGGCGGAGGAGATGGCGAACGCGCAAACCCCGAGCAGGCAGGCCATCGAAGTCGCGAACGGTTTCGCCGCGCTTTTCGGAGACGATAAAAAAGCCACCGCGGCGAAGACCGGAGATACGAGGAGCCCCGGGAAACCCCAGATTCCGTATCCGATCGCGCTTGCGGTGGCCGAGAGGCAGAAGACAGCGAAAGAGAACTTGTCGGCTACGCTTCTTTGGAAATCATTTTGGCGAATCATCGGAACGCGAAGAGCATGCAGACTACCGCCATGATCTGCGTCAGATTAAGGAAGAAGATGCCCTTGAACGAATCCTCGGCACCGTTCCAAAATTCTCCGATGAGAAGGACCGGTGCGAACGCCGAGAGTCCGAGATAGCCTACGAGCCCGTCGATCTTCACGAACGCCGCGCGGGCGATGTAGAGGACGACGAAGTATACGAAACAGAAGAACGCGTAGATGAGCGCGAGGGGTACGACCGGAGAGGTGTACGGATTGGCGCTTTCCGGATCGGAATACGTAATTCCGAATGGAAGGTTCGTGGGTTTGCCGTAGATTTGTCCGCCGATGAAGGCTCAGAGGTATCCTACGACTCCCGCGAAGAGGAACGCGAGCACGACCGCGTCCAAGTATTTCCCCAAGGGGAGTTTGTGCTTCTTGAGCTTGTGGATGAGTACGAGGAAGAAACCGAGCGCTCATCCCGCAAGGGAAAAGTTATAGTCGGAAGTGACGAAAAACCTCAGAAATCCTTCGGAAATGACGTCTTTGAATTCGGATAGGTGGAAGAACAATCTCGAAAGCACGAACGACGCCAAAAACAGCTGGAGGGCGTTTCCGATGAAGAAGTTCGTGTTGATTCCGAACTTCCCGGAAAGCTTGTAGAGCATTCCGAAGAAGAGGAGGAACGAGATCGAGAGGGCGATGCCGAAGGTGTAGACGGTTATCCCGAGGGGAAGTTCGATTTGCGGGTACATGCCGGTTTTTAGGACTAATTCGTGCCGTAGCGCTTAGCGGGCGTATTCGATGACGCGCTTTTCGCGGATGAGGTTGACCTTCACTTCTCCCGGATACGAGAGGTTGGCTTCGATCGTTCCCGCGATTTCTCCGGCGAGCTTTTCCGCTTCGAGGTCGGAGACGGTCGAGGCGTCGACGAAGACGCGGACTTCGCGTCCCGCCGAGAGGGCGTACGCCTTGGAAACTCCGGAGAAGCTCATGGCGAGGTTTTCCATTTCCTGGATGCGCTTCACGTACTCTTCGGCGTTCATGCGGCGGGCTCCCGGGCGGATGGCTGAGATGGCGTCGGCGATCTGGACGATCTTGGTTTCGATGCAGATGCACGGAACGTCGTCGTGGTGACCTTCGATGATGTTGACGATCTTTTCGTCGAGACCGTACTTGCGGGCGATCTTTCCGCCGATTTCCGGGTGGGTGCCTTCGATGTCGTGGTCCATGGCCTTTCCGAGGTCGTGGAGGAGTCCGCCCTTGAGCGCGAGTGCCGGGTCGGCGCCGATCTGCTTGGCGATGGCTTCCGCGATGTAGGCGACTTCCTTCGAGTGCATGAGGATGTTCTGTCCGTAGCTCGTGCGGAAGCGGAACTTGCCGATGAGCGGGACGATTTCGTCGGGGATTCCGACGATACCCATTTCGTTGATGGTCTTTTCGCCGAGGTCGTAGATGAGCTTTTCGGCCTCTTTCTGGTTTTCTTCGACGATTTCTTCGATGCGGGCCGGCTGGATGCGCTTGTCTTCGATGAGCGCTTCGAGCGATTTCTTGGCGATGAAGCGGCGGAAAAGGTCGAAGCTCGAGATGAAGACGGTGTCCGGAGTGTCGTCGATGATGAGGGAAACGCCCGTCGCGCGTTCGAAGGCGACGATGTTGCGGCCTTCCTTACCGATGAGTTTGCCCTTCACGTCGTCGGATTCGAGCTTGACCATGGTCTGGGTCATTTCGGCCGTGACGTCTCCGGCGTACTGCTGGATGGACTTGATGAGTATTTCCTGCGAGATTTCGCGTTCGCGGAGCTTGAGTTCGGTGCGCTTCTTGCCCATGAGGCCGAGAATGTCCTTGTCATAGCGCTCTTCCACCTGCTTGAGAAGGAGTTCCTTCGCGGTCTTTTCGTCCATTTTGGACACTTCGGACAACTTCGACCGGAGTTCGTCTTTGAGGCGTTCCTGCGAATCCTTGAGTTCGGAGATTTCGCGTTCGCGATCGCGGAGCGCGGTCTGGCGGACGTCGAGTTCTTCGAGCTTCTTGTCGATACGCTCGTCCTTTTCGACGATGCGTGCTTCGATTTCTTCGACCTTCTTCTGGCGTTCGCGGCTTTCGCGGCGCTCTTCTTCGAGTTTCCGGCGTTCGTCTTCGATGCGGCGGTCGGATTCTTCTTTATGTCGGCGCGCCTTGTCTTCCGCTTCGCGGAGGATGGACGCGGCTTCGCTTTTGGCTTTTTCGAGGGATTCGCCGTTCTTCTTCGTCGCGAAGAAATACGCGACCCCTGCGCCCGCGGCTCCCGAGAGGAGCACGCCGACGATGAGTTCCGGAGACATGGTTGGATTCGTTAAAATGGCCCTATCGGGCGTTGGAATGGGTTTTTTCGGACGTTTGTCGCACCGGAATCGGAAATTCCGAGCGTCGACACTATACGCGAAATGGGCGAAAGTCAACCGCGCGCCCGCGTGCGACCCTTGTGTTTTGACGAAAATCCGCTATACGGAGGGTACGGAAAAAACCATGAAAAAATTCGCCTGCACCCAGTGTTCCTACCTCTATCGCCCCGCATTCGGGGAAGAAGAGATGGAAATCGCTCCGGGAACGCCTTTCGAATCCGTCGCGGATTCCTTCTCCTGCCCGTCCTGCGGCGCTTCGGAGGAATTTTTCCACGCGGTGACGGAATACGTGAACGAACCCTTCGATTACGGCGACCTTTCCGAAGAAGAAGGACAGCACGTCGCGACTTTCCGGGAAACTCCGGAAGGGATCGTCGTCCAGATCGGGAATGAGGATTCCCCCCATCCGAACGAGGATTCGCACTTTTTCGAGTGGGTCGCCCTCGTCGACGAAGACGGGGAAGACGTGGCTTTTAAAATCCGCCCCACCCCTTCCGAAGACCTGCTCTTCGAAGATTTCGAACGCGACGATTTCGCGGAAATCCGGGTCTGTTGCAGCGTCCACTGAATCTGGCGAGGCAATCCGGAGCCCATTACCGAAAACGAATAATGCCCACGATGACGGTATGTACCGGACGATCCTGTTCGGAACGCTATTCCAAATACATCCTCACCCGCCTCCGCGGGGACAAGGACAAATTCGACAAGGATGACAAGATCGCCATCGAAGAATGCATGTGTCGCTGACAGTGCAAGGACGGTCCGGTTTTCCTTTACGACAAAGAGCTTTTTACCCGGGGGAACCCGGTGAAGGCCAGCGAAGTCTTCCTCCGGAAGCTCGCGGAACTCGCGAAGCAGAAAAAATCCGAAGGAAATAACCCCGAAAACGCATGAAAGTAGGATACGTCGCCCTGGTCGGACGTCCGAATTCCGGAAAATCGAGCTTCCTCAACGCGCTCATCGACGAAAAGGTCGGTATTGTTTCGAATCGCCCGCAGACCACGAGAAAATCCGTACGTTGAATATACACGGACGACGTCCGCCAAATCATCTTCTTCGATACTCCCGGAATCCACGAGTCGAAGGACGATTTCAACGTGCGCATCAACTCCGTCGCCACCCGGGCCATCGCCGATGCCGACGCCGTAGTCCGTTTCGTGGATTCCTCCCGCCCGTACGGCGCCGAAGAAGCGAAGATCGACGAACTCGTCGACACGTGCAAGAAGCCGGTCCTCCGCGTCTATTCCAAGTGGGACGTCGCCGCGAAGGGGCTCGACAAGGGCGACTGCATCGCCATCTCGAGCGTGACCCAGGACGGGTTCAAAGAACTCGTGCATGCGGTGACGGACATGCTGCCGGAAGGCGTCCCGTATTATGGCGACGACTATTATACCGACCAGGATCCGTACACCCGCGTCTCTGAAATCGTGCGCGAAAAGGCCTTCCAACTCCTTTCCGAAGAAATTCCCCACGACCTCTACGTCAAAGTCGAAGAGTTCGAGCAGGACGGCGAAATGCTCCGTATGCTCGCTTACGTAGTGGTCGAGCGCGATTCCCAGAAGCGTATCGTCATCGGCAAGGGCGGCGAAATCATTCGTGAAATCGGCACCCAGGCCCGTCTCGACCTCGAAAAGATCTACGGAAGGAAAGTATTCCTCGTACTGCGAGTGAAGGTCGATCCCCATTGGAAGAAGAACAACAAGCTCGTCGATTCCCTTTTGAAATAATGTTCAAGATATCGGCTTCTTCCGAGTACGCGCTCATACTCGTGAAATACCTCTCCGAACGCCCGGGCATCCATACGCTCGAAAAACTTTCCGCGGATACGGGGATTCCTTTGCCGATGCTCCGGAAGGTGGCGTCCAAGTTGGAAAAAGGAGGAATCGTGGCTTCGAAGAAGGGGCGTTCGGGCGGCATATCCGCGAGCGCCGCCCAATTCAGCGTGAAAGAAGTGCTCGTCGCGGCCTGAGAAAATCTCTCCATCGCCCTCTGTTCCGGAAAAGGCTGCTCGGCGTCCGGACATTGTTCCATCGCCCCGGTCGTAAAAAACCTCCAGCGCGGATTCGAGTCCATCTTGTCCATCACGAAGCTCTAAGATGTCGAAAGTCCTATTCTGAAAATCCGATTACGACGCCTTCGGCGAGGCTTTCGCGCGGAGTCGGAAAGGCATGGGATGGCAGGAGGTCGACGATTTTTGCGAACGGCTGAAATCTCTCAACCCCGCCCCGAACGTCCTCGACGTCGGTTGCGGATCCGGAAGGCTGCTCGAACAGCTCGAACGACATTTTCAAGATTTCCAATACGTAGGAACGGATTCTTCGCGGATATTGGCGAACGTCGCGGCGAAGGATCATCCGGACAGGATTTTTGCCGTCGCCGACATGCGTTCCGTTTCCGAATCGCCGGAAGTCCGCGCTTCGGCCCCGTTCGACGTTGTTCTTGCCGTGGCGAGCTTCCACCATCTCCTTACCTCCGAGGATAGGAAGAAGGCTTTAAAAGAATTCGCTTCCGTGCTGGCTCCGCGAGGAGTTCTCATGATGACTAACTGGAACCTCCTCTCCGCGTCCAACTTGGCGAAGTATGACAAATATCGCGATGCGGACGAGGTTTTCCATATCCCGTTTTCCGGCAAACCCCGATCGTATTTCGCGTTCGAAGAATCTGTTCTCAACGCCGAGCTTCAAGCTGCCTGATGGGAAATCCTCGAATCCCGAGTAAACGAAAGGAACCTCGCGATCGTCGCGAGGTTCCTGGGGTAGCCGATACGGCGTCCGTCCGTTATTTTCCGGCGGACTTTTTCTGCTTGTGGTGTTCATACGCGTGCTTCGGAAGGAGCACGAGATCGCCGATGAGCGCCAAAAGCAGTTTCACGATGCTCGCGGCGCTGTCGAGCGCGCCGACGAGGAATCCTTCGATGTCGATGACGACGTTCTTTCCGAGTTCGGTTTCCTCCAGGCGCTTGACCCAGGGGAAGCGGTGCGAAAGGTAGGTCGCTTGGTCGATTTCGTAGTTCTTCGAGGGGTTGATCTTCGCGATTTCGAGCTTGAGCTCTTTCAATCCGGATTCCGTGAGTTCCCGAACTTCCTGAAAGAGGTGGAATACCTCCTGGAGCACGTCGTCGGAAAGTTCCTTCGACAACTTCGCCTCGCTTTCGAGGCTTTTTCGGAGTTCGTCCAAGCCTTTCGAAACCTCGATTTTCTGGGCTAAGGCGAGGATTTCCTTCTTCGTCAGCCGCGAACCGAGGCTGCGCATGGTGTCGACGATGCGGCCTTCGAGATCCTTTTGTTCCTTCTCCTTCAAAATACCGGCGGAAACCTCCGGAGACCGGGGTTTGCCCCCGAGTTCGTCGTCCCTCTTGGATTCTGACATGTTGGAAAATGGTTAGCGGGATTCGTTTCCGGAGAGCGTCGCGGAGGTTTGGTTGGAAACCGTTCACGAAGCGTCGGACGATCACGTCGAGTTCGTCGGGACGCTCGCGAGTTCGTCGAGCGCTTTGGCCGCGTCGTCACCGAACGTTCATGACGTATCAGCCTCCTTGGCCGCTTCGAGGTAACTCTTCGCGAGAACGGCGTTGCCCTTGTCTTTGTAATAGATTCAGAACCGGAGGAGGGCGATGGGGTTGCGACGGTTCATATCGAGGGCCTTGGCGAAGTCCTTGACCGCTTTGTCGTCTTCCCCGCGAATTTCCGACACCCAACCGCGCATCGCTACGAGACGGTCGTTTTCGGGGAATTTCGCCATGCCCTTTTCGGCCCAGAGATAGGCCTTTCCATATTCTTTCTCTTCGATGGCCGTGAATACCGCGATCTCGAAGTCTTCGTTGGTCGCGTCTTCTTCTTCGAGAAGGTACCGGAAGATCTTGAACGTACCCTTCTTGTCGTCCATGAGGTAGTAGTTGTAGACGAGTCGGCGTTCGAGTTCGGTTTTCGGGCGGTACCCGTTCATGACGGCGTTGTTGAAATAGAGGTTCGACATCGCATAATCCCCGGTGTAGTAGTTGATGATTCCGAGCGCATAGGCGACTTGAACGTCCTTGGGGTCGCTGTCGAAGTATTTTCGGAGCCAGGAGTTCGCCTGGTCGTAATCCCCGAGTTCGAAACGGGAGAAGCCGGCGATCTTCACCGCGGAGCGGTAATCCGGACGGTTCTTTACGACCTCTTCGGCGATTTTCGCCGCGGCGAGATACTGCTTCTGCTTGAAAAACGTTCCGGCGAGAAGGGTGTTGCGGTACTGGTAGTCGCCCGAAAGGCTTTCGTAGTCCTTCACGTTGTTGAAGAGTTCGCCGAGACGGGGTTCCGATCCTTTGTATTCCTGTATGCGGGTCACGCAGTTGTGGATGCCGGAATAACAGGTGCCGACGTAGGAGTAGTACTCCTTTTCCGCGGGATCGAACGGCATGGCGTCTAGCTGGGCCTGGCGGTCCGCGAGGTTCTCGTCGAACATGAACGACGCGAAAAGCCGCTCCTTGGTGACGGCGTCGATTTCTTTGAGCGGAAGGTTCTTATAGTGAGCATACGCTTCCGGGAAGCGCTTGAGTTCGAAGAGAACGTCCGCGATCTTCTGTTCGACCACGCGGTCTTTCTGGAGTTTCGAAAGGGCGTTTTCGTAGTATCTGAGAGCGGCTTCTTTGTCGTTTTTGACGGAATAGTAATCCCCCTTGCGGATGAGCGAACGGAGATTGAGACGGCGTTTCGCTTCGGAAATCTTTTCCTCTTTCGATTGGCGCTCTATGAATCCGCTTCCGGCCTGGGTGCCGCTTCCGGCGTTCGGAACGCTTCCGGAATTGGTGACGGAATCCCCTCCGTTTTTCAGCCAACCGCCCAACGCCCCCGGCAAAGAACAGGAGGCGAAGAGGAACGGAAGGAGTATGGCGGCGC
>JASDUA010000145.1:8831-11037 GCA_041891375.1 Patescibacteria group bacterium
GGATTATATCGAGATTCGTGAAAACGCGAGAGAAAACGACTCGCCCGGCGCCTTGACGCTGGGGAAGGTTTGCGTATCATCCGCCGGCCGCACGGAGAGATGGCAGAGCGGTCGATTGCAACGGTCTTGAAAACCGTCGTGTCGAAAGACACCCAGGGTTCGAATCCCTGTCTCTCCGCCATTCGCCGCCAACGAACCGCCCCCACGAAACGGGGGCGGTTTTCTTTTTTCGTTTTTCCGGTACCATCTTGGCGTTAACCCCTGTCCAACATGTCGAAAACCGTCTACGGGAAACTCGTTCGCGACCGTATCCCGGAAATCATTCGGGCGAACGGGGAAACCGCGAATTTCAGGATTCTCGAGAACCGCGCGGAATACCTCGCGGCGCTCGTGGCGAAGATCACCGAAGAGTCGATCGAAGTGGGCGACGCGGTCAAGACCGAGGATCCCGTCGAAATAGCCAAGGAAATCGCCGATCTCCGCGAGGTGCTTGACGCTATCGCGGCCGAGTTCGCGATACCGGCGGAAGAAATCGAAAAGGTCCAGTCCGAGCGGCGCGAAAAGCGCTGAGGATTCGCGAACGCGGTATTTCTCGAATCCACCGAATAGCCCCGTTCCGGTCGGGCATTCCGATTTGATTCCCGCGTTTTTTTCGTTAGGATACCGCGGCTTCGGGTTTTCCCGTCGTTCTGGTGAGTTACTCAAGTGGCTGAAGAGGCGGGTTTGCTAAACCTGTAGGGTGCCGCTAGGTGCCGCGGGGGTTCGAATCCCCCACTCACCGCCAGTCGTTTCCGAAAGCGCGTTCCCGAAAATACGGGGCGCGTTTTTCATGTCCGGGAACGTGCGAAATCCCGGTCCGCCCTTTTGACTTTCGCGCCCTTTCCGTATACTTCCGCCGCCCAAGGCGCCCATGGGGGTATAGCTCAGTGGTTAGAGCAGCCGGCTCATAACCGGTTGGTCCCTGGTTCAAACCCAGGTGCCCCTACCAATTCGACGATCGATAAAAATCCTCCGGAATCCGTTCCGGAGGATTTTTTCGTTCCGTCTTGTCGTGCCGGGGTTTCGGAATACATTGTTCGGCCTACCTATTAATCGCGCGCGTATGTTCCAAGAGGTTTACGGTCTCCTGTTCCCGTTGACCAGGGAGGAAATCGCCGGCATCCTCGTCATCGCCGGTTGGATTCTCCTCGAACTGGTTTTCCGTGCCCTCAAAACGCGCATCAAGTCTTCCGTTTACGAAAAGAAGGTCGATCCCACTGATCCGAGGGCTTCGGAATACTACATCGAGTACTACCGGAAGTCGCAGGTCATCGACCTCGTCCGCATCGGGGTGTTCTTCGTGGCGGCGTTTTCCTTCGTACTCTACCGCGTGCCTTCCGCCGCGAACTACTTCGTCATCGCGACGTGAGCGGTCATCGTGACGTTCAAGGACATCATCCTCTCGTTCGCCGCGTTCTTCTTCATCGTGTCGCAGTACCGCGTCGGCGAATCCGTCACCATCTGATCGGCGAAGGGCGAGATCATCTACATTAGGCCCCTCTACGTCGGAATCGTCGGCAAGGACGAAAACGCCGAGCATACCGGCGAGCTCATCCTCATTCCCAACAACCGCTTCCTCGCCGAACTCGTGAAGAAGGAGGAACTCCGCACCGTGAGCTACCGCAAGGAGACGTTCCGCATACCGTTCCGTTCGAAGGAATACTCCGTGGGCTTTCAGGAATTCAGCGAAAAGCTCGAGACCTACCTTAAGGAGCACCTCCCCATGCGTACCGCCAAGCAGGTGGGGCACTACCGTTCGTTCATCGGTTGCCGCTTCAAGGCCGACTACGGATACGACGACAAGGGCAATGCGTACGCCGAAATATCGTTCATCGGGCGGAGTTTCCGCATCCCGGAGACGAAGAAGGGCATCGTGGCCTTCGCGGAGTCCCTGAAAGCCGGAAATACGCGAAATGCGGACGATTCCGAAACCGAATAAAGAATATGTTCACAGTACAAATATTTAATGTAAATAGTCAATATTTGGGTTTTTGGCTTTGGTAAGCCATTTCTCAGTTTTTGAATTCGGATATTCACAGAAAAAACAGAATTATCTCCGAAAAAGTTTTGACTCCCTTTCCGATTTCCATATAACTCTTTGGCGCATTCGGAGCCCATCGGGGTTCCGGTCGCAGCTCCTTAACATCCGACGCACAGGAAGGCCAAT
>JASDUA010000146.1:0-3968 GCA_041891375.1 Patescibacteria group bacterium
GGTGTATTCGGAAGCCTTGAGCGCTTCTGCCTTTTCGAGGGCTTCGGCGTCGGTTGCGGATTCCTTGCGGATGTTGATGAATGCGGTGAGCATTTCTTCGAAGGTCTCATTGCGTGCGACGAAGTCGGTTTCGCAGGTGACGACCGCTACGTAAGCGGTGGAACCTTCTACTACGATCTTGATCTTGCCTTCGGAGGTTTCGTTTCCGGCGCGCTTAGCGGCCTTGGCGATACCCTTTTTGCGGAGGATTTCGATGGCTGCTTCGATGTCTCCGTCGGTTTCGACGAGGGCGTTCTTGCAGTCTCCCATTCCTACGCCGGTACGGTCGCGGAGTTCCTTGACCATCTGTGCGGTAACCATGTGGTTTGCTGTTTAGGTGTTATTTGGAGTTCTTATTTACGGCTTCAATGATCGCGTTTACGAAGCCCGGAAGGTATTTCTCGCCGTTGAAGGCCTTGTACGCCGAGACGGCGCCAAGCACGAAGTAGAAAAACCAGAGGAGCGCTCACGCTACGAACGACACGAGAAGGGTGATTGCGAAGTACGACGCGCCCACGCGGACGTGGAACGCTACGAAATCTTCGCGGCCCTTGTCGAGGAAGTAGGGAAGAAGGAATCCCAGAGGGAAGTAGCAAACCGCGCCAAGGACGCGTTCGTCCTTGGGCGGGAGAGTGCTTTCTTCGAATACGTCTTCGTTTCCGGTCGTCATGTTCCGAGGGGATTATTCTTCGGATGCTTCGGTTTCGGCTACTTCGCCGTTCTTCGGGGCGATGCGTTCGGTCTTGAAGACGTTTTCCTTCTTAGCGCGGAAGAGTGCCGGTTTGAGGTAGTCGAGAACGAACTTGAGGGACTTGATGGAGTTGACGTTGCACGGAACGAAGTCGGTGGTATTGTCGATGTCTCCGGTGGAACCGAGGAGGGCGTAGGTCGGGAGGCGGAGCTTGTTAGCTTCGGCGAGAGCGAGACCTTCGTAGTATCCGTCGATTACGAACACTGCGTCCGGGGTGCGCTTGAGGTCCTTGATACCTTCGTACGCCTTGCGGAGCTTGTCGAGTTCCTTGAGCTTCTGGGACTTTTCCTTCTTGGTGAGGGTGTCGAGAGCGCCGTCTTCGAGATCCTTTTCGATCTTGTTGTAGGTGGCGATGCGACGCTTGATGGTCGGGAAGTTGGTGAGGAGGCCCGGAACCCACTTGCTGTCGATGTAGTAGCAGTTGGTTGCGGTAGCGATTTCGCGGACGAGTTCGCGTGCCTGGAGCTTGGTACCTACGATGAGGACCGATTTGCCCTTGGCGGAGAGGTCAGCGAGTGCTGCCTTGACCGCTTCAAGGCGGGTTGCGGTCTTCGAAAGGTCGAAGACGTGGGTGTGGTTCTGAACGCCGTAGATGTAGTCGCGCATCTTAGCGGACCAGTACTGGCGCTTGTGGCCGATGTGCACCGCGTTAGCGAGCATATCCTTAACGAGGGCGGAATTTGCCGTCATGTGGAGAAAAAAGGTAATCCTTAAAATGGAGTCTCGTGACGGGCTTGAGGAATGCGGTAACCCGCATCAGGACAAGCCGTTTAATGTCAAAAAAACCCGGTCTCCTCTTCTTATTCCGAAGGGAAACCGGGGAGATTATATGCGGATTTTCCTATCCGCAAGCGGAAATGAGGACTTTTTACTTGTTCACCGCAGGCTTGCGGACGTTTTTCTTCTTCGCGGGTTTCTTCGCTTCGTCCGCTTTTTTCGCGAGTTGCTCCGAAACGTATGAGAGAACCGCTTTTTCCCCTCATTTCGTCTTCGCCTTCGCGAGCTTGGCAACGCTTGCCGAAGCCTTCGCGAGGGCGGCGGACTTCGCTTCGCCCGTCTTTCCGTCGATATTGAGCGATTTTACGATGCGTTCGACTACGAGCCGGTCGATCTTCGGCTTCATTCCTTCCGGAACGTTTTTAGAGTTCGCGCTCTTCGGAAGTTTCGCCAATGCCGAGGCTTTGGAAATTTCCAATGCCGCCGCGTACGGGTCATCGGAGTTTTTTACGTACATTTTGGTGGTCGGCGAGGTGGAAACGCTTCCGGTTCCAGCGGTAGAGCCGGTCTTGGTAACTTGCGTTACCGGTGCGGAATACCCGCCTCCGCCGCCACCGCCAGAAGAAGCGCGTACCACGACGTTCTTCGACGTTACGGTGAACGTCGCCGAAACGCCTCATACCGTTAAGGTCGCCGATACGCTCGCGAGCGCGTTCGCGGAAGATTGGACCTTTACCCGGACGTTGTCGCCGGACGATACGCTCGACGTACCGCTGACGAACGCGCCGTTGTTCACCGAATAGCTTCCTCCGGTAATGGTCACGGTAGCCGGCACGTTGAATCCGGTGAGGGTGACCGGATCTGATACGACGTCGGTCGTGAACTCCGCTCCGCTTTTCGGCGCGAAGGAATAGGCGTCGGGTACGGAGTCGCTCGGTGCGGCAAAGGCGTAGTACGAGAAGTGGTCTGCTTCGAATTGGCAGACTGAGGATGCCACCACGCATTCGCTGACGCGCTGGAAGGACGCGCCGTCGTTGGAGTGGTACACCCGCAGGGTTTTGCCGTTGAGCGCCGATCCGACTTCGATCTTCACGGTTACGGTCTTGCCGGAGAACGCGAGACGGGAAGTATCGTTACCGATGAGATAGACGGACCCAGTCTGCGAGTAACCGCTTTCATTCACGCTGCCGGAAACGGACGAAACCTTCGGCGCGGAGAACTTGCCGTCCCAGCCGTTCGAACCGATGGCCAATCCGTCGAGGGGAAATTTTACGGAATGTTTTCCATCGTCGCTGTAAACGGTTACGGAACCGCTCGAGGTGCCGAACTCCGCTCCGGTCGAAGTGGAGTCTTGGAACCATACCGAGCCGGTAGCGGTAATGTCGCTGCCGTAGTCGGAAGAAGTCGCGGTCTTCGGGGTCTTGGCCGATAGGGTTACGGACTTCGTTCCGTCCTTGCCGTTCACGGTACCGTAGGCCTTGAAATAGTACTGGGTATCCTGTGCGAGACCGCTTACCGATACCGTATGCGAAGTTCCGCTCGCGCTTTCCGATACGGTGGACGAGAGGGAATTGGCGTCGGTTCCGTAGGCGACGGATCCGAGGGAATCGACGTCGGTGCTGAAGGTGACGACGAATCCGCTTCCGGTGATTTGCGAAGAAGAAACGTTCGAAACCACAGGGGTTCTCGTTACGGTGACCGTGACGGTGGAGACGCGTCCCACGTGGTCGGTTGCCGATGCGGTGAAGGAATTGTCTCCTTCGGTAAGCGGGAGCGTCTTGATCCAATTTCCGTTCGAAGTGGACATGGATTGTCCACCGACGGTGAACGCCGAAATGCCTCCCGCGTCGTTCGCGCTTCCCGTAAGGGTGATTTGCGCGCCTTCGGCAGAAGAACCGTCGGCATGCGACCCGATAGTGAGCGACGGCGAAGCGGTATCCACGGTGACGGAAGCGTTCGCGACGGTGGAAACCGCAGCTTCGTCAACGAACGTTACGTAGGCGGTCTTCGCCCCGTCTCCCGGGGAAAGGGTGATCGACAAGTCCGCGAACCCGCTTCCGGAAATCGTTCCGGTCGCGGTTCATACGACGTCTCCGGTCACTTCGTAGTCTACGGTTTTTTCCGCGGCTATGCGGATGACGGCATCGTTCGAATCAACGTACGCGCCGCTCAGGAACGTAACGTTTCCGGACGCGGGAACGACCGATTTTCCAACGGTCGAAAGCGCTATTCCACCGACGTTGCCCAAGCTGTCGATTACGAATGCGGAATAGCTTATCATTCCGTCGTCGAGCGAAGAGAGGTCGAGGTCGGTCGAGAAGGTTCCGTCCGATCCGACAGCGAGAGCGCCGGTGATCACGTGTACCGAATTCCGATCGCTGATTTCGTAACGTACGGAATTTCCGACCTCGCCGGTTCCGGATTTTCCAGAGAAACGCACGGAATTGACGCTGCCCGTTCA
>JASDUA010000146.1:3978-10989 GCA_041891375.1 Patescibacteria group bacterium
CTTCCTCAGTTGAGCGAAAGTTCCGTCGGCGCATCGGGCGCGAGGGTGTCTACGAATACCGATACCGGATCCGAAACGGTGACGTTTCCGGCAACGTCGGATACGGAAACCCTGAAGTAGTTCGTTCCTTCTGCCAAATTGAGTATGACGCCCGTGGAACTCGTCGCTCCGGACTCCGTGACGATGGCGAACCCCGAGTCTCCAGAAAGTTCGTAGAAATACGGAACGGATGGCAGTCCGGAACCAGAGTCTTCCGAATCGGACCAGTCGAAGGCCACCGTTGATCCGCTACTGTTCGCTGGGGGTGCCACTACGACGCTTTTCATCGGGGCCACGCCGTCCACGAAGAAAGTCTTTTCGTAAATGGGGGAGACGAAATTGCGCGCGTTTCGGTATTGGAATCGAACGGTGTTCGAACCTTCCGGAGCCGAAGGCAGGGGAATCGTGACCGTTCCGGACCCCGTTCCCTTGGAAACGGTGTCGGCGTTCACGTTCTGAAAGTAGTAGGTTCCCGGACCGTCGAGGGCAATGACCGCGGTAAGTCCGTTTTTCGATCGGACGTCTCCGTTACCGGTCGCCGACGCGATTTCGACGGTTCCGGTCATGGTTTCGAAATGTACGGCGTCGATGCCTACCTGGTCCAATCCTCAGGTCATGACGACGTCCTTGGCATAGGTCCAATCGAACTGATGGCTGCCTTTTCCGATTTCGGCATTGATCGGCATCCAGGCGTTTTCTCCGGACCATTTTCCCTTCAGTGTCCCGTCGACGTAGAGCTTGAGGAAGTCGTAATTGCTTTCGCTCGAAGTCCTCGCGAAAAACGAGAGGTATCCGGTTTCCGTCGTCGCGGAGTATGAAACGGTGGCTGATTCTTTATTTCCGATTGCAGGGGATTCGAGGGATTTGGTTCCGATTGCCCCGGTAGAGGTGCTGAGCGTCCAATTGCCCGAACCGGAAGTCGTCCATCCTGCCGGAATGGCGACGTCGTTTTCGAAGCTCTCGTCGTTCGTTACGAATGCGGGGTACGCAATTTCCGGCCCTACGCCTACGGCGTCCCACGCGTTCTCTACCGATGCGACGAACGCGGGATTCACGGCATTCGCCGCGTCGATCCAGGCCTGGCGTACGGTCTGGTAGGTTTCTTCGCTCGTAACGAAATTCGTGTTGGCTTCGTACGCGATGCGTGCGGCGTTCTGCAATCCGATTCCGTCGACGCTGTACAAGAGACCGTCGTTTATACCTTTTCCTCCTTCTGCGAGAAGGTAGTAGAAGAAATTCTGAACGCCGCTGTTCTGATGCACGCCGCCGTTGTCGCTCGTTCCCGAGTACCAGTACGTTCCTTTGTATTTGGTCGGTTGCTCGCCTCCCGTTCCCACGGTTACGGAGTTCGCGGGATCGCGCATGTCGCGGAGCGAGGAATATCCGATTCCCGGAAGCCGGAGCACGTCTTCGCCGATGAGCCAGTCGCCCTTTCCCGCGGCGGAGTTCGGATAGGATGCGCGGTCGTCTTGCTGGTTGAGGAGTTCCACGGTAACGCCCATGATGTCGGAGAATGACTCGTTGAGCGCTCAGGCTTCGTTCAAATATACGAGACCGGAAGTGTTTTCGGTCCATGCGTGCGAGAATTCGTGCGCCACGACGTCCATCGTAGCGAGCGAGGCGAGGCTCGTTCCGTCTCAGTCGCCGAAGTAGAATCCGTCGCCAGGGTTCCAAAAGGCGTTGTTGTAGTTGTCTCCGTAGTGGACGGCGAATCCTACCGTCGTCTGCCCCGTCGCGCTGAACGCGATGTTTTGGACGGTGAATCAGAGAGGCTTGAAGAAGTCGAGCGTCTTCTGGAGGTTGTATGCGGCCGATACTTCCGTAGGATCCGACGATCCCCAGTTCGAATTCGGACGGAACGCCACGCTCTGTGCGTCGACGTATGCTCAGGTATTGCTTGAAAAGTTGTATACGTACGCGAGACGCTCGTAAGGATCCCACATATAGGTGTTTCCATCGCCGGAATACACGGTACCGGAAAGCGCGACCTGCGTTCACCCTTCTCATACGAGGAGGTCGCCGGTGATGTTCGCGGGGGAGTTGTGCGCGATAGTATCGTACGACCGGAGCGTTTTTCCGCTCTTAGCGTCGACGACGTAGCGGATTTTCGAAGGCCCGTCCTTCGGGGTTTCGAAAGACGCGTCGAATTGCCAGACGAGATTCTGGCCGGACGCTTCGGCGAGTACGGCGAGCTGCGGTTTGGTGGTTTTGAATTTCGCCCGCTTCCCGTATACGGATTTGGCGATGTCGGAAACCTGCTTGTCGGTTACCTTCGGAGTGGTATCGACGGTGATTTCCGGTACGGACGCGCCGTCGATCTGGTAGAGGTTCCCATCTTCGTCCACGTGTCCGACGACGTCGGAGCCGATGACGGGGAGTCCCGAGTAGGTCTGTTTGAAGCGGACGTGCTTTTCCCCGTTGAGTTTCGAAACTGATTGGGAGGATTGGACGAGCTTCGGTTTTTTCGACGGATTTTTCTGGCCGTAAAGGGGCGAGAAATCGTCGAATACCGACTGGACGTCGTTCGCGAGGTTTTTGGACGCCTTCGCTTTGAGTCAGGAAATCTGGCTCGGTTTCGACGCGGCGTCGTTCCAGCGGATTTCCGCACGGGAATATTTCGCGGACTTTCCGCTCGTCTCCAGGGCCGCTTTTTGGGCGTTGAGGCGGGCCGTGAGTTCGGCGGGCGCTTTCGCGACCGCGGATTGGGAAGAAACCTTTTTAGAAGCTGGCGCGGCCGGTGCGGCGAACGACGCGGGTACTCCTATAGAATTGGCGACGACGGCTATGGCTGCGACGGAGGCGGCGATTTTTTTGAAGAGGACGGACATGGAGCCGGAACGGTTACGGCAATATCCCAAATATTGAGCCACAAAGGCTTCCGTTTCGCAATTATTTCGATACAATCCGCGGGTTCTTTTTCCAGTTACCATGAAATACGAAATCGTCATGGGTCTCGAGACCCACGTCCGCGTCAAATCCGAAACCAAAATGTTCTGCTCCTGCCGTAACGCGGTAGCGCTCGCCGAAGAGCCGAACGAGAACGTTTGCGGAGTCTGCATGGGCTTTCCGGGAATGCTTCCGGTTTTGAACGACAAGATCGTCGACCTCGCCGTGCGCGCCTCGAACGCCATGCGCATGACCGTCAACGAAGTTTCGGTATTCGACCGCAAGTCGTATTTTTACCCGGACCTTCCGACCGGCTTCCAGATTACCCAACTTTTCCACCCGATCGCCGAACACGGCGAAGTTAAGGCCATGGTAGAAGGCGTCGAAAAGACGTTCCGCATCCACCGCATGCACATCGAAAACGACGCGGGCAAGCTCGTCCACGCCGGTTCTTCGACCCTCCTCGACTACAACCGCGCCGGTTCTCCGCTCATGGAAATCGTCACCGAGCCCGACTTCCGCTCGAAGGCCGACGTCATCGCATATCTCGAAGAACTTCAGAAAATCATGCGTTGGTGCGGCGCTTCCGACGCAGATATGGAAAAGGGACAGCTTCGCTGCGACGTCAACATTTCCATCCGCCTCGCGGGAACTGACGTTCTCAACAACCGCGTCGAACTTAAGAACCTCAATTCTTTTTCGGCTATCGGCCGTGCCATCGACAACGAGTACGCCCGCCAGGTCGAAATGTACGAAGCGGGAGAACGCGTCGCACAGGAAACCCGCGGTTGGGACGACGAACACGGCGAGTCCCGCCCGCAGCGTTCCAAGGAAGACGCCATGGACTACCGCTACTTCCCGGAACCCGACCTTCCGCCGCTCCACGTTTCGAAGGAATTCGTGGAAGCACGCCTCGTGCCGGAACTTCCCATCGACCGCCGTCGCAAGTACCTTTCGGACTACAAACTCCAGGAAGACGACGCGCGCATCCTTTCCAACGAACGTTCCCTTTCGGATTACTACGAAGAGCTCGTCGCGCTTACCGGGGATGCGAAGAAATCCTGCTCGTACGTCACGACCGTGCTTTTCGCCATCGTCCAAGAGCATAACTCGCGCGTCCGCAGCGAAGAAGCCAAGTCGTTCCTCGACGTTCCGGCGAAGGAACTCGCCCGCGTCATCGCCCTCGTCGCCAAGGACGAACTCTCTTCGACCAACTCCAAGGCGGTCGTGGAAGAACTCTTCGAAAACGGCGGAACGACCGATGAAATCGTCGACCGTCTCGGTCTCCGCCAGGTCAACGACACCGGCGCTCTCGAAGCCGTAGTCGAACAGGTCGTCACCGAATTCGCCGCGCAGGTCGCCGAGTACCAGGCGGGTAAGGTCCAGCTCTTCGGCTTCCTCGTAGGATCCTGCATGAAGGCGTCGAAGGGGCAGGGGAATCCCAAAATGTTCACCGAAATGCTTAAGAAGCGCCTCGGATAGTCGAAAAGCGGAGAAAATCCCGGACATTCACGTTTGACAATTCGAATCGCGACGGTATAAAAATCCCGTCGCGATTTTGCGTCCCAAAACCAAACTGAAAGGAAGCCGCCATGGCCGAACAAGCCGATCCGAATACCGATCCCGTTCTTCCCGTTTCTTTGAAGCGGGTTCCCCAAATTTCCGCGTATCTCGATTCGATCAAGAACGCGCACAACGACGGCGTGCTCAAGTTGCGCATCGACGACATCCGCAAGGAAAAGTGGACCGTTGCCGAATGGAACGCGTTCGGTATCGCCGCCCGCGTATCCTTGCTTAATCATGCCTCTTACGGCTTGATCGTCAGCGTCATCCAGGAAATGGGCGGCTATTGAAAAACCAGCAACAGGAGCAGGATATGTCGGATCCTAAAAACCTCGTCACCGCGGAGCTCGATTTCTCGGCGGCGTTCGAAATCGGCGAATTCGTTCGCCAAATGGCCGGTTGCGACGAAGAGGCGTATTACCGCTACCAGGTATCCCAGCTTCGTAAGAAGTTGTGGACTCCGGCGGCGTGGAACCTCCTCGTCTCAGTAGTCGCCGTGGTTTTCTACGGCAACGGCCAGCGTAAAAAGGAAGTTTTGGACATCGCGAAAGAAATGGGGGCCACCCTATGACTTCCGCTGCCGTTCGAAATTTTCTCGACGTGCAAGAAGCCGCCAGGCGGCGTTCGACTTGGGACTGGTCCCGTCGTCCGTTCGCTTCGGTAATCGTCGATCTGACCGCGAAGGGCGACATCCAAGAGCTCGTGCTCGAGATGCTGACCAAATCGCGCGAAGGCCTGACGCCCCAGGAAATGGACGCCTTCCTTTCCAAAAAGAGGACGCCCGAAGCCTGGAACCTCGTTTCCCTCGTTCTGCAAACCCTCTTCGAAGACCATCCGTCGGCACCCGACATCCTTCGGAAGATCCAGGAGATGGGTTGTCTCGAATGGAAGCCGAACCCACGTTGATCCGCCTAAAATTGACGGATTCAAAACCCCCGCGAATGCGGGGGTTTTTCTTCGGCTTCCGCAATCCGTGAAACGGAAGGGACGGATTAGGTCGTCGTGAGGATTTCGCAACCGTCTTCGGTAACGAGGACGGTATGTTCGAATTGGGCGGAAAGCTTGCCATCGAAGGTTTTTACCGTCCATCCGTCCGAAAGAAGTTTGGTCTTATGGGTTCCGAGATTGATCATCGGTTCGATGGTGAAGACCATACCGACTTCCATTTTCGACCCGGAATCCTTGGGAGCCTTGTGGACGATGTAGGGTTCTTCGTGGAAATAGATTCCCGTGCCGTGTCCGGTATATTCGCGAACGACGCCGTACCCGAGTTTTTCCGCATAGTTGCCGATGGCGAAACCGATGTTGCCGAACCGGTTCCCCGGGCGGACTTCGGAAATGCCGATCTCCAAAGCCTTTTTCGTAGAGTCCACGAGTTTTTTCGCCTCGCCCGAAACGTTGCCTACGAGGTACATGCGCGAAGTGTCGCCGAAGTATCCGTCGACGATGGTGGTGACGTCGATGTTCACGATGTCGCCGTCTTTGAGGACGGTTTTGGAATCGGGGATTCCGTGGCACACGACGTCACCTATGGAGATGCAGGTGAATTTGGGATAACCGTGGTACCCGATGCAGGCCGAAATTCCGCCGTTCTTCAAAATGAACGCGTTGCAGATGTTGTCGAGCTCTTCGGTGTTGACTCCGGGTTTGACGTACTGTCCGATCATGTCGAGGGTCGCGGCGGCGAGCCAGGACGACCTTCGGATGCCTTCGATCTGTTCGGGAGTCTTGATGATGATGCCGTTCTGGCGTTTCGCTTTGGACATGGTTTTGGGAAATGACGTGCGATTATATGCCGGGAACGGTCGAACGCAAATTGCAAATTTCCCGCCTCGGAATATTATCCGCGCCATGCGTCACCTGAACGTCAAAATACAGCGCTACGAATTGCCCGGATGAGAAGTTCTCATGCGGGACACTTCGCTCATCATCAACGACGACGACCGAATCGCCGTCGTTTGAGGGAACGGCGCGGGGAAAACCACGTTCATGAAGATCGTCACCGGCGAAAAAACCATGGCCGACGATGCCGGAGAGCGTTTTCTCTGACGTTTCGAAGGTTCGGTCGACAATACCGGCGGACTCACGCTCGGATACCTCGCGCAAATCCACTTCGACCAGGAGGAAAAGACCGTCGGCGAAGAGCTTCGCAACGCGTTCCCCCTCGTTCTCGAAGCGGAAGCGGAACTCGCCGCGTCAGAATTGACGCTCGGCGACGAAAACGGCGTCGAGCGCTACAGCGACGCGTTGGAACGATTCAAAGCCGTAGGCGGGTACGACTACGAACGCGAAATCGACCGTGTCTCCCGCGGTATCGGCATTTTCCACCTTCTCGATTCGAAGCTGAAGGAAGTTTCAGGATGACAGCGAACCAAGATCGCCCTCGCGAAAATCCTCCTCCTCAAGCCGGATTTCCTCCTTTTGGACGAGCCGACGAACTTCATCGATCTCAAAAGCGCGGAGTGGCTTGAAAAGTACCTCCAGGAGACTTGGAAGGGCGGCTACCTCATCATTTCCCACGAC
>JASDUA010000147.1:0-6099 GCA_041891375.1 Patescibacteria group bacterium
AGGAATTTCAAGAAGGAGTTCAGGAATTAACCGAAATCCGCCCCTAAATTAAGGGCGGTTTTCGATTGCCGAATCGTCCGCCACACTTTTTGCGGTTTTCATTCTGATGATTTTTCTTCCCGCTTCCGTCCGGGAGGCCAAACCGAGGCAAATCTCCATAACCACCCGCTTCGTTCCGACCAAAGGGCGTGCCCCGACGGTCTTTTTTCAAACCGCCCGCTTAAGGCGTTTCATGATTTCGAGCGCGTCGCCGACGGGAAGGTTGCGATTTTTCTCCAATCGGGCGCATTCCTCGTACCTTCATCCGGCATTCGCCAATTCGCTTTCCGCCGACATGGGGATGATATCGTGCCCGACGTTCCTTTCGAAAGCTTGGCGGACCCGTTTTACGTGGAAGTCGCTGGACATCGGACTGACGACTATTTCGTCGTATTTCCCGGAGGCCGCCAGGCGCTCGAGAATGGCGGAGGTTTTTTCGGCGTTATCTTCGGTATCTACGGAATCTTCTTCCAAAAAAACCGTTACGCTCTTTGAGCCGATAGTAATCTCCCAACTCGTCGTTCCTGCTGGGCGATCGGGCACGACGATGCTTTCCGGACTGGAAATCCCCGCTTTTTCCATGCGGCTTTTGAGAATTCCGAGACGTTTCGCGAACGTTCGGTACATGAGTTCCGCTTCGGACGGAGCGTCCGGTCCCATGGTTTTCGAACCCGAAAAAACGATAACCGAATCGACCCGAGTATCGAGTACCGCCATAGCCGCGTTCGAAGAATTTGCCATTAAGGCGTTCACTGCCATCGCACGGCCACGCAGAAGGCTTTCCGATCTATCTCAGCTGCCATGGACCACGACTGCCCGGAGTTTTTTGGAGGTTTCCGCCATTTTTTGCCGTCATTTCGAGTAACTGGGCTTTTCGGAAGTTTACCGTACTTTTTCCAGGATGACAAAGATCCTACGAATACTTCTCCGCCTTCACTTTCAGGAGATCCTTGATGACTTCCGCATCCGGCACTTCCAAATCGTCGAACGCTTCGAGCGTGATTCCGGCACCGTCGAACATCTTCTTCACGGCCCGGTTTTCCGAATCGTGATGCGGTTTGATATTGAGGTATACGACCCGTTTCACTCAGGACTGGGCGATGGTCTGGGCGCAGTTCGGACACGGATAGAGCGTGCAGTACAAGGTCGAGCCTTTAAGATTGCGCCCGAACGAATTGTAGATGGCGTTGCGTTCCGCATGCACGACGTAGGTGTGCTTGGAATTTTCCGCGTCCATGTCGTCGTGGTCGGTCCAGAATTGGGGATTCCCGTCGTCGAGACCGATCGGAAGCCCATTGTACCCGATTCCGACGATCTTTCGGTCGGTATCCACGACGCAGGCGCCGTTCTGGGTCTTGGGGTCTTTCGATCGGAACGAGGAAAGGAGAGCTACCGAGAGGAAGTAGGCGTCCCAGCTCATGAATTTCTCTTTGCGCATAGGGGGAATTGGTAACGGGATTCCGAGAGCCGTTCTTAACAACACGCCATGATGATTTCCTCGCGGAGCACCGGAGTGAGGTCGATGGACATGTTTTTCTTGTTCACGAAGCGTACGTCGTCGGTCGCGAGCGGATCGAATTCGGTCTTGAAAGTGCGCGCGACTTCGTCGATTTCGACGTCGTGGACGACGGTTTCGTAGCGGACTTTGGCGTTCAGGTTGCGGATGACCGCTTCTATGCCGTCGTCGAGCGTAATGAGCGTGAGCTCGAAAGAAACGGGGGAGAGGGTTTCGACGTCTTCGAACGTTCCGGGAATGACGTCGCCGGAGAATTCGAGCGTCTGGGAATCTCCGGAATAGCTGTCGAGAAGGATACCGACGTTGATTTCGAACATGGGAAAATTTGGATTAACTTGGTAATTCTATCAATGATTCGTGGGAAATCGAGAGCGGTATTGAAAAAGCGGCGCCGGAGCGCCGCTTTTTCTTAGTTGAAGAAACGGATTTTGTCCGCGCTCGGGTGGGTGCGGAGCTTTTCGAGGGTCTTGGCTTCGATTTGGCGGACACGTTCGCGAGTGACGCCGAATTCTTTGCCGACTTCTTCGAGGGTGTGGATTTCGCCGCCGTCGAGACCGAAGCGCATGATGATGATCTTGCGTTCGCGCGGAGTGAGGAAATCGAGCATCTCGTAGAGGTTTTCCTTGAGGAGCGTGAGGTTGGCGGCCTTATCCGGAGTGAGGTACTTGTCGTCTTCGACGAAGTCTCCGAGGGTGGTGTCCTCTTCGCCGCCGACGGGGGAGTCGAGCGAGAGGATGTCCTGCGAGATGCGCATGATTTGGCGCACTTTGCGGATGTCCATGTCCAATTCGAGCGCGAGTTCTTCCATGAGCGGCTCGCGGGCGAGTTCCTGCGTGAGGCGGCGGAAGGTGTGGGTGAAACGGTTGATGGTTTCTACCATGTGGACCGGAACGCGGATGGTGCGTGCCTGGTCGGCGATGGCGCGGGTTACGCCTTGGCGGATCCACCAGGTGGCGTACGTGGAGAATTTGAAGCCCTTTTCCGGATCGAATTTGTCGACGGCACGGAAGAGTCCGACGTTTCCTTCCTGGATGAGGTCGAGAAGGCCGAGACCGCGGCCCATGTACTTCTTGGCGATGGAAACGACGAGGCGGAGGTTGGCTTCCGCGAGTTTGCGGCGTGCCGACTGGTCGCCGCGCTTGATGAGGCGACCGAGGCGGACTTCCTCTTCGGCGTCGATGAGGGCGAAGCGTCCGATTTCGTTCAGGTACATGCGGATCGAGTCGTCCGAAATTTCGGAGAGGTCGATTTCGTGGGCCTTTTCTTTTTCGTCGTGCTTGAAGAGTTCTTCCTTGTCGAGGGAATCCACGATTTCCACGCCGAGCTTCATGAGGCGGGTGTAGATGTCGTCGAGTTTGTCGAGGTCGTCTTCGGCGTTGGGGAGCGCGGCCATGAGTTCGTCATGGGTGATGCGTCCTTCGACCTTGCCCTTCTTGAAGAGGAGCTGCATGTTTTCTTCGAGCCCTTCGAGCATCTCCGGCGGAACGGTGACGTCGATGAACTTCTGGAGGCCCTTGCCGATGCGGCGCTTGTCTTGGGAACGGTCGACCGGAAGGCGGGCGAGACCGCGTTCGCGTTTTTTCTTCCCGCCTCCTTCGCCGTCTTCTTCGCCGTCTTCTTCGTCGAAATCCTCGTCGAACTCCTCTTCGAATTCTTCGAAATCGGGATCGGCGGATCCGAACGACGCGGTGAGGCCCGCTTCGGAAAGGATTTCGTCGTGTTCTTCGATTTCGAACTCGGATTTCTTCTTCGAGGGCTTCTTGATTTCGATGACGGCGTCGAAAAGTTCGTCTACCGGCGCGTCGATGTTGGAGAGATCGACTTCCTCGATCGTCGTCGCGTCCTGTTTCGGGTCCTGCTTCTTCGGCATTCTCGTGAGAGTTAGTTGGTCTTGAGCAAATTTCGCGGTATCGGCTGGTGGGGGATGCCCAGCTGCCTCGCCTTGCCTTGGAGCTTCATCATCGCGGAGCTTACGGCGATGTCGTCACCCGGTTCGAGCGAATCCATCGTGTCGTAGTATTCGGTGGAATAAGCCCTCCTCTTGGCTTCTTTGACGTTTTCTAGGAATTTCAGCCGTATCGATTCCGGCGTGAGTTCGGCGTTTTCGGCTTCTATGGAAACTTCGACGGCCTTGTGCCTATTGGGATCGACGCCCGCGCCTTCGGCGTTTTTGGCCGCTACGACGCGCTCCAATACGGAAAAAGACGGGATATCCCGGCAGTGAGCCGAAGTATACGGAAAATTCTCGGAATACAAATCGTAAAAACCGTAGAGCGTGCAGTATCCAGCAAGGATTTCTCCGAGTTCGAAACCTTCCTTTTTTTCGATTTTCCGCTCTTCGGGACGTTTTTCCCGGATTCCCCGGAGTTCGGCGTAGAGGGTGTCGAGCGAAACGTCCATGGCTCGCGACACTTCGCGAAGCCGCATGTCCGCTTCGATGCGGTCGGTCAGTCCTCGGACGAACCGCAACAGGTCGCGGATCATGGCGGTTTTTCCGGGGGCGCCGGTCAAATCGTAGCGCCGTCCGCCTTCCTTGATGAAGAATTCGACGACCGAGAGCGAATGTTTCTGCAGCTCGTTGAAGTCGCCGCCGTTCTTCACGAATTCGTCCGGATCCTTTCCGTTGGGAATGCGGATGACGCGCACTTCGAAGTCTTCGTTGGCGAGGGCTTCGATACTGGCGAAGGTGGCCTTCGTTCCCGCGTCGTCGGAGTCGAGGCAGAGGAAAATCTTGGTCGTAAGGCGCTTGAGGTAGCTCGCGTGCTCTTTGGTGAGTGCCGTTCCGCTGATTCCGACGGCGTTCGACACTCAGGCTTGGTGGAGCGAGACCGTATCCATCTGCCCTTCGACGACGATCGCCGAGCCGCGCTTGCTGATTTCGGATTTCGCGAGGTGGAGTCCGTAGAGGATGGAACTCTTGTCGAAGATCTTGGAAGCCGGCGAATTGAGGTATTTGGGTTCGCCCTGTCCCACGATGCGTCCCGTGAACGCCACGACGTTGCCCGAATAGTTCGCGATGGGGAAGATGATGCGGCCGTAGAACTTGTCGCGGCCGGGTCCGACGAAGATTCCGGAGTCGAGAATGTCCTGCTCGGGAATTCCGCGGGCCTTGAGTTTGGAGAACAGTTCGCGGGGGTTGCCGGAATAGCCGATCTTGAACTTCGCGATCGTTTCATCGGTGAGCCCGCGTGAACGGACGTACTCGAGCTTCTCGCGGTTTTCGGGAAGGAAGAGCTCGGTGTGGTAGTTTTCGGCGACGACCTTGTAGATTTCGTAGACGTCGGTGCGACGTTCGGAATCCTTGGTGAAATCGGTTCGGAGTTCGACCCCCACTTCCTTCGCGAGGATCTGGAGGGCTTCGCGGAATTCGATCTTCTCGATTTCCATGAGGAAATTGATCGGCCCTCCGCCCTTGTGGCACGAGAAGCAGTACGCGATGTTTTTCGCCGGCGAAACGATGAAAGACGGCGTTTTTTCATTATGGAAAGGGCAGCATGCCTTAAAATTCGTTCCTGCCTTTTTCAGGGGAACGTATTTGGAGACGAGCTCAACGATGTTGATCTTGTTCTCTATGTCTTTCGAAATCGACATTCGGCAGTGATCGGGTTCGCTCCCGAGTATAGCATGCGGCGTACGAAAGGCAAGGCGGCAATCCATGAAAAATCCGCCCTCGGCGGGGCGGATTTCCCGACGGTTACTCGGGCTGTACGAATTCGTTCGGATTCCGGTTCCAGACGGCCACGAGTTCGGGCAGATTAGTCGGTTTATAGAGTCCGGCGATATCCTCGAGGTCGTAGAAGCCCACCTCGTCGTGCTCGAACCCGTGGCTGGCCTTGGAGATGTCGACGTTCTCGAAATCTTCGACGTTCTCGATGGCATACCAGAAATCGTAGGTGGTGAGGCCGCTGGAGCGGGTGAATTCCTGCGAATAGACCATCGGCCCGATCTTCGGCTCGACGCCGAGTTCCTCGACGATTTCCCGACGGAGTCCTTCCAAGCGGGTTTCTCCCGGTTCGAGCGTTCCTCCCGGGAGGCAGTAGAATCCGGCCTTCGAGAGCTTGCAGAGGAAGATTTTTCCATCTTTCACCATTACTCAGCGGACTTTCGCGGTAATGAAGAGTTCGGATCCTTCGTAAACGGGGAATGGCATGATTTTTCGGGGTTAGATGATCGCGTGGCTTTCGAGCGTTTCGATCTGCGTTTTGTTGAGGATTTTTTCGAGTTCGCTCCGGTCGAGTTCGCGGATGCCTTCGACCGAACCCGCGGCAGTGAGGAGTTTTTTCCGAGTCGCGGGACCGAATCCGGGAAGTTCTTCCAATACGTTTTTTTTCATCGCTTTCGAACGGGTTTTCCGATTGAACGTAATGGCGAACCGGTGCGCTTCGTCGCGGAGGTTCACGATGACGGCCAATTCGGGGCTGCCCTTGGCGAATTTCACGCTCTCCTCGTTTGCTTCGGTGAAGATTTCCTCTTCACGCTTGGCGAGGGAAGCGAGGAAGGGGAGGGGAGGGGGACGGAGGGGAAGAGATGAAGTGGCAGGGAAG
>JASDUA010000147.1:6109-10314 GCA_041891375.1 Patescibacteria group bacterium
GTCCGGCGTTCCGGTCTCGGCTGGTCTTCGGACGGAATCGGCGGTCGCGGACCCTGGCAAACAATCCGCAGGCGAAGCCGAGGACGTTTGCGGGTCGCGAACCCCGTTCCGTCCTGCGGAGGCCTTCGCCCGAAAGTCGGACCCGGTTCCTTTCGCGTTCCACTCCGCCACCGCCCTCTCGATGCCTTCGCGTGCCGACGAAAGCTGCCCTTTTCCTCCGTCGATGAGGAACATCGTGGGGAAATTGTTCGACTCGAACCCTTCCAGAACGCGCCGGTACATCACTTCGCGCATGCTGGCGAAGTCGTCGATCATGCCGTCGGCGAGGGATTTGATTTTGTATTTCCGGTACTTGTTCGGATTCGCTTTGCCGTTGGTCGTCACGACTCTCGACGCGACCGTGAAGTGTCCGTCGGTATGGGAAATGTCGTAGCATTCGAATTCGAGTTCGCCCTTTTTCGGCGGCTCGAAACCGATGCCTTCGAGAATCGACGCCATCGTCGGGCGTCAGAACGCGCGGCGGGCGATCTTTTCCATGCCGTCGCGAAGCGCGTACCCCGCCACATTCGTCCGCAGGAACATGACGAGTTCTGCTTTCGGTCAGATTTTGGGCAGTTCGACGCGGATGCCTTTTTCCTTGAGGAACGCCGAGAATTCTTCGTCCTCGATTTCGCGTTCGAGAAACAGGACGTCCGGCAAATCGGCATCCGGTGCGGCGTAGAGTTCGGTCAGGAAGGCCGCAGCGAGTTCGTCTTGCGATTCTTCGAGAGGATTGTCGGCGCTATGTCGGGAAAGCGAACGGAGTTCGGTATCGCGGATGCGGCAGAAGCCGGCGAACGTCCGGCCGTTCTTTTCGAGGATGACGAAAACGTCGGCTTCGTCGGTGACGGAATTCCGGGCGATCTGCTTTTCGGAAAGCGCGCGCACGGCCACGAGGCGTTCTTTGATCTTCTGCGCTTCTTCGAATTCGAGGTTCTTCGCCCGTTCGCGCATTTCGGTTTCGAGCGATTCGATGACGTCGCTGCGTTCTCCCAAAAGGAATTTTTCGAGCTTCGCCACGTTTTCGGCGTGGGCGCCGAGAGTTTCCTTCTTCAATAGGCACGGGGCCGGGCAGATGCCGATGTAGTAGTCCATGCACGGCGGCGTACGTCCGGCCTTGTTGGTTATTCGGACTCCGGTCTCGCGTTCCGCCAAGGAAAGCCGATCGGTTTCCGCGGGTCATATTTTGGCGAACTCCATCCGGCACGAACGCACCTTGAAGAGCCGGCGCATGTGTTCGAGGCACGTCGAAATCCCCGAGCCGGAGGGATAGGGGCCGAAATATTTCCCGTCTTTTCCGCGGATGCGGGTCCGTTCGACCGCCGACACCGGCCCATCGGTGATACGGACGTAGGCCAGATCTTTATCGTCCTTCATGAGGACGTTGTATTTCGGGCGGATTTCCTTGATGAGGTTGGTCTCGAGGACGAGCGCTTCCGTACCGGTTCGGGTTTCGATGATTTCGATGTCCGCGATCTTTTCGACCATCTGCTGCTTCATCGGTCCGAGCGACGATTTGCCGTTGAAATACGAGCTGACGCGGCTCTTCAGATTGACCGATTTTCCGACGTAGATGGTTTTTCCGGCGGAATCCTTCATTTGGTATACCCCCGGGGTTTCCGGAAGGTTCGAAAGTATCGACGAGATTTTCTCTTTCTGTTTGGACATGCGCGCATTATAGCCGGATGGGCCGATTGAAAAAGTCCGAAAAAAAGGTAGGATGCCGCCATAGCGCCGAAGAAAAACCCGTACGAATGCTCGAATCCCGCCGTTGATCCATACTTTTGTACGCCGTTTTCCTTTCGGCGTTCCTTCTGGCGTTCTTCGCGTCGTTCCGTACGAGCCTCAACGGAGCGCTCTCGGAATCGGCATCCCGCGATTCGGCAGTCCGTTCGCTCTCCACTCTCGCGGACGCGCTCTCCAGGATTTCCGCCGACCCGACCTCGTATTCGGTCCCCGTCGCGTGATACGTTTTCGAATCGCCGTCCGACGACGGACGCATCCATACGGGAGCCGTATTCGCCGGCAATCCGCAGACGGTCTCGATCCTCTCCAAATCGTCGGCGACCGACTTCGAAGCCTATTCGGCGAGCGGAGATCCGTTGGAATTCGCGACCTACGATTCGTCCGGAACCCCCGTCGCGAACGTCGCGCTCTCTCCGGGGGCCGCCGCGAACGTCGCGCTGCCCGCAACCGCTACGGGAAGCATCGTCATCACGTCGCTCTGATCGCGTTCGGTTTTCGAAATCGATCGGAAGTGAGCGAGTTTCTCGTATCCGGATTCCTTCGTCCGAGCCTACCGAATTTCCGGCAGGGCGAAAGAATCCCTCTGAATCTTTTCCGTTACCGCACCGTAGTTTCCACCATGTCGAAAAATCCGTACGACGTCCTGGGCGTTCCTAAAACCGCCACTGCGGACGAAATCAAGAAAGCCTACCGCAAGCTCGCGATGAAGCATCATCCGGACAAGAACAAGGGCGACAAGGCGAGCGAAGCCAAATTCAAAGAAGTATCCGCGGCGTACGAAGTGCTTTCCGATGAGAAGAAGCGCAAAAACTTCGATACGTTCTGATCCGCTGACGCGGGAGGATTCGGCGGGTTTCCGGGCGGCGGAAGCGCCGGATTCTCCGGTTTCGAAGACCTTTTCCGCGGATTCTCGTGAGCTTCGCAGGGGAGGGGGCAATCCCAGACGTTCGATTTTTCCGACCTGTTCTCGGGCGGCGGATTCGGAGGAAGCTCCCCGTTCGGGCAATCCCAACATTCTGCCAGGCGTCCCAAGGCCGAAAGCGCGGCCCCGGAATCCCTCGACGTCACCATCAACAGGTCCATCCCGTTCTTCGATTTCCTTCTCGGAGCCGAAGTGCCGTTCGAAACTTTGGACGGAAAGAAACTCACCTTGAAAGTCCCCGCCAATACGAAACCGGGAACGAAATTCCGCGTGAAAGGGAAAGGGAAATCGTCGTCATGAAGGGTTTGAGACCTTTTCGTCGTCGTCGACGCCGCGATGCCCAAAGAAATCCCCGAAGACGTCCGAAAGGTCGTAGAAGCCCTCCGATTCCGCATGTAACCGAAAAAATTTGAAAACCTCCGTCCTCCTTTGCGACCTCCGCTCCCTCCATAACGTGGGATCCTTTTTCCGAACCGCCGACTGCGCGGGATTCGACCGGGTTTATCTGACCGGTTTCACTCCCACGCCGCCGCGTCCGGAAATCTCCAAGACCGCCCTCTGAGCCGATACCTACGTAACTTGGGAATACCACGAGAACGTCCTTGCGCTCATGGACGAACTTACGGCCCGCGGCGTGAAGCTCATCGGTCTCGAACAGTCCGACCGAAGCCTCGATTACCGAGATTTCGTGCCCGAGGAAGACGGCGAATACTGCCTCGTTTTCGGCAACGAAATCGACGGGGTTCCGCAGGAAGTCCAAGACAAATGCCACGCGGTTCTCGAAATTCCCATGTACGGGAAGAAAAAATCGCTGAACGTTTCGGTAACCGGAGCGGTCCTCATGTTCCGCATGGCGGAATTCCGGTATCCGGCGCGATAAACCGTTGCGCCAGGGAGGAAAATACGGTAATATGCCACGCGATAGCGCATTTTCGCAGACACATGTCGGACACACCGGTAAACACCGCTCCAGAAGCCGTGCCAACCCCAACTCCAGAACCGCAAGGCGCAAAAGCGCCTTCTTTCGTCGCGCCGCATCTCGACCGAATCGCTTCGACCGCCGCCGAGATTAAAAACCAAGTCGCCGCACAGGGTGCGAATGCGGTTTCGCAGGTGGCTAGCAGGGTGGCGAGCGGAATCGAACAAGCGAAGAACATCGTCGCCTGACCCGCCGAACCGAAAGAACAGGAGACGAATTTCGTCTCGATGGAAACCGAATCCGACCGTATCAAGCGCAAGAACCTTTTCTACGTCAGCGCGTTCATCGGGTTCGTTTGGATGCTCTTCCACTTCACGGTGGTCTTCTTTTTCGGCATCCAACTCGGTTCCGCGGCGCTCGTCTGAGCGTTCCTTGGCTTCGGAAACCTCGTTTCGCTCGTTTTGGACATTCCGGTAAGCCAGCTCCAGCGGTATTTTTCCGCGAAACAGCTTTTCACGTTCTCGGGGCTTTCCATGCTGACCGCTGGCGTCATTTTCATGAAATTCATCTACGTTTCGT
>JASDUA010000147.1:10342-10976 GCA_041891375.1 Patescibacteria group bacterium
CGGAGGAGGGGGGGGAGGGAAAGTCGTTTCGCTCCTCGAAACGTTTTTAGATTCGGGGACGAACCTCCTCCTCCTCGTCGTCGCCGCCGGACTCTACGGTATCGCGAAGGAAATCAACGATCTCACCACGCTTTCCTACATCCTCAACAACGCCGACCCTTCGGAATATTCGAGCATCATCTCGAAGAACAACATTTTCGCCGGCGGAGGCTCGCTTCTCGGCCTCGTTTCGTCCGGTTTCATCCTCGCCATAAATCCGACGGTGGCGGTCATGGTCCTCGTGGCGTTCATCGTCGTCCTCATCGTTTTCATCCTCAACTACTTCGACAATTCCGAACGCACCGTCGATTTTTCCGCGATTACCAAATTGAAGATCGTCGCGCCGAAGCCGAATATCGAAAACGTGAAGGAAGTCGCGAAAGAATACGCAGTAGGATACCTGAGCAAGGCCGACTTCGCGGCTTCCGCGAAGAACTTCAAATTCGTCTTCCTCCGTCCGATGGCCCCCAAGGAGCCGTTCAATTTCGCGAAGATGGTCGAGGAAACGAAAAAAGAAGCCAAGAACATCAAGGCGGTTCTCGCGGAGAATCCGCTCCACTGGGGCGTTCTCTGGTCCGCTTCCGTCGTTCTCGCC
>JASDUA010000148.1:0-1818 GCA_041891375.1 Patescibacteria group bacterium
CACCATGATCGAACTCATGGTGGCCATCGTCGTGTTCGCGCTCGGGCTCGTGGCTGCGTATTCGCTTTTGCGTACCGCGACGTTCCTTTCGGAGCGCTCCCGCGACGAAATCGTCGGAGGAAACCTCCTGCGCGAACGGCTCGAACTCGTCAAGAACGTCCGCGATTCCAACTGGATGGCCGTCCGCTCTTGGGATTCGCTCCGGTCTGGCGTCACCGTCACTACCGACGATCCGTCTTTTTGCGCGTCGCCCGACAACTGCCGCCTCACGCCGGGAACCTACGTCGTCGAGAACGATTTTTTGAACGCCGCTTCGCCCGTGCGCGTCCATCGCGTCAACGCCGCTCCCACCAAAGCCGACATCGTCGCCGAAACGAACGCCGCGTCCGGTACGAAATTCCGATTGTGCCTCGACGCCCAGGGCCGCTACGTGCACGACTGCTCGGGCTCGAACGCCAAGACCCCGTATTTCGCCTACGTCACCGTGTCCGGCCTTTCGGCCGACCAGGCGGGCGGCGGGGGAGCGGCTTCGGTTTCGGGAGCGCTCGCCGTATCCGCGCATTTCGTTTCGGTCGCTTCCGGGTACCGCGAGCTTTCGATGAATACCGTCATAACCGATTGGAAAAGGTAATATGAGAGTCCGACAGAACGCCTTCACCCTCGTGGAAATGATCGTCGCCATCACCATTTTGGCGGTGGTGATGGTTTCGGTGTTCGAAATCTACCTCGGGGTCCTCTCGCTTAACCGCCGTCTCGAATTCGCCCGGTCCCTCCAGGAGAACGGCCGTTCGATGACGGAAATGTTCGCCAAGGAGATTCGCGAAAAGGGCGTCGACCTCTCGTTCTACGACGGAGGTTCGGCCACCCGCACGCTCGACTACCAGAACGGAAATTCGGTATTGGCCATCCGTGCCGACGCCCTCGGAAACGCCGCTCGCTACTACCTTATGGAAGACTCGGTTTCAGGTCCCGTATCGTGCGCTTCGACCGGTTCCGGAGCGTGCTATCTCGGCCGCGAATCCGTAGCCGCCGACGGTACGTCTTCGCGAGAACGCCTCACCGACTCCCGCGTGAAGGTCGAGGGGCTCCGGTTCCACATCGTCGGCGCCTCGGGCGACTCGGTGACGTCGGGTGCCGCCGCTTCCGACGCCCTCCGCGAAGCCAAGGTCACCGCGTCGTTCATCCTCGCCATCCCGGAAGGGAAGGGGGTCGACCCCAAGGTCGCCGCAGGATTGAAAATCCGCGCGCAGACGACGATCAGCGAGAAGATCTATAAGTCCTACTAGCATGCGAACCAACCAACGCGGATTCTCGAGCGTCATCGCCATCCTCCTCACGGCCTTTTTGGTCGTGCTTTCTGCGGGCGTGCTGTTTCTTTTCGTAGCGGAATCCCGCATCAGCCGTTCGCTTTTCGACGGTTTCTCGGCGTACGCCGGAGCCGAAGGGGCGATGGAATACGCGCTTCTCAAGGTGAAGAACCACCGCGAAGGGTTCGAAGACGTCATGAAGCGCTCTTCGGCTGACGGAAAGGTTTTCGTATCTTCCGACCGCCGCGCCGCGGAAATGGGGTATTCGCTCTCGGCGTTTTCCAAGAGTTATTCGGGAGTTCTTCAACCGGGGCAGATGGAAATCGTTCCGCTCTTCTTCGATAAGGGAAAAACCCTCTCCACCGTCGATTCCGCCGCTTTCAAGGATCCGCGTACGGACACTTCGAACGTCGAACGCACCTTCGACTTCGCCGTCTCGTCCGATTCGCCGTTCTCTTGGAACGTGATGGGCTCCGACGCTACTGGAAAGACCTACGGAATCGTCGGGACG
>JASDUA010000149.1:0-1813 GCA_041891375.1 Patescibacteria group bacterium
TCCAGTCCGGACAGGGTTCGCTTTTTCCCACCTCGTTCCCTTTCCTCGGGAAGCTTGAAAAATACGACACCCAGGGGCGCGTGACCAAGCGCGAAGAAGTGAAGGTCACCGCCGGAACTACGGACACGTTCACGATCGTCCGTTCGTTCGGATACTGCCCGGCGTCATACTCGGCCACCGCGCAGACCAATACCGCGTTCTCGTTCGACCCCGGAGACTCGTTCTCCGTCACCGTAACGGCGGAACAGCTGAAGGACATCCAAGACGAGGTGGCGCGGCTCGGGACCGCGAAATTGGACAGCGTAGGGGCGCTGCGTACCGGAATGACCGCATCGCGCGTCACTATCATCGACGCTTCCTGAAACGAAAACTATGCGGCAGCCGGAACCACCGGACAGTTCCTATCGAATGACTTAACCTTCAAAACTCCGAGCTTCACCCAACTGGTTTTCGGGGACGGAAGCGACGGGGCGGTCGGAACCGGATCGCTTACGCTTACCGGATCGAACAATTCCACCATCCTTAGGCAATACTCATCATTCGCGCCTGGAGCGAATACTGTGACGATCACTCCTACCGGATGCGTGACGATCATTAAGGTACAGGGAAATTGCGACCTTACCGGAACAACGTTCAATTTCTCCGGGAAGGGACTCGCCGGCGGTACGTGAGGCGCTGGGTTGTCCACCAACGGACAGGCAGGAACGGGAAACCCAGGAAACGCCATTTCAGTACTTTACGGAGTTACGGCACCTGGAGGCGGAACCGGTGGAAACAATAACTCCGGAACCAACGTATCGGCCGGCGGTGGCGGAGGCGGAGGAGGGGCGTCCGTGCTCGCGAATGGATCCATCGGAACTGCTGGAGGCTCTTGGGGAGGGGGAACCTCCGGTACGGCCGGAAGCGTGGGGGCGAACGCCGTACCCGTATCGACTCTCAACTTCCTGAATTCCCTCGGGCAAATACCGCTCTTCGTAGCGCAGGGCGGAGGAGGCGGAGGCGGCTGATCCACCGCTGCCGGCCAAGCCGGAGGAGCCGGATGAACGGGAGGGGCAGGAGGAGGAACGCTCATTCTCATAGTAGGTGGGACGCTCACGTTCTCAGGAACTACGGTGAACTGTTCCGGAACGAACGGAACGAACTGAACGAATTCGGTATTCAACGCCGGCGGCGGAGGAGGCGGAGGAGGCGGAGGAGGCGGACTCTTCATCGCGCTCTACAATACCGCGCTCTCCGGAACGGTCACCCCGACCATAACGGGAGGGACCGGAGGAACCGGAGGAACGTCATCGCAGACCGCGCAGGGAGGAACTGGTGGGGCAGGATCCGCTGGCGCCTACGCGATACAGAAAATCATCTTTTAACCACACCTTATGCGGTACTGCTACATCCGAAACGGTCATATGACCGAAATATCCGATACCCTTTTCCCGAAGTCGTCTCCGGAGTCGAGGATTGAGACTCCGGAAGACGGGATAGAAATCGTTCCGGAAGTAATTGGACTCGCGTATGACGAAGTCATAGAGACCGATATCGAAGGGCGCGTCACGTTCGAAAACGGAAAGGTGATCCCCTATTCGGGAAGCGCGGAAGAGCTGGCGGATATCGAAGCCTCCGCTCCGAAGCCCGTGGATTCGGAATACAGGAGAGCGGAAATCGTTTCCGAACTCGGAAGGTTGAAGGAAAGGCTCGATGGCCTGGCGCTGCTCGAAGAACCTACGGAAGAGACCGAGGCAAGGATCGAATCGCTGAAGAAAGAATACGCATCACTTAACTAGCCGGCTATGTCCGCAAAAAACACCCTCGACGTTAC
>JASDUA010000150.1:0-1796 GCA_041891375.1 Patescibacteria group bacterium
CATGACTCCAGCGATATTGGATTTCGTCAATGATTTCCAAACCTACTTCTCGGTAATTTTCGCATCAAATGCGGAACAATGGAATGCACTTTCCAGTTTCGTTTCTGAGGTTCTTTCTTCATTCTCCACGTCCACCAAGGATTCCACCACCGAACAATCGTTCCACTGGCGCGATCTCTTCGCCTACGTATCTGCAGGGGTGGCGGTCGTATCGCTTGGAATCGTCTCAGTGATAAAGGTCGTCCAGGCGGTCACCAAAACGCTCATTACCGGGCTTAGGGTTACGGCCGAAGAATTCGCCGGATTCGTGGTGCTCGCCATTTCCGGACTCCTCCAGCCGGTGCAATGGGCGATCAACGTCGCCATCGACGGCGTCAATCTGTTCCGGAAGGCGATGGGATTGACCACCATCGACGGCGTGAAATTCGCCGACACCCTCGGAACGAAGGCGGTGAAGGGAATGAAAGAATCGTGGAGCGACGGTGGAAAAGAGATCTCGGGCGCATGGGATTCCGCCATGGGCGACATCCAGGCGGCCGCCGGAAGGACCGACGCCCGTCTGAAGGAAATCGCCACCTCGGTCGTTACCGGCTACACCACCGCGGCGGTTCCAGCTCTCAAGGCGGTCAAGGTCAGCGTCGACAAGATCGGCGACGCCTCCGGATCCTCGAAGGAGGCGGCCAAAGCGCACGCCGAAGAGCTGAAGAAAATGAAGGACTCGGCCGAAGAGTCCATCAAGCCGATGATCGACCGCATGAAGGACAATAAGAAGGCCATCGACGACGCGAAGAAGTCGCTCCGCGAAAAGTCGGACGAATGGAAGAAGTACCGGGCCGAGGGAGTGAAGGCCCTCTCGGACGTGAACGCCGAAATCCTCAAGGTCAAGAACGAGGCGGCCGACATCAAGCTGAAGTTCTCGACCGACCTCGATTCGAAGCTCGCGGAACGGGGCGTGCAGATCGCCGACGAAATCACGAAGGCTAACGAGGAAATCGCCAAGGTGAAGGCGGACATCGCCAAGGAGGACGATCCGGACAAACAGAAACAGCTCGTCGACCTCCAGAAGGGATTGCTAGCCCTCGAGAAGGAGCGCGAGTACGTCAAGTCGAACGCCTCGCAGAAGGCCATCGACGAGGCGAAGGCATACGCTTCCCTATCGGACGCCGAGAAGATCGTCGTCGACTCCAGGAAAGAGGAAGGAAAGGCCATAGACGACAATTCCAAGAAGCTCGCGGCGCTCGCCGAGAAGAAGATGGTTCTCGAGGCGCAGGCGAACCAGAAGAACGTCAACGACCTCCGGATCCAAACCGGAATGAAGGACGGAATCCTTACCGCTTCCGTCGAGACCGAGAAGGGCAAGCGCGTCGAACTCCACGACATGGAAGCGATCAACCTCGCCAACGACGTGGCCGCGAAACAGATCGCCATGAAGACGGAGGCGGAAGAACTCTCCAGGACGCTCGCCGCGAAGCTCGAAATCCAGAAGGGGCACATCCAAGCGACCTCCGCGGAATACTCGAAATTCTACGAGTATCTGAAAACCGAAACGAAACAGTCGGCCGCGTCGATGATCGTATCGCTCAACTCCGTGAACGCTTCGCTGCGCGAAACCATCTCGCTGCGCGAAAAGGTGGGATTCTCGGCCACTCCGGCAACCGGAGCGACGAACGTATCCGGAGCGAGGGCGCTCGGATGACCGGTCGACTCCGGAAGGACGTACCTGGTCGGGGAGAACGGTCCGGAACTCTTCACCCCCTCGAGGTCGGGGGCGGTGGTACCGAACGGAAGGTTCGGCG
>JASDUA010000151.1:0-8294 GCA_041891375.1 Patescibacteria group bacterium
GTTACCGTCCGTATCGAAGCGAGCGCGGAACTTTTGGAAGAAGCGAAAGCGAAGACTTTCGAACGAATATCCAAAGTCTATTCAAAATAAATAAAACGCCGGGGCATTCCCGGCGTTTTATTTTATGCGTTCTTTCCATTCATGCGATTGAGGCCTTCGGCGATGACGAAGAGCGCGCGGTCGAGTTCGTAGTAAGGAGTGACGTTCGTGGTGGCGATGGTCGCGTACGCGTCGGCGATGACGGAAACGGATTCTTCGTCCCGAATCTTGCCCATGGCGGCCGCTTTTCAGAAGCACGCGAGCACCGAGAGGCATTTGGATCGCTCCGGTTTCTTCTTCGCGGAAAACGAAACGAGCTTGGCATAGTCGCCCGAAAGGAACGCATCGACGGCTTCTACCGTTTCCGGGTCCGGCTGGAGCGCGGTTTCGTTGGAATCGGCATAGAGGCAGCGGGACAAAACCGTGTCGAGCATCCTCGAACGGGATTGGACCGTCAGGAGGAACAGCGTGCCACGGGGGACGTCTTCCAGAGTCTTAAGAAGGGCGTTCGCGGCCTCAAGGTTGAGACGGTCGGCATCGAAGATTACGACGGTCTTCCTATCGGATCATTGGCCGGTGAGGGAAGATTTGGCGATGATCGTGCGGACGTCTTCTATCGAATACGTGGGCTCGCGGCGCTTTTCGCCCTTACGGAACATCTCTTCCGCCTCACGTTGGCTGAAGGCGTTCTTTCCGAATTTTACGGTCGCCTCGAACGTGATGATTTCCGGAAGGGGCGATTCGAAAAGCTCTTCTCTCGTGGAAACGCGGAAACCCGTGATTTCGGCAATGGCGTCGAATGCCGAAAAATCCGAACAGATTACCGGGGGAACCGGTGTCAGGTCGAGGTAGCGCGAGACGGTCTCTTTGAGTTCTGGGGGCATTGCAAACGGGTGCGTATTCCGTATAGTTCGGGCCGAGTATACCGATTCCGTCCGGAATTCGGAATTTTCTTTTTCGCAAATGAGCAACCGCAAACTGGCGCTTCTCGTCCTCTTCTGAGCGTTTTCCGTCATCGGCTACGCGTTCTACTTCTTCTTCGTCCGAAACGTGTCGGAAGTACGGGTCGCCGTCCGTGGTCCGGAAACCGCGACCGTCAGCCTGATGAAAGGCGAAGCGAAAATGCTTTCCGTGGAATGCCCGGGTAACTGCGCGATTTCGAAAGTCCCGCCGTTCGATTACGTTTTGCGCGTCGAGGCCGGAGGTTACAAGCCGCATGAAGAAGGGGTTTCCATAAGAAATAGCGATAAGATCTACCGGGTCGTCCAACTCGAAAGGGACGTCGGAACCACCGCGTACGTCGAAGACCGAAAAGACAAGGTTGCGGAGCTCCGTTCGAAGCGAGCGATACTCGGCGAAGAAGGCGTCGAAGAAAAAGAGCGCGAATACTACGGCCAGTTCCGAGGGTTCGACTACTACTCCGACAGGAAACCGAATTTCCGCCTCGTGGAGCGTTCTCCAGAAGGAACGGACAAGGAGCTCTTCACGAGCGAAGCGGGAATCGAGCCGAACGTCGTCCTCTGAGAAGGCGGGGTCATTTGGGTGGAAGCTCAGGGCGCGTCTTCCCTCTTCGATCTCGAAAACGGGTACCGCGATTACCCCTCGCTTCCATCCGGAATTACCAAGGTGGACAAGGGCTTGAAAGCCGGAACCTTCGTCATTACCGATAAAAACGGGGCGTATTCGTACGATCGCATAAGCAAGGCCCTCGAAAAAGTTTCGCTCTACGACGACTACGTACCGATGGCCGACGGGAAGATCGTCGCCCTCGTGAAGAAATGAAACGAAGCCAAAGCGTCAATGCTGAACCTTGGCGATTCGAACTCCGCGTACGTGTTCACCGACCGGTCCGCAGGAGACCGCAAAGTCATCTACTCGACCGAAAGGGACGTTTCGAACCTCCACGCGTACGGCACCGGTTCGGTAGTTTTGGAATTCTCCGACGGAAGCAAGGAAGTACTGACGAATTTCGACTAAACGAACGACCGGGAAACCATGGCCACCAAGAAAGTCTACCTGAACACCGCCGCGCAAATCGCCGGCAAAATCTCCACCGCACTGATCTCGATCTTCCTCGTGAAGATTTTGACGAACTATCTCGACCTTGCGGGCTACGGGCTGTATTCCAAAATCTACAACTACCTGTCGATCTTCTCGGTAGTAGCGGACCTCGGCCTCTACACCATTACGGTACGCGAAATTTCGGACCATAAGGACAATCCCGAGAAGGTGAGATCCATTGCCGGAACGGTCTTGTCCATCCGGACGGGCATGGGACTCGCCATTATCGCGATCTCGCTCGGCCTTGCGGCGTTCCTTCCAGGATACGACACGTTCCCGGCTCTCGTGGGCATTCTCATCGCCGGGGTGTTCACGCTTTTCGGGTTGGTGAATTCGTCGATACTCTCGCTCCTCCAAGCTTACCTCAAAACCGAGTTCTCTTTCGTTTCCACGACGATGGGAAAACTCACGAACCTGCTCACGATCATCGCGGTCGTCACGTTCGTTTTGCCCAAAACGCAGATTGGCCAGTCGGTTTTCTGAAACTACGATCCCCTGCTCTTCCCCGCCCTTTCGCTTTGAGCGGTGATGCTCTGCGGACTTTTGGGCAACGTCGTCATGACCTGGCTTCTCTACGCGTATTCGCGGAGGGTAGAAAAGGTGGGGTTCGCCTTCGACAAGGCCTATGCCAAGCATATTTTGACGGCTTCCCTTCCCTACGGATTGGCGCTTTTCCTCAACGCCGTGTTCTTCAAGGTGGACGTCGTCCTCCTTTCGGTGCTCGAGTCCCGCGAAATCGCCGACAAGGATATCGCGCTGTACGGGGTTCCCATGAAGATAGTAGAGGTCGGCATGATGTTCTGAACGGTATTCCTCAATTCGATGCTCCCGCTCTTTACCGCGACCGTAAAGAAAAAATCCGGCGAACTCGGCGCGCTCGTCAAGAAGGCGTACGGTATCCTGTTCTTCTTCTGAGCCGGGGTCGCGCTCTACTTGGCCATCGCGGCGAAGCCGGTCATCACCTTCATCGCCAACGCCGACTACCTCGTCACCTGACCTTCCGGATACGACGCGTCGGACGCCTTGCGGGTCGTATCGTTCGTCTTCTTTTTCTTCTTCCTTTCCTCGCTCTTCACGTACCTGCTCATCGCGGCCGGCGAACAGAAGCGGTTGCTCAAGATCAACGCGTTCATCGCCATGGCGAACCTCGTGGGAAATCTCATCGCGATTCCGCATTTTTCGTTCATCGGATCAGCCTGCGTCACGCTGGCTTCGCAAATCCTCCTGCTGTTCATGACCGCGCACGCCGCGAAGTCCGTGACGGAAGACCGGTTCTTCTTTTCGACCACGGCTTCCATTCTGGCACTCTCGGCACTGAGTTCGGCCATTTCGTACTGGATTCTCTGAGAGGTTTCGCACTACGGAGTCCTCATTTCGCTCATCGCGAGCGCGTCGGCGTTCTGATTACCGTATCTCGCGGGATGATTGGCGTTGAAGAAATTCTCCAAAAAATACGCGTAACGATAAAAAATCCGCCCCGTTCTTGGGGCGGATTTTTCGTACGTATTTATTTCAAGAGTTCCGGGCCTTCGCCACCGAATTTCGAGGCGAGCATGTCGATGACGAAACCGTAGAACGCGCCGGCAGCGAGAGTAAGCCAGAATACGGCCCAAGGATCGGTTCCGGCAGTGGGCAAAACGAGGACGCCACAAGCCAAAGGAACGGAAACGAACGTACCGAGACAAGTTCCGCGAAGCCATGCCGGAATCGGGAAACGGAACATCGGATGAACGGAATACGCCCCTGCGAGACCGACGATCATTCCAATGAGAACGCGGTCGGAAATGATGGTCCACATAAGCGGAGTGCCCCAGATGCCGGGGTTCGAATTCGAGGCCAGATATACGCAAAGAAGACCGAACGCTACGGCGAGGGGCATGGCGATGGCGAAACGTTTCTGTGCGGCTGAGCAGGATTTTGCCATATGAGGTGGGGTTATGGGTAAATCCGTAATGATGATAGCCTCCGGAACGGCTTATGCAAGGGCATTTCGGTTTGCGAATCGCGCGACGAAACGCATAATGCGGGAAAGAGATTTTTCCGCATTAAAAATGGCAGTTTTCCTCGACCTCAAGTCTTCGCTCGCGCTTTCCGATTCCAAGCGGAAAATCACGAATTTCCGTGACTACGCGGAAGCCGTGCACGAGTATTCCCCCTCCGACGACCAGGCGACCGAAGCTTTCGAGCGCGCATATTTCGCCGACAAGGACTTCGCTGCCGATTCCGAACTCCTCGAGACCGCAGGAGACACCATCCGCGAACTCGAATCGACGCTCCTCCCCGTGCTCGCCAAAATGGAATCCACTGGCGTGTACGTCGACGCGGAGGCACTTTCGGACATCGCCGAGGAATTGAAAGCCCGCGCGAAGAATCTCGAGCTCGAGATGCACGACCTGGTAGGCGAACCGTTCAACCCCAATTCGGCCAAGCAGGTGCAGTACGTGCTTTTCGAAAAACTGAACATCCCCGCGGGAAAGAAGATCAAAACCGGGTTTTCCGTAGACTCCGACACGCTCGAAGAAATCGGAAAGAACTATGCCATCGCCAACCTCATCCTCGAGTACCGTACTTGCGAAAAGCTCCGCTCGACCTACGCCGAGGGGCTTTCTAAGGAAATCGGTTCCGACGGCAGAATCCGCACGACCTACAACCAGATGGGCGCCGCCACCGGACGCCTGTCGAGCGAAGCGCCGAACCTTCAGAACATCCCGTCTGGAGAAGGCTACCCGAACCGAATCAAATCCTGCTTCCGGCCTAAGGACGAAAATTGGAAGTACTTCGTAGCGGACTACTCGCAGATCGAGCTCCGGATCCTCGCGCACCTTTCGGGAGACGCGGCGCTCCTTTCCGCGTTCGAAGAAGGGCGCGACATCCATGCGGAAACCGCGAGGTTCCTCTTCCCCGAGTCGAAAGAAATCTCCAAAGACCAGCGCCGCGTAGCGAAAACGGTCAACTTCGGCGTCATATACGGCATCACGGGCTTCTGACTCTCCAAGACTGTCTGAACGGGCCCGGCAGAGGCCTCGGGCTACATCGACGCGTTCTTCGCCAGGTATTCGGGCGTTCGGGCGTATTACGACGCCATGCTCGAGAAAGCGCGGACTACCGGGTACGTCGAAACCGCCCTCGGCCGTAAGCGTTTCATCAAAGGTTTGAACGACTCGAATCAGAACGTCCGCAAGGGCGCCGAGCGCGAAGCGACCAACATGCCGGTTCAAGGAACCGCCGCAGACGTCGTGAAGCGCGCGATGGTCGCCGTAGCGGCCGACATCGAAAAAGCGGGACTCGAAAGCCGCCTCATCATGCAGGTCCACGACGAACTCGTTTTCGAAGGTCCGGAGGCAGAAATGGAAACCCTCGGGACTATTGTTCGGAACGCTATGGAAAACGCCCTTCCGGGGTGCCGGCTGCCCGTCGACACGGGAATCGGAAAAAACTGGTCCGAAGCCAAATAATTTATTGAATAGAAGCCCCTCTTCCGTAATATCCGACGGTAATTTTCCCATCTCCATGAGTTCCAGAACCGACAAGATTTGAGCCTACCTTTCCGCACGCGTCACCGAGACCGCCCTCGAACGGCTCCGCGACACGGGAAAAGACGCGCATTTCGGTATCGTTTCGGTCGTATCCGTACGCGTTTCTTCCGATTTTTCGTACGCCGACGTGTACGTGGATTCCATCTTCAATCCAAGCGACCTTCCCAAGGCGCTCGCCCCGATAGCCGGCGGACTTAGAACGGAACTTTCCCGCAAAATCGGCCTTCACAAGGCGCCGATCATCCGGTTCCGAACCAAATCGGAATACAAGGAAGAAATCAGCCCGGAAACCAAGGTGCTCGAACTCCTCAATGAAATTTCTCGCGAAAATGCAAGAACTTAGGCGATTGAAACTCCATATCGACGCGGCCTTCCGGTATTTCGAACGGAGGAATTTTCGAAAGAAAGTCCACGAAGAAAAATCCAAGAAATACCTCGTTTCCAAAGCCGCGCCCAAGAAATCCGCGCCGCTTTTCGAATTCACCGGCCGCGGCCGTTTCCGGTTCGTCACTACGGTCTATGCCAAAGTCCGAAACGAAAGCGATAAGATCAAGGTCGCGTCTTTCGCCATGGCCGTCATGCTCGTGGCACTTTCGGGATACCTCGCGTTCGGTTCTACGTATTTCCGCATTTCGCCCTCCCACGTCATCATCGAGCGCGTAGACGCGGGAAGCGACGTGAACATCGCGTACAAATCCATTGAGGATTTTTACGGCGCACCCATTTTCCTCGTCAACGCTTCGGAAGTTTCCAAAGCGATCATCACGATGCAGAAGAACATCCGGAGCGCAAAGGTCACCCGCCTGTATCCGAACGGACTCAAGATCGTCATTTCTTCCTGGCCGCCGGAATTCGTCACCTACTTCCCGGAACTCGACCGCTACTACGGCGTTACGGGCAACGGCGTTCTCGTCTACAGCAAGACCCGCAACCCTGAACTCTCCGAAATCAACATCATCGACCCCGACCTGACCGAAGCGGGGTTCCTCGACTACCGCGAAGGCGTCAGCGAAGAAGCCATGTCGCGCATCATCACGCTGAGGCAAACCATCAAGGAGGCACTCCCCGGAGTCACCATCGCCAAATTCGCGTTCTTCCGTCTCGAACAGGAGGTGCACGTATTCCTCGATTCCGGCGCGAGGCTCGTATTCTCGCTCGACGGCACAGAAAAACGCCAACTTTCCACGTTGGTATATTGGAACTCGCAAGAAGGGGGAATCCTCGCGAAATGAGGCGTTTCCTACGTAGATCTCCGCGTACCGGCGAGGGTGTTCGTCTGCCGGGAGGAAGCGGTATGTAAAAAGAACCTCGAACGCGTATATGGACAGTACTACGCAAAATAGCGGCGCTCTCGCCGAACTCCGTCCGGCGGTCATCCCGTCTCCGGACGCGGATTTCTTTTCGGCGTTCGTTCCCGAGCTCGTTTTCGCGCTCGTCGTCGGTTGTCTCGCGGCGCTTGCCTATTACCATTTCGCGAGGCTCGTTTCCAAATTGGAACCTTCGGCGGAAAAGTCCGAAGAAAAAGCGTTTAAGGGACATAAGCAAAAAGCACTGGAATCCATCGAGAGCCTGAACGTATCCGATATCCGCTTCGCCGAAAAAATTTGGGCCCTGGTTCGAGCGTACCTCGTGGCGGAACTTGGAAACCCCATGTTCCCGAACATGACGGCCGCCGAAGCCGTGAAAGCGACGTCGTCTATGGAAGGATTCGAACCGTTCGCGTATTTCGTGCGAGAACTCGAGTATTCTAAAGACAAGAGTCCCGAGAGGAACGCCCGACTCAAAGAATCCGCAACGTCCTTCATCCGTTCGAGATAATGGCACCGATCGCGAATATCGAATTTCTCCGACCCGAAGCTCTCGCATTGGCCGCTTTTGCCGTGCCGGTTTTCGTCATGCTCCTTCGCGAAGCTCGGTTCTGAAGGCATTTTAGGATTTCATGAAGTTCGAACGGACGAAGCGGAAGAACCTTTCTCCACGTTCTCCGCGCCGTACTCTGAGCCACCGTAATCGCCTGCCTCGGCGCGCTCGTGGCGGATCCGCGGCATCCGTACGTAAAAACCACCGAGAACAAAGAAGGCACGGACATCGTTTTCGTTTTCGACATCTCCAAGTCGATGCTCGCGGAAGACCTTTCGCCAAACCGTCTCGAGGCGGCCAAGCGCGTGCTCGCGAATTTCGTCGCGAAACGTGACGGAGACCGGTTCGGCCTCGTGATTTTCGCAGGAAAGCCCTTTTTGCTCAGCCCGCTCACGAGCGACGCCGAAGCGTTTACGGCGATACTTTCGAAAGTTACCACCGACTCCATCCGCCAGGAAATCCCGGGATTGTCCGGAACCAATATCGGCGAAGGGCTCCTGCTCGCTTCCGAAAGCCTTTCGGGGACGACGGGAGATAAGAACGTCGTGCTCGTGACCGACGGCGAAGCGAACGTGGGAATCGACCCAAAACCCGTGGCGAAACTCATGTCCGAAAGGAAAGTGAAGATCCATTCCATCGGAATCGGCGACCCCAAGGGCATCGACCTCTACGTCACTGACAAAACGAGCGGGCAGAAAACCTATTTCCTCTGACCGGACGGAAAACCCATCAGGGCGGTTGTCGACGCCGAGCTCATGGCGTTCATTTCCACGACCACTTCCGGAACCTTTGCTAACG
>JASDUA010000151.1:8304-10722 GCA_041891375.1 Patescibacteria group bacterium
GTGAAAGGGTTGGAAACCATTTTCGACGCGCTCGACCATTCCACGAAAAAACCGAGCACTCGAGAAACCGTAAAGAGGTATTCTTCGGCGCAGTTCCCGTTTTTGGTTGCCGTCCTCCTTTCGCTCGTCCTTTTTACCGTCACGTCCCGTATCGTGAACGATGACCCTTCGGTATAATGTCCACGACCCTCAGCATCATCCTCATCGTCGCGGCGTTCTGATTCTGGACGCTCGGACTTTTGGCGAACCGGATTTTCGGCATCCCTCCCCTTTCGGAAACGTCGTGAAACTACCGGGTATCCAAGAATCGCCGGATCGTCAGACGAGGGTTGTTCGGATTGGGAATCGCCTCGCTCTGACTGACGTTCACGCCGATCGTCACGAACCTTCCCGGAAATTCCGAAACCGCAAAGGACGTCAATTTCGTATTGGACGTCTCGCGGTCGATGGACGCCGTTGACGACCAAGAAGACGCGAGCCGGATGGAACGCGCGAAAACCTTCATTGCAGGAGTCGTGAACAAGCATCCGCAAAACCGATATTCGCTTTCGGTATTCGCCGGCGAAACCTACGAAGCGATTCCGAAAACGTCTGACGCTACCGCGTTCCTCGCCCTTCTCTCGGGAATTTCCAGCAAGTATTCGAACGCCGTCGGTACCGATTATCTCAAGATGGGAAAACATCTCGACGACCGGTACGGAACGTGAATCTCCGATTCGGGCGCCAAGCCTTCAGTTATGGCGGTAATTTTGACGGACGGAGGCGATTCGGAAGATACTCCCAACCAAGCGAGCCTCCGATCGGTTTTCCAACACGTGAAATGACTCATCGCGACACTTACGGTTACGTACGGAAGCCAAGAAGGCGCGCAAGTGCCGCTCTGAAAGGATTTCATGGGTGGAATCGTCTACCAAACGGACGCGGGCGGAAACGCCATCGTATCGAAAGCCAACGTCGAAACCGGGCGAAGGATAGCCGAGGCGACCGACGGCGACTCCGTCGACGAAAAGAAAGCGACGAAGGCGTTCGAAAAGTCTTTGGCAACGGTAGCGTCCGAAGATTCGTCCGTCACGGAACGTTCCGGCTCTCCCGTTTCGCCTTTCCATTTCTTTTCGCTCCTCGCGTTCGTTGCGGCATTCGTCATTCCTGATAAAATCCTCGCATGATCCAAAAAGCGCTCCTAACCGGTTTCGCGATAGCGCTCGCCACGCTTCTCGCGGTCAATCTGGCCTCACATAGGCCGGAAGCGTTTTTTCTGATGGGCTGGGCGGCGCATTTGTCATGAAACGGCGAGACGGCGACGAAAATGTTCGAGATCGGATTCGAATCCGCGAAGAAAGAATCGCCCATCAAAGACCGTCTCCGCATTGCCGACGGCGCGTCGCTCTCGAACTCGAACTTCGATCAAGAAGCCGTTCGCGTCTTGAATCCCGAAGCCAATTCCGCTGAGAAATCGGAACGGGAAAAATTGGAATCGCTCCGGCTCCTCGCGCTCTGAAACGCCAGAGCGAAAGACGCGGTGACGATGGAAGGCACGAACCGCAAACTCTGACTCTACGGCGCGCTCGTAGCGTATACCTGATCGTACGCGATCGACCGGAACGATGACGCGCGTACGAATTTCGACATCGTGAAAAAGCTTCTCGACCAGCAAATGAAGCAAGAGAAGGAAGAATCGAAAAACGAAGAAAAACCCGACCAAGACAGCGGCGGCGACAGCCGGAAGTCGAACGAATCGAACAAAGGCGGCTCGAAAGACGGGGAAAAGCAGCAGGAAAAACAGCCCGAAAACAACGAATCCTCGGGAAACGACGAATGAAAAGCGTGAGGAAAGGGCAAAGAACAAAACAAGGAAGATGCGGCTGAAACGGATAAAGAAACGAAAAACGAGCCTCCCAAATCGGGAAATTGGACGAACGGGGGCAATCCCGCGTCGCTCAAGAACGATCCGGGCGGAAATCGTTGATCCAACGGTTCCGTTCCGCTTTCTGTCGAAGAGCGCAAAGAACTCGAAGCCGACGCGAAAAGTTTGGCCGAACTTCAGAAAGACCGAGACAAATACGTACGCCCCGACGGTCAGGCACAATCCCAAAATTTCGTTCCGAATTCCCTTCGGGAACTCTTTTCGGGAGACCCGCTCTTCGACAGCATGCTCCCCAAGCCCGATACGTGAGCCAATGGGAAAAGCTGGTAATTAAACGAAAATTTGATTATTTAGAACGATGAGGTACCATTTCTCGCGAAAAGGTACCTCTTTTATAGAACATGGGAAAATCTCGACCGTTTTTGAACGGCATGCTGTTCTCCACCGGAGCAATCGCCGCCATATGTTTGGCCGGAATATCGTTCGCCGCATGGAACGCCGCGATGCCTACCGCTTCGCCTGGCTCCGTGCTCACTTCGACCGGTTGGAACGCC
>JASDUA010000152.1:0-10683 GCA_041891375.1 Patescibacteria group bacterium
GTCTCATCTCGATCCACATCATGAAGCGCTACACGAAGTTCCGCAAGCGCGATTACCTGTTCAGCGTCCTCCAATGGACGCTCGTGCCGATACTCACGCTCACGCTCTTCTCGATTCCGGCCATCGAAAGCCAAATCCGGCTCTTCCTCGGCAAACGCCTCGACTCCTTCGAAACTACCCGAAAAATACAGCGTAAGAAAGCCTAATGCTCGAAAACTACTACGAAGAGATCGGCCGTAAGCGCCGCGAACGCTGGGCGTTCTGGATCGTCGTCTGGGCGCTCTCGGCATTTCTGTACCTCTTCTTCCAGGGGTACTACCCGTACGTGAAATTCGATACGTGGAAATTCCTCGAGACCGCCGAAAAGCATCCCGAAGAGGTTATCGACGCCAAGCCGCAGATCGTCCGCGCGTTCGGCATCATCAACGTTCGGACCGTTCCTTCTCCGGATAGGATTTCCGTGTGGTCGCCCGCGTTGGGAATCAAGTTCATTCCCAACGACGACAAGGGATTCTTCGACTTCGGAAACTATTCCGTCAACATCGAAAAGGAAGGGTACATCCCCGTAGCGCTCTCGACGACGCTCGACAAGGTGAACTCGTTCTCCATCAACGTCCTCGAACTCTTCAAGACCCCCACCTACGCCCCGTTCATCGTTCCGGCGGAATTGGCGGAAGACCTCGGCGGAGGAAAATTCCTCGTCCGCGAACGCGCCGCTACCGGACAAACGCTCTCGGGAAGCGTATACCGTCTCATGGATTCCAAGGACTTCTCAGTAACGAAATCGTTCCGTACGGACGCCCGTTACCTCTGAGGCACGCTCTTCGAAAAGCGCGGCATCATCCTTTCTTACGACGAAGAATTGGGCCTCGGTCCGACCCGTATGAAAACCGCGTCCGGCGAAACCACGCTCGACCTCTGCGAAGAAGCGCTTCTCGAAAAGGGCCAAGTCGTCTGCCCGAAGAACGGACTCACGCTCATTCCCCACGAAACGTCGTTCAAAGACCGCATCCTCGGAGCGTCCGGAAGACCGGTACGCCTCGAAAAGGAAACCGTCCGCATGGAAGCGGGGCGCGAAATCTCTTCCGAACCGGTCGTCACCGCATCCGGATCCAAGCCGGGCAACGTTCTCCGCCTGGCGAAAACTCAATACCGGCTGTTCGGCGGAGAACTCCTTTCCCTCGCCGACGCGAAAACCAAGTTCGACGTTTCCCCGCTTTCGAGCGTCGCCGCGGTACATGAATTTGGTACGGAATCCATCGCGCTCTGATACGCCGGAGAAGACGCGGCGTTCGTACTTATCGACGAGCGCGGCAACCGCTATCCGGCAATCATCGGCAAGGTGAAATTGTCGGACGTACGCATCGAATCCTACCACGGAGCGTACCTCATCTCCGACGGAAAAGCCCTCTACCTCTACTACAAGGCTTCCAAAGAACTCACCCGCCTCGTCGAAGGCAAAGTTCTCGGCTTCTTCGCCGACAGCGTCCTCTTCGAAAAAGACGGCGTTACCTACCGCTTGGACATGGTTGCCTGAGAATAACCCCCACCCGAAAATCCCCCGCCGCACGCGGGGGATTTTTTTGCCCCCTAATGCGAGACGGACGCTTTGACAAATATGCGTTTCATGGGTAAAAGTATTTCATAACCACCTGCCATGCTCGACGACCGGAATTTCAGAACCGATACTGCGACGCCGTTTCCAAGAACGGAATACGGGATTTCGACGACGACGGAAGAAACCGTAGAGACGCGGAAATTCCCTTCTTTAGACGAAGCCGGCCTCAAGAAGTGGTGCGTGGAAGGATACGTCGACCCGAACACCGGAAGACGCGTCTACGGAAAGGACGTCCTGCTTTCGTGCCTCTTCAACAAGCGTGGCTTCTGGATAGAACTCTTCGAATACGCGGGCGGAATGTCGGACGAAACGGTGGAAGCGATCGGAGGAAGGATTCCCTGGGACCGTTCGGGGTTCGCCTACCGGATCAAGAAAGCCTGATACGACCGCATCAGTCCGAAAAACGTCTGCACCTGGCTTTGAGCGCTCGACGAAGAACGGGCGGCACTGACCGACGACATCGGCAACCTCTCGGCCGAGGGGCTTATGAAATGGTGTCACGATGGATACGAAAACGAATTCGGGAAACGCGTCTACGGAAAACAGATCCTCACCGCGGCCGCAGAATCCGGCGATTTTTGGAACGAGATCGACGCGTATGCGGAAAGGCTCGGAAAAGTTTCCACGAGGAACGCCGGAGGACGGTTCCCCCGTCATCCGAGAATGCTTTCCGACCGCCTGATGCGCGACGGCAGCCAAGGCATCACCATTGCCGATTTGTTCGCCAAACTCGGCATTCCCATGCCCAACCCCCACCGCGTCAGGCAGTCGTCCAAAGGTTTCCTTTCCGGCGCGGAGCTCCGAAACTGGTGCCTGAAAGGATATAAGACCCGGTGAGGTTCGGAAAGGGTATTTTGAAAGCGGATCCTTCTCGACGCCTTCTATTCGGGAACGTTTTGGGTGGAATTCGAAAGGTACGTAAAATCCCTCGGAAAACTCGAAATCGCCGAAATCGGCGGACAAATCCCATGCACGCCGACCGGATACGAAATCCGCGTCGCGGAAGCCGGATTGGTTCCGGGAGCCAAGGGCACGTGTCTCTGGTTCGGTGCCCTCGACGAAGAAACGGCGAGCCTTTCCGACGACGTCGGATTCCTGAACGCGAAAGGTTTGCGGAAATGGTGCTTCGAAGGATACGTCGACGATACCTGAAAGACGGTACTCGGCAAAGACGTCCTCGACTGGTGTTACGCGAGCCGGAGTTTTTGGAATTCGCTTGAAAAATACGTGGGCGGACTTTCGGCTGCCGAAAGGATGAACATGGGCGGAAAATTTCCGAAGCACGCCAAGAGCCTTGGCGAACGCACCGTGGGGCACGAAACGTCGATCGAAGAACTTTACGCATGGTTCTGACTCCGGATTCCCACGACCGACGCGGTCGAAGGAGACGCCGGAAACCCCGACGCTCCACGGACCTTCGAAGGCCCCCGCCCGAACGCGCTGCCGGCGGCTCTCACGAAAGAAGCCAAAGGACGCGTGCGGAGCTTCGTGCGGAAGGTTCTCGAACTCGCCGATCCCGACGGAAACGAACCGCTCGGCGTCTCGATTTTCCAGGTGCGCGAAACCGCGAACGGATTTCTCGTAGGCTGTTCGAACCGGCGCGTGTTGGCGCGGTTGGAGAAATACCGGTCGTACGTCGACGGAACGTTGGCGCACGAAGCTTCCGAGTGACTCGAAAAACCGCTCGACTTCGATTGGAAAGATTCAAGAAAAACTGGCGCGATTGAAAATAACGGATAATCTCTTTCGTTACTTTTCTAAAGCGAATCAATGTCCATCAAGAGCGTAGAAGTCGTCCCAGGCTGCATTTCATGCCATACGTGCGAATCCGTTTGTCCGGGGATTTTCAAGGTCGACCCCACCTCGAAAGTCATCAACCACGATTACCTGAAACACGCCAAAGAAATCTTCAAAGCCGAAAAGCTCTGCCCCGTGCAGGTCATCAAGGTCACGAAAGACGAAGATGCGGACGGCTCGGTGGAATTGAGTTCCGCGACCGTCTCGGGAGTCGAATACCTCACGCCGGACACCGTCGAGCTGAAAATCGCGGCGAAGGGGTTCTCCTTCAAGCCGGGACAATACGTATCGATGTTCTTCACGGATTCCGAAGGAGAATTCTCCCGTGCGTATTCCATCGTATCGGGCGATAAAAACGGTTTCGTTCTCGCGATCAAGCTTCTTCCCACCGGACGCGGTGCCAAGGCCATCCGGGCTTTCAAAGGCGGCGAAACGGTAAAATACGACGGCGGAATCGGGCATTTCGTTTTGAAAGACACTCCCGCGCACAAGGTCTTCGTCGCTACGGGCACCGGACTCGCCCCCATGATCGCCATGCTCGAGGCTTCGGCCCCCGAAACCAAGAAAACGGTCGTATTCGGCGTCCGTAACGAAGAAGACCTCTTCTATGCCGAACGGCTCCGCACGTACGATAACACCGAAGTCGTCATCACCGTTTCGCGGCCTTCGGATTCGTGGACGGGAAAATCCGGCCGCGTAACCGACCACCTTTCGTGCGTCACTCCGGAATCCGAAGTCTACATCTGCGGAAACCCGGACATGGTCGAAAGCGTCGTTAAAGCGCTCGATGAAGCCGGACACCCGAAAAGCCTCGTCTCGAACGAAGCGTTCGTACTTCAGGGTGCGGCAGTACCGAAATCGCCGACATCCGGTACGGCATCGACATCGAATTGCCTGAAACGGTTCTTCATCGAAGGCGAAGTTCCGGGAATTAACGCCGCGCAATGGCTGCTCATCGCGGCATCCGCGGCGGTACCGTTCGTCTGGTGGCTCTTCCCCGCGTACAAGAACGAACTTTGGAGCGTCAGCTGGATCGCGGTCGTAACGCTCATGTGTATTCGCCCCCTCGCGGACATCTTTCCGAAAATCCTATTTTTCCGAAGCGTACTCCCGCTCCGCAAGGGACTGGGAATCCTTTCGGCATCCGTAGTTGTTACGAGCCTTTCGTTCACGCTCGCCGCCGCTTCTTCGAAGAAGATCGTATCGACCTACTTCTCCGCCAAGGGATGGGGGCTCGCGAGTCGTTCCGCGTTCGCGCGCATCTCCGAAATCACGGGCGTACTGCTTCTCGTGACTTCCAACTCGTTCAGTCAGAAACTCCTCTGAGCCAATTGGAAACGCATTCAGCGCCTTTCGTACGCATACTTTTACTCTGCGGGAATCTTGCTCTATTAATACGGACAAACGTCCGTCGCCTACGGAATGGGATTGGTGGCCGTCCTTTGGATCGGAGCCGAAATCCGTAAGAAATTCTTCAAAGCCTAACGAAAACTCCCCGGATATCCGGGGAGTTTTTTTACGAGTGGAAGTCGATGTCGTATTTGAGCAGGAGTCATTCGGTGTGGAGGGTTTGTCCTTCTTTCGTGACGACCAGTGCGTCCATGCCGTTCTTCGACGCGAATTCGAGCGCCTTGTCTGCCGAAAGGTTGAAGAGCGCCTTGGCGTAGGCATCAGAGCTTACGCAGCGGTCAGAAAGGAGCGTGACGCTCACGAGCTCGGTATGGTTCTCACCGGTTTTCGGATCGAGGATGTGGTGGTACTCGTGACCTCCGGCCATCCATCGGCGCTTATAGCTTCACGAAGTGGCGACGGCCTTGTCTTTCAAAAGGAACGTGGCGAGGGTTCCGCCGTTGAAGGGATTCTCGATACCGATGCGCCAACCGTTTTCCTTACCGTTGTACCCATGGGCGAAGATGTCACCTCCGGCGTTCACGAAGAAGTGATCGTACCCGAAGGTAAGAAGTATCAATGCGGCGTTATCGACCGCGTACCCCTTGGCGATGCCTCAGAAATCGAGCGCACGGCCGCGGCCGAGGACGATCTCGCCGTTCGTGGAATAGACGGAAGAAAAGTCGGTGGCGAGATGGCGGTCGCTCTGGACGAACTCCCCGGAATCGAAGGATTTGGAATACCCGATAGCGGAAACGTCGACGAGGGGATTGAAAATTCCCCCGGTTTTCTCGTACGCTTCCTTGGAAAGCGCGAAGAGGCGGAGGAATCTCGAAGAGACGGCCAATTGTCAGACCTTATTGAGCTGGCTGAGCGCGGAGTCTTCTTTGAATCTCGAGAATTCCGCTTCCATCGAGCGGAAATAGTCGAAAACGTAGGCGATGCGCGAAATGGTGGATTGGTCTTCCGATTCTACCGCCACTTCGACGGTCGTGCCCATGAGGCGTTCTGAGTGGGTGAAACGCAAAGGTTCGGGGTTACTTCAGTCCTTCCACGAACTTCTTCATCGAACCGATGACGAGTTCGACTCCTTGGTTCGCAGGGACCAGGGGTGCTTCGAAAGAATCCACGGGAAGCATATCCCGGTTTACGAGTTCGGCAAGTTCTGGGGTCATTTGCCCGTCGTCCGACGGGATTTGCGCATTGATGGCCATGTCTTTTTTCGATTAGTGGAGCACCGCGGCGACGCGGGATTGGGTATGTTCCTTCGTCATCGTGACGCTTCGGACTTTGGCGTCGTCGAGAAGGGCGAGCGTTTCCCTGGAAGACGGCGGCCTTCCGGCGGCTACGTGTTTCATGAATTCCGGAAGGAATTTCGCCATGACTTTCGGAGGGATGGCGAACACTTCCCTGACCATCGAACGCTCCTGTCATTCCGGGGATTTCTTCCACCCCATGAACTGGTTGAATTCCCGACATACCGTGTGGGTACGCTGCCCCTTTTTTTCGAGGTACTGGGGATTGTCGGATACGGCGAGGTCGAAGCCGACGTAATCCTTCGATCCCTTGTCGGATTTGATTTCGACGATGAAGTCCACTCAGGAAAATACGTCGTCGGAGTCGCTGGTAATCATGACTTTGGCGTCCAGGCCTTCGGCCTTGAGCATTTCCTCCACGAGGCTGCGGGCCACGATTTCCACGAGGTTTTTCAAGTGGTAGTAAGGATCGCTGCGGAATTTTTGGAAAAGCGCGGTGCGTTCCGGGGTGATGCGCCAGCTGGGCGCCTGGTACGAGCGGGTGCGGACCTGGCTCCAGTACCAATCGTGGATGTTCACGGCTTCCTTGGTAGGTTCGCCTTCGGCCTTGATAGCGGATTGCCACGAATCGATTCCCCGGAGGAGTTTTTCCTTTCCGAGGAATTTTTCATTACGGATGAGCGAATCACGGAGGCTGGCGGCGCCGCGGTCGTCGTGGTGGTTGGCGGTCGGCTGGAAGGATTGGAATCACATGGTCGGGCGGGGTTTTTCCCAGTGTACGACATGTGGTCCGGTTTTTGCAAAAAACGACTACTTCCCGTTGGCCAAAATCCTCTCCACCAACGCCGCACAAACGCCCCCGTCGGAGAAATCGTCTTCTACTACGACGTCGAAGGTTTCCCGAAAGAGGTCGAGCTGGTGTTTGCGGTTCTTCGTGCAGAAACCCACGGCGACGGTATCGTCGCGTTTTTCGGCGCTGACCATGCGGATGTCGTCCAAGCTGTCGCCGAAGAGCAGGACGTGTTTGCGTTCTTCAAAATGCGAGCGCGCCGATTCGTCGGCGTCCCATTCGTCCTTGTTGGTGATATGGATGACGTTGCCTTCGTATCCGTCGCAGACTCACGATTGGTCGAACGTCAGGCGGTTGGAAGCCACGGAAACGTTGGAACGGTCGGCCCCGTTATGGGCGAGCAGCGATTCGATCGATTGGGTGATTCCGGCGGAAAGGACGAGCACGGGGAGCGAGAGCCCATGGGTCTCACGGAGGAAGTCCGAAAAGCCTTCACGCAGTACCATCTTGTGCGCCGCTACCGAAGCGAGGTCGTCTTTTTTCAGTCCGTACCTTCTGAGGATGTCGAGCGCACCGACCCACCAATCGCGCATATGTCCGGCGCGCACGTCGAACGGAAGCGAATGGTCGATCTCGATCGGGTAGTACTTTTCGCGCAGGGCGCGGCGCTCTTCGAGACCTTCCGGAGGCAAGAGTGCGGCATCGGAAAAAATCGACCAAGAATTCGAGCCGTTTTCGGCGGTGAGCGTCGAATCGAAGTCCGTGACGACGCGGGTATTTCCCGTGGTGAAACGGGAGAGTTTGGATTCGAGAATTTCGGGATTCGCGGCGTGGGAAGAGAGCGGCATTCCTATGGATTTTTAACCGGTTACTTTTTGATAGTAGCTACCGGATAGCGATTGTCAATCATCGAAAAAACATAGGAAACTTTTTGTTGGAAACGATATGGGGATAGTCTGTCGGCCTACCTGAAACCCCATGCCGATGTCCACCGTAGAAAACGAAAAATTCACGAAAACCGTCCAATCGAAACTGAACCCTTCAGCAGACGAATACGAGGGCTGCGCGTTTTTGAACTGCGATTTCAGAAACGCCGTTTTTTCGGGTTTCACGTTTCGCGATTGCCGCTTTTCGGAATGTGATTTCACCGGAGCGAGATTCGATTCCGCCACGCTCGACGGCGTCGAATTCGAAGGATGCAAACTCCTCGGAATGAAGTTCTCGAATTGCGGATCGTTCCTCTTTTCCGTCGGCTTCGAAAAATGCCTTTTGGAACTCGCGGATTTTCGGAAAATGAAACTCAAAAAAACGAAGTTCTCGGAATGCGAACTGAAAGACGCCGATTTTACCGGAACCGACCTCACCTCGGCGGATTTCTCCGGAAGTTCGATGGAAGGCGCCCGGTTCGGCGGAACGAACCTCGAATGAGCCGATTTCCGAAGCGCATGGGGATTCGCGCTCGACCCCGAAGAAAACCGCATGAAGGGCACCAAGTTTTCCAAAGACGGCCTCTCGGGGCTCTTGGCCAAGTACGCGATAAAGGTATACTAGGCGAAATTCTTTCCCCATGACCTCCAAAATCCTTCCGCACCTCCATCCCGAGTACCTTCCGTTCGTGAGCGTCTACGCGAAGGAAATTCCCGAGTTTTTCGAACCGTTTTTCGATTCCCCCGCCCTGCTTCGGCTGAAAGGCGTCGGGCAGAACTGCGGCACCGAATTCTCGAAAATGTACTCGTACCGCGCCGCGTATTCGCGACTCGACCATTCGCTTGGCGTGGCGCTCATCGTCTGGAATTTTTCCAAAGACGTAAAGGCCTCGCTCGCGGGCCTCTTCCACGACATTTCGCACACGGCGTTCTCCCACGTGGGCGATTTCCTCTTGGGCGACGCCGAAAACCAAGAATCCGCCGAACTCCACACCAGAAGCATCCTCGAACGTGATCCGGTCATCCCGGTCGAGCTGGCGAAACTCGGGCTTACGGTGGCGGACGTCGAAGACTATTCGCGCTTCCCCATCGCCGACAATCCGGGACCGAAACTCTCCGCCGACCGACTCGAATACACGCTTTCGAGCGCGCGATCGCTGAATTTTAAAACCATGGACGAAATCCGGAGCCTCTACGGTTCGCTCGTAGCGGTTTCGGCAGAAGACGAAGCCGTCGCGTTCGACGACGCCGAAAAGGCCGAAGAGTTCGCGTTGCTTTCGATCCAGAACGACGCGGGGTGTTTTTCCAGCTACGAGAGCGTATCGGCGATGTCGTTCCTCGCCGCAATCTTGAAACGCCTTTCGGATATAGGCGGAATCCGACCGATGGAACTCTATACGCTCCAAGACGCGGATTTCATTGAGCGCATCCGAAATTCAAACGACGAAGAACTCCGCAAGATGTGGAACTTCTTCGAAAAGATGGAAACGTACAAGATCCTGCGGTACCCCCGGGAGACCGACGGCTTTTGCGTGAGCACCAAATGCAAGCGACGGTTCATCGACCCGCTCGTTTCCGTAGCCGGAAAAGGCCACCCCATCAGGGTTTCCGAATTTTCCGAGAAATTCCGGGAAGCGCGGGATTACCATCTTGGCAGAAAGGAGGAATGGATAATCCTCCCCTATCGTCCGTAACAAAAAACGCCCTCATTGGGGGGCGTTTTTTTAAAGCGGAAACTATTCCAGTCCCAACCTTTCTGCGAGGGCGTGCTCGAGGCGCGCGGTGATATGCTTGGCGAGGGATTCGGCGGAATACGCCTTGGTCACTCCCGGTTCGGCCTGGAAGAGCTTGGCGAAAACGAAACCGGAAAGGAAAACGGCTCAACCCGCCGCTTTGGATGCCGCGAGCCGGACGAGCTTTTCGTCGTCGAGCGCGTCGGACACGAGGGCTTCGAGTTTGATACGGACGTTTTCCGAGAGGATGAGAATGCCGTCGGAAGAAGCGGATTCAACCCCGAGACGGACACGTTCGGCATCGGGGGAAGCGATATTGAGTTCGGGCATGGTCGAAAGTTATCTGGCCGTCATGGAACCGACGGAATCCGCGGATTATGCGCAAGACCGCGGGCTTGTCAAAAAGCTCCGTTTTTTCTTTCCGTTACGTTTGACAATTCGGCGTTCGCGATATTCTTGACTTCGTATAAGGTCATTTCCTGGCTCAATGAAAGGACAGTCGAAAATCCTCGATCACATCGCCGGAGACACCCACCACGACGGCATCATCCGGGTGGAGTATTCGCCGTTCGCCAACAACCAAGCCAGGCGCATCGCAAAGCTCGGTATCGACGACCAGGCGGTCAAGCGCACCTATCAGGAAGGCATCAGTATCGACGGCATCGAATCCCTAGACCTCGACGATGCCATCTGGGCGGAACGCACGCGGTACGGATACGCGGTTTTCGTACATATCAGCGACGTGACGGAGGCGGTGCCCATCTACTCGCCGCTCGATATCGAAAGCCTGAAGCGCACCACGAGCATCTACCGGAAAGACGGGGTCATCAACATGCATCCGCCCCTCCTCTCGCAAAACATCCTTTCTCTCAACGAAGACGGGGAAAAGCTCACGCTCAGCATGCGCATAGACCTCGACCACGAGGGGGGAATCCTCGATTTCGATGCATACGAATCGACGTTCAAGAACCTCAAGCGCTACGATTACGAATCGTTCGTGGACGACTTCATGAACCCCGAAAGCCGTTTCCATTCGTACATCCAGCTGATGTACGAAATCGCGGGCAGGCGAAAAGCCATCCGCAAGCGCGAGGGAGCGAATATGGACTACAACGAATCCGACCGGCAACTCACGCTCGGAGCGCGGGAAGAAAAAGTCCATTCCGGCAATAAG
>JASDUA010000153.1:0-1778 GCA_041891375.1 Patescibacteria group bacterium
CTCTTGGTCCATCCCGACGGCGCCGTGAGGTTTTCGGAAGTGGTGACGCTCGCGGTAACGGATCCCGCGGTCGGAGCGGTGGTCGAGTATCCGACGGCGGACATCGACGGGCCGGTAGAGTCCTTCGTAATGGATACGGACGCGGCGCCCGACTGGTTGTTCGAAGCGTCCTTGAGGGTGATCGAGAAGTTCTTGACCCCATCGGCGCCGGAGGTGTCGAGATTGATGGTGACCTTGCCGCCGGCTCAGACGACCGAGCCGGTATTCGAACCGTTGACCCCGACGGTCGCGCCGACCTCGCCGTTGACTTCTACCGCTACCGAATTGGCGCTGGTGGAAGTGGCGTAACCGGCGGTGATCGTGGGATTGTTCGGCGGGGTGACGTCCGGAGTCGCGAGCGTAGTGAAAGACACGGTCGAAACCGCCGCCTGCGCGTTGTTCAAGGTGTCCTTCGCGACGAAGTACGCGACGTAGGAAGTAGTCTGCGAAAGGCCGGTGAGGGAAACGGACTGAGCGGAATTCGCGGAGAGCGAAAGGGAAGTACCGGTACTAAGGACGGTGGCCGCGCTCGGAGCGGGGCTCGCCGAAGGAAGTACGAGGTAGTATCCGGTAGCCGCTTCGTTCACGGTGAAGCTGAGGGTCGCGGCGGTGTCGGCAACGCCGGAAGCGGAAGAAGAAACCGTCGTGGGAGCGGTACGGTCCGCGGTAATGCTGACCGAAGCGGAAAGGCTCTGGTTGTTCGAAGAGTCTTTGAGGGTGATGGCGAAGTTCTTCGCCCCATCCGCGCCGGAAGTGTCGAGATTGACGTTGGCTTTTCCGGTTCCGCCGATGGTGACGCCGGTGCTGGTTCCGTTGACCCAAACCGTCGAACCCACTTCGCCGTTCACTTCGACGGTGACCGAGTTCGCGCTGGTGATCGAAGGATAGCCCGCGGTGACGGTGGGAACGTTCGGAGCGGTCGCGTCGGCGATGCTGAACGCTACCGAGTCGGCATTGGAATTTCCGTCGGTGTCGTACGCGAGGACGGTAATGCCGAAGGTTCCGGCGGTCGTCGGGGTACCGGTGATGGCGCCTGTCGCGGTATTGAGCGTGAGGCCCGGCGGAAGCGATCCGGAAGCCACGGCGTATCCGAGAATGGCGTCTCCGTTCGTCGCGGTGACGTAAGACGAGAGGTTCAAGTTGAACGCGGTGCCGGTAGAGCCGGTCTGGTTCGGTACGTCGCCCATGATCGGCGGCACGTGAGCGGCGGCCACGACGGTCTGGAAAGACTGCGTAACGGTAGAAGTTCCGTCGGTAACGGAATACGTGACGGTGAAGGTGCCGGTAACCGTAGGCGTTCCGGTGATCGCGCGGGTAGCGGGATCGAAAGACAATCCCGTCGGAAGCCCCGTCATCGAGTAGGTGAGGGAAGGGGTGTCGGCGTCCGTCGCGATCGGAGCGGTAGCGCTCGTCATGGTGACGTTCTGGGTAAGCGAAAGGGTGCCCTGGGTAGCGGAAAATACCGGCGCGTCGTTGACCGAATTGACCGTCACGGTAAACGTTTTGGTCACTGACATGCCGCCTCCGTCGGTAACGACGTAGCTGACGATGGCAGTACCGAAAGCGTTCGCCGCCGGAGTGAGCGTGATGGTACGGTTCGCTCCGGATCCGCCGAAGGTGACGGAACCGTTCGGGAAGAGCGCGTTGTTGTTGGTCGAAGCGGAGAGCGTGAGCGCGTTCACCGGAGTCTGCGCGTCGCCGACGGTGACGTTGACGGTAACGGAACCGTCTTCGTTGAT
>JASDUA010000154.1:0-10301 GCA_041891375.1 Patescibacteria group bacterium
TTTCAGCGAAGTGCGCGAGTATCAGTTCGGCGACGATATCCGCAACATCGTTTGCGGCGCCCATAACGTGGTAGGCGCGAAATACGTCGCCCTCGCGACCGAAGGCGCGACCCTCGGCGCCGATTTCGTTATCAAGCGCGCCAAAATCCGCGGACAGGAAAGCAACGGCATGATCTGCTCCCTCGACGAACTCGGACTCCAGGAAGAACGCGCAGAAGGCATTTTCCGCCTTGAAGAGGCTTACTCCGAAGAATTCCTCGAATCCCGCCTCGGAACCCCGTTCGGCGAACTCCCGCTTGAAATCCCGGGAATCGGCGGCACCGGTTACCAGGCTTCTTTGAACGACGTCGTATTCGAAATCGACAACAAGTTCATCACCAACCGCCCGGACCTCTTCTCGGTAGAAGGCAACGCCCGCGAATTCTCCGCACTTTTCGACCTCTCGTTCCAGCGTTACGAAGCCGAACTCCCCAAGGCCGCCAAGCTCGACGTCAAGATCGAATCCGACCGCGTACTCGCGTACCGTCTCGTTTCGGTGAAGAACGTTTCCGCCAAGGAATCGCCGTTCGCCATCCGCGTCCTCCTCGGCCGCGCCGACGGCAACCCCAAACTCGACTTGGTCGACATGACGAACTACGTCATGACCGAACTCGGACAGCCGATGCACGCCTTCGACGCCGACAAGATTTCCGGAACCGTGAGCGTCCGCCTCGCGAAGAACGGCGAATCCCTCCTCGCGCTCGACGGCAAGGAGTACAAGCTCACGTCCGAAGACCTCGTCATCGCCGACGAAGAGAAGGTTCTCGCCATCGCCGGAGTCATCGGCGGAGCGTACAGCGCCGTAAGCGCCGAAACCAAGAACGTCCTCGTAGAATCCGCGACTTTCGACCCGACTTCCGTCCGCCTCACGGCAGTCCGTACCGGATGCCGTACCGACGCGTCGACCCGCTACGAAAAATCCCTCGACCCGCTCCTTACCGGACGCGCGGTTTCGAGAATCCTCGACCTTCTCAAGTTCTTCGGGAACGACTTCACGGTCGAATCCGCAGTCACCTACCTCGACGCCTCCCGCGTGAACCGCGTTTCCGTTTCGCTCGAACTCCCGTTCGTCGCTTCGAAGCTCGGCATCGAAATCCCAAAGTCCGAAGTCTCCCGCATCATGTCGAAGCTCGGTTTCGACCACGAAATCGACGGAACCAAGCTTACCGTCAAGGTTCCGTCCTGGCGCGCTACGAAGGACGTCTCCATTGCCGAAGACATCGTCGAAGAACTCGGCCGCGTCTACGGTTACGACAAGATCGCCGAGAAGGCCGTCTCCGGTGCCATCGACCTCTCCCCGCGCAATCTCGAAATCGAATTCCGCAACAAGGTCCTTTCGCATTTCTCTTCCCTCGGATTCTCCGAAGCCTACGCGTATTCGTTCTCGAACGCAGAAAAAGACGCCAACATCGGTTTCTCCGACATGTCCGGAGCCGTCGCCATCCTCAATGCCGTTAGCGCCGAATACACCCACATGCGCCGTTCTCCTGCTGCGCTCCTGTTCCAGGCCGCTTCCGAAAACGCAAAGCACACCGATTCGTTTTCGTTCTTCGAATACGGCAAGGTCCACTTCAAGAACGGTGAAAACGACTTTACCGAAAAGCGCTCCCTCGCGGGAGTTTCCTACGACGCTCCGGTGCTCTCCGGTCGTGACGCGGTCACTTCCTTCCTCTCCCGCGTGCTTCCGCGAGCCGAATATTCCGTCGCCCAAGGCGCGGATAGCTCGAAGTTCCCGTTCCTCCATCCGGGCAAGTGCGGCAGCGTCATCGTAGAAGGGAAGACGGTTGCCGTATTCGGTTCCGTACACCCGAACACGGCCGAAAAATACGGTTTCGTGGACGTTCCGGTTTCGTACTTCGAAATCGACCCCGAGGCCGTGTTCGCCCTCGTTCCGAAATTCGGAGAGCCGGCTTTCGCCGAAATCTCCAAGTTCCCGGGAGTTTCGCGCGAGCTCAACTTCGTCATGGACGAACGCGATAGCGCCGGCGCGGCAGCGGCGATCATCGCATCCGCCAGCCCGCTCGTTTCCGGGGTCACCGTCATCGACACCTACCGCGACGCCGTCCGCGTTGGCGAAGGCAAGCGTTCGGTCACGTTCTCGTTCCGCATCGAAGATTCCGAGAAGACCATTACCGACACCGAAGCGTTCGATATCCTTTCCCGGGCGATTGCGAAGATGGAGGAAGCATGATACGCTCTGAGGCGTTAACCGCTTCTCCTGTAGAAATGCCGAATACCGAAACCCCAGATACCATGCCGAAGAACAAGGACGACGACCTCGCCGCATCGGCGAAAGTTCGAGAACAATCGGAATACCGTTTCGTTCCCGAATCCGCTCTCGCCCTCGGCGTCGCCCTTTCCGTGAAGGAAATGGTGAACGCGGGAATCGACTATGCCGAAAATTATCCGGTACTTGCCGAAGTGGCGCACCTTTCCGGCGAGCCGCTTCTCGAAAAACTCGCGGTCCAATCGTATTCCGACATGCTCCGTTCGGAAATGCTCGACTTCATGGACGATTACCGGGCCGGCTGAAAACGAACCGAAACCCGTGCGGCGTTCGACCACTTCATCGGCAACGCGGCAAACACCTACCACATGGTGTTGCGCAACTCCAAGACCCGCGAAAAGTATTCTCCGGTTTTGGAAAGCCTCCCGTCCCTTGCACGTATCATGCGAATCGTCAGTACGAAGCAGCCCAAGGTTTTGTACGATAAGATCAGAACCGAATCCGTAGCCCGAGTGGCGAATACCGACCTTTCTTGGCAGACCTGGCTTGCCGAGGTCTGAGCACATTTTCAGTAAACCCGAAAACACATGGACGCCTCCCAATTCGTTTCGAGCAACCCGATATACGCGGAGGCGGAAAAGACGGTCACGCAGATCGTCGAAATCGCGAAAGCGTACATGAAGTGAACCTCTCCGGAAACCGTCGAGTACGAAATCCGGAGGGCGTACGCGTATGCCCGCGACGCCCACGAAGGACAGGTCCGAAAATCCGGCGAGCCGTACATCGTCCATCCGGTTGAAGCGGCCAAAATGCTCACCATCCTCAAGCCTGACATCATCACGATCCAGAGCTGTTTTTTGCACGACGTTCCGGAAGATACCGAGCGGACCGTTGAGGACGTGGAAAAGGAATTCGGGCACGACGTCGCGCATATCGTTTCCGGCATGTCCAAGCTTTCCGCGCTCAAATACCGCGGAGAGGAACGCACGGTGGGAAGCCTTCGCAAGATGTTCATCGCCATGAGCGAAGACATGCGCGTCATCCTCGTAAAGCTCGCCGACCGCCTGCATAACATGACGACGCTGGATTTCCATCCTACGCCGGAAAAGCGCCGCAGAATCGCGCTCGAAACGCTCAACGTCTACGCGCCCATCGCCGACCGCCTCGGTATCTTCGACTTCAAGGAAGCGCTCGAAACCGAGTGTTTCCGCATTCTCTATCCCGAGGATTACGCACGCATCACGGGAGAGCTCGCGGAACTCAAGATCGAGCAGGAAACTTTCGTCGCCAAGGCGAAGGATTCGATCAAATCCCTCCTGCCGTCGAACGTGCCCGTGGTCGACATCTCTTTCCGCGTGAAGTCGCCGTTCAGCATTTATAAGAAAATGCAGCGCAAGGGGTACGAAAGCGTGCGCGACATCTACGACCTTTTCGCTCTCCGAATCATCACCGATTCGGTACCGCACTGTTACGAAATCCTCGGCATCATCCACAGTGCCTGGACCCCGGTTCCGAAGCGCTTCAAGGACTACATCGCGCTCCCCAAGGAAAACGGATACCAGTCGCTCCATACCACCGTCGTGGGCATGTTCCAGGAGTTCCGCAAACAGCCCACCGAAATCCAGATCCGCACGCTCGACATGCACCGCCAAGCGGAAATCGGCGTCGCGGCGCACTTCGAATATTCCGAATCCGGCAATTCCCGCATCGCGAAAGACGTCTACTGGGTCACGGAGCTCAAAGAAATCCTTGAAAAGTCCGCCGACGGCGAACTGATGGACGAAATGAAGATCACGCTTTTCGACGACCGCATCTTCGTCTTCACGCCGAAGGGGGCGGTAGTGAACCTTACGCGCGGTTCGACTCCGATCGACTTCGCGTATTCGATCCATTCCGACCTCGGCAACCACCTGATGATCGCCAAAGCGAACGGGAAGGTCGTTCCGCTCGATTACGAGTTGAAAAACGGTGACCGCGTGGAAATCGTCACCGACAAGTCGCGCAAGCCTTCGGTGACTTGGCTGTCTTTCGTGAAGACCACCCGCGCCAAGGACGTCATCAAGAGCTACATCAACCGCGAACAGCGCGAAGATATCCTCGAAAAGGGCCGGAGCATCCTCAATTCGTATCTTCAGAAGAACTTCGGAAAGGCACTCGACAAGGAAATGTCGATCCTCAAGGTGCTCGATGGGCGCGAACTCGACACGAAGGGGAAGGAGGAAATCCTCGTCCAGGTTTGAAACCTTTCCAGAAAGCCGAGTTCCGTCATCCGTGCCATCCGCGAAGCGCACGGCATCCCGCACGAAAAGGCGGTCAAGGCCGAAGGGGCTTCGAACCGTTCGAAAAGCGGCGATAAGAAAGAAGAGACCGGAGAACTCCCGCAGCTCATCATCGGCGGCGAAAAGGGGATTCCGCACCGCATCGCCAATTGCTGCCTCCCGAAAGTCGGCGACCGCGTGGTCGGTTATTCGAGCCGCTTGGGTATTACCATCCACCGCGTCGACTGCGGCTCTTTGAAGAAGGGGACGTTCGACCGGTTCATCCCGGCGTCTTGGACCGGTTCCGAATCCGCGTCCCTCCGTTTGAAGGTGGAAATGGTTTTCGAAAACAAAATCGGCGTCCTCCGCAAGCTCACCGACATCTTCTTCCTCATGAGGATCAACATCCTCGAAATCGGACAAAAGAGCGAAGACGGCGGAAAGACGGCCCGCATGACCTTCGACCTCATGACCGAAGAAGAAGACTACTACATGTACGAACGCCTCGTGGAACGCATCCGTTTGGCGATTCCGGAATTCAAAGACGCGAAACTCATAGAAATGAGCTAGGCGGCCTTCCTTCGCGCCGTGCGCTTCCCGTACCTTACGGCGAGCGCCACGAGCGTGGCGAAGACGATGAGGAGCATGAAGATCGACGTGACGTCCCCGGTGATCGACGAAATGGTTTCCCATTGGTCTCAGAACGCGTAACCGAGCCCCGTAAAAAGCGTGACGTAGAGAATTTCTCAGCTGAGGTCGAGAATGACGAATTTTTTCACCGGAGTCTTCGAAAAACCGGCGAGGACGTTCATCGTGGGGCCGAGTCCCGTCGCGAGGAACCGGCTCGTGAAGATGGCGGATGCCGAATGTTTGGAAAACAGGTCTTCGACGGCTGCGAACTTCGCGGAATCGAGGACTTTTTTCAATCACAGTTTCGTGAAGATGCCCCGGCCGTACCTATAGGAAATCCCGTATCCGATGAGGTCTCAAGCCACGCACGAAGCCAGGGCGCACGCCATGATTTCGCCCATTCCGAAATACCCTTGGGACGCGAAAGCTCCGGCCGCCATCAGGAGGGCGGTCGCGGGGAGGGGGAGTCAGAGCGACGCGGAGCCGACGACGGCTACGAGCAGGACGTACTTCCAGATGAGCAGATAGGAGAGGAGGTACTCGAGCATGGATTATTTCTGACTTGGGCTTTTCCAATTCGCCTCTACCGTCTCCCGGACCGAATTCAGAAATTCGTCACGGTTGGCGCCGGTTTTTTTCACGTATCTCCCAATCGAGAGGTTCGGATACGTGTTATCCTCGATTTTCACCGAATCTTTCAGGAGTCCGTCCGGAAGTTCGAATACGACGCTCACATATGTGAAGTTCTTCCAGGCTTCGATCGTCATGGGATCCGGCTCGTTGGGCATGCCTTGGCGCGTTCCGCTGAAGAGGCTTCCGATGGGCGGACGCCGGTCAAAAGCGCCTTCGCGACGTGCGTCCTTTACGTGCAGGACGAGGTAAGCGCAGAACGCGGCCAAGAGCGCGAACGTCGCCACGAGAGCCAATATTTCGCCTTTCGTGAGGTTCTTGAGAATTTTTCGCATCCCTTTAGGCGTTCATCGAATAAAACCGGAGCGAATTTTCAAAGACCGCGTCTTCTACGGTTTGCCCGTCTTCGGGGCGGTAAGTTTTGAGACGCTCCAACACGTGCCGGGTATTTCCGCTTTCGTTGACGGTTCCTAGCAAGGGGTCCGGAGCGAGGAACGGGGCGTCGGTTTCTACGAGGATGCGTAAGAGAGGGAGGCTCCGCGCCGCTTCGTGGAGGTTCTTCGCGCTTTTGTACGTGAGGATTCCCGAGAATCCGAACATGATTTCCGGCGAAAGGGCCATCGCCTTTTCCGCGAAGGCCAAATCTTCGCTGAAACAGTGGATGACGGCTTTCCCGATACCGAACTCACCGATGGATTCGAGAAGCGCTTCTCAGGAGTTTCTCGTGTGGATGACGAGCGGAATCCCGAATTCTTTAGCGAGGCCGACCTGATACGCGAACGCTTTTCTCTGGTTCGCGATTTCTCGTTCTTTGACTGCTGCGTCTTCGGAAAGACGGTAAAAATCCCATCCGGTCTCGCCGATGGCGACGATGCGGTCGCGTTCCCTGACGAGGATTTCGCGGATTGCGGCGAGCTGTGCGTCCACTTCTTCGGCGCTCATGTTCTGCGCTTCGCCTGGGTGGAGACCGACGGTCGCGCGGTAGGCGTCGGGATGGCGCTTGGCCAGGTCTACGGCTTTCTCGCTCGATTGCTTGTCGCAGCCGATCTGCACGGCGTAACGTACGCCGTTTTCGCGCATGTTCGAGAGGACTTCCTCTTCCTTGGCGGAGAGGTCGTCGAAGTACGCGTGGGTATGGGTGTCGAATATCATGCGGGCATTGTACCCCCCTGAAGCGCTTTTTCAATTTCCGAAAAGGCTCCCGTTTTTGACGCGGGCGGCCCTCTGTGGTAACATGCGGATATGGCAACTATCAAGCTCGACAGGTCGCAGTATACCGTACTGCCGGACGCGGAAAACCTTCCCGATGATGCTCGGGAGGCTTTCTATGCGACAAAATTGCGCCTGGAGAACCTTATCGGCGCGGAAATCGACATCGAATCCCCCGAAGGGAAAGAGCGCTTCAATTACGCGGTTTTCAAGGCTGTGACGATCCGCATGTACGAAAACCTCGACGATCCTCGGATGCCCCGCCACGTCGCAAACGCGGTGCGCAAGCTTCTCTCCGAGATGAATACGACCTTCGAGTTCCGCTCCCCTTTCGAAGCCCTTTCGTTCCAATTCCCAAACGGTCTCACGCTTATCGAATCCCTCTACGAATGCGGGTATTTCGATTGCGCTCCCACGAAGCGCAAGCAGCTCGACGCCATGGGGAAGCCCGTCGTCATCGACCCAAAAAAGAACGTCGAATCCATAGAGAAAATTTCCAAAGCGTACGATTTGCCCGAAATCGAACCCTTCCGTCAAAACGCCCTTCGCATCGCCGGTTGCCTCAACCGAGTGATAGAAGCCGACGGCTCCCCGAGCATGGATTGCCGCATCGCCTCTTCGAGGCTCTATAAGGCGCTTACCCGCGAAGGCGGCATGGATCCCAACGAAATCGTCGGCAGTTTCGACGAATCCGCGTTCCACCTCATGGCGAAGCACGCGGTCGATCCGCGCAATTACGAACCTCTCATGTGGGCGATGAAATCGTTCCGCGCGATCTTCGCGGAGTTCGATCCGAGCGCGAAGTACCTCAGAGTCATCAATCCGTACGTCGTGGACCGCAAGGGAGTCACGATTCTCGATTCTATGCGTTCGCAGTCCCGCGAAGCTTCCCGTTACGTCGACGACGACGCTATGCTCGACGCGGCTTTCCGCCGGACGGCATGGCTCCTTTCGGAACTCGAAAGCGACTGGAACCTCATTACCGAAGCCAATCTCGATTCTCCCGCTTCGAGAAAACTTAGGGAAGCTTACCGCGCGTAAGGCATGAAATCGTCCCGCATCGACCATTTCCTTTCGGTTATCGCGAAGGAATATCCCGACATCCGTACCGAACTCGATTACGAAACCCCGTTCCAGTTCGTGGTAGCCGTCATGCTTTCGGCACAGACGACCGACAAGCAGGTGAACAAGGTCACGCCTTCGTATTTCAAGTTGGTAAGAACGCCTGAGGACGCGCTGAAACTCGATGCCGAGACTACCGAAAGGCTGCTCTCGTGAGTGAATTATTTCAAAACGAAAGCCAAGCACGTCCGCATGGCGGCTGAAGTTCTCGTACGGGATTTCGAAAGTCGGATTCCGAGCGACCTGCAATCCATCCAAACGCTTCCGGGAGTCGGAATCAAGACGGCCAAAGTCGTGCTTTCCGTGCTGTATGATTTGCCGTACGTGGGCGTGGATACCCACGTGCACCGCGTGCTTAACCGGCTTCGAATCGTAAAAACCAAGACTCCGGAGGAAACGGACAAGGCCGTCGAAAAGAAGTTCACCACGGCTCAAAAAATCGGTTCCCACCATCCGCTCGTGCTTTTCTGACGTTACCGCTGCCTAGCGAGAAAACCCCGTTGCGGCGATTGTCCGCTCCGTGACGAGTGTCCTTCTTCGGAAGCGTAATCAATTCCGGATTTCTTGCCGATTCGAATACCGCGCCTCCTTTCTGATACGAAAAAAAATTCCCCGGATGGGGAATTTTTCGATGGTGACGACGCTACGGAATCAATGCGATCCGAAACGTTCGCCGTATCCGGCCCCCCATTTTTGACGGTTTTCCGGGAGCTGGCGCGGAATGCGACCGCATGGGGGTTGGCGAGGGCCAGGGAAGACGCGTTCGGAGAACAAATCCGAAAAACCGAACGGCTTGTAGGGACTGAGCCCCACCGCCCAACCGAAAAAAGGTAAAACGGATACGGGACTCTGACGCCTTTTTTCCAAGAGGCTTCCGGGCGGGGGTTGTTTTCCACCGTTCCGGGCAATTCGCAGGCGTGATAGTAACTACGAATATTAATCTGTCAACAGTTCGAGAAGTATCTTTCTGTAGCGCTCGGCATGGGTTTCGACGCCCGGAACCGGTTCCAAGTCGTGGACGAGCCGATTTCGAATTTTGTGAAGCTTCCAGATGTCGTCGAGCCTCCGTTTGAGGCAGGCCGGTTCTTTTTTGAGTTTTTCTCAGAGAGTGCCTTTGTATCCGAGCGCGGTAAGCAGATGGTCGAGCACCTTGTCATATCCGACGATCCGTTCGTTCGCCGTACGCCCTTCGAGGCGCGAAATTTCTTCGGCGAGGCGCTTGGAGTCTTTGGGTTTGAGCTTTTTCGCGGTACGCCTCGAGAGGTACGTGAAAACCGCCCCGAGAATCACGGGAACGGCGACGATGAGGAGAAGCGCGAAGTCTTGCATGAAATCGAGGATATCCTTCCTCAATCAAATGTCACGGTTTTTCTGAGATTTTTCTTCGCTCCTTCGGACGTTCGGGGTATCATTGTCGGAGTTATCGTACGCCCGTGTTCCAAAAGAAACCCGTCAAAATCCTCTCCGATCCCGATAAGCTCCTCGCATATGCCGCTTGGTACTACGGAAAATACGCCCCGCCGCTCGCGAAGCTGCGCGAGCGCCTGTTGCTGAAGGCTTCCACTCAGGAATTGGCCGAAGAAACGCTCGCCCGGTTCTCGAACTACGTCGACGACCGCACGAACCTCGAATCCAAGATATCTTTCGCCGCAAGGGGAGGGAAGACTTTGTACAAGACCCGGAGTTCCCTCGTAATGAAGGGATTCGATAAAGACGAAGTCCGTTCCGTGATCGAATCGGAAGAAACGTTTTCGGATTGGAACGCCCGTTCTCCCGCCATTTTGAAGCGGTTGGATTCTTTCGCTTCGAAAGGGAAGTCGCGCTCCGTGGCGCTCATGACGATAAAATCGGAATATCCGGAATTCAAAGACCGCCTCGACGAAGAAGTGCGCTCGCACTATCCTTCCGACCGCGACTTGCTCGCCGATTTCCATGACCTCCCCGCTTCGATTCCCTCGGATCCCGCGCAAAAAAAGAAAGCCCAAGACCGATTGGTCCGATTGGGCTTCCGCTATTCGGATCTGTCCCCGTTTTTCAACGGCGAAGAATAGGTTACTTCTTCTCTACGACGTTGATGATCTTGTCGTCGAAAACGACGACGTCGCCCGGGAAGACCTTTTTGGCGCACATCGTGCATACTTCGCCGTTGAGCGTCGCACAACGGTTCTTGATGGCGAGTTTTGCTT
>JASDUA010000155.1:0-10287 GCA_041891375.1 Patescibacteria group bacterium
TCCGAGGGCGGCAGACTTTCGGAACTACGGAAGTCGCCCCGAATTGGCGCCGAGAGTCGCCGTACATGCGCCCAGTACCCCGTCGATATGGGCGAAAGCCGTTTTCAGATGGGCCTCGGAATGCCCGACGAGACCGCGGGCGTTCAATACGGCCAGATGGCACCGCATGCAAGCCGAATATCTCGCGGCGAAATCCTCGACCGTCTTCAGCGCCTCCGTTTCGCAAACCGGGGCTCCGTTTACGGATTTCAGAACGGTTCTGCAATCACGGATCTTTCAAACGACGTCCTCAGTCGAAGGACGGTACTGCATCAATACGTAACGGAGGTGCTCCGACATTTCCGACAGATGGAGATAGACTATTCGCTGATAGTACGGATAAACGAAAGAAAGAAAGTTTTTTATAAAAGAAAAACCCCTCCGAAGAGGGGTTTTTGAATCCGCCGTCCGCCTTTTTAAGAAAAAGCGAGACAATCGGCGTGGCGGGCGATGACGCCCTCTTCGTCGGTGGGAATGACGCAGACGGTGAGCGAGCTCGACGGATAACTGATGACCGTGTCGCACGCTTCGTTCGCCTTGGGATCGAGACGGAGGCCGAGCCACTCGAGCTTCGAACAGACCATCTCGCGCACGAGGGCGCTGTTTTCGCCGATGCCGGCAGTGAAGACGACACCTTCGATGCCGCGCATGGCCTGCGCCATTTTCACCACCTGTTCGGCGATGCGTTCGGCGAAGTGCCCGAGCGCGCGGAGAGCCCCCTCGTGCCCTTCGGATGCGGCCTTTTCGAGATCGCGTACGTCGGAAGAGAATTCCGATACCCCGAGCAGGCCGCTCTTCTTGTAGAGAAGATCGGACAGTTCGGCCGGACTCATGCCTTCCTCCTGGAGGAGGTAGAGCAATACGCCCGGATCGATATTCCCGCAGCGGGTGCCCATCGGCACGCCTTCGAGAGCGGTGAAGCCCATCGAAGACGAGACGCCTTTCCCGTTTTGTACCGCACATACCGAGGAGCCGTTGCCGAGGTGGCAGACGACGACCTTGGAATGTTTCTGGTACCCGAACGCTTCCGCGAACTTCGACGAAACGTGTTCGTACGAAAGCCCGTGGAACCCGTACGCCATGACGCCTTTCTCAGTGAGACGGTGCGGGATGGCGTATCGGCGGGTTTCGATCGGACGTTCAGCGTGGAACGCCGTGTCGAAGCACGCCACTTGGACCACCCCGGGGAGCGCCTCTTCGCACGCCTTCACGCCGGCGAGGTTGTACGGCTGGTGAAGGGGGGCGAGCGGAGAAAGGCCTTGGAGGATTTCGAAAGTGCCGGAGTCGATGACGACCGGTTTTTCGAATTTCAAGCCCCCGTGGACTACGCGGTGGCCTACGGCGTCGATCCGGACGCCGAGTTCGGCAAGCTTCGCGACGAAGAACTTGACGCAGTCGCCGTACGAGGGCGCGTCGGAAGAAGACGGAACCCCTCCTTCGGAAAGGAGAAGGCTCCCCCCATCGGTAATGCGGTGCGAACATGCGGACGAACCCACGCGCTCGAACGCCCCCTTGAAGAGACGTCCACCGCCTTCGAAGACGCCGAGTTTCACTGAAGAAGACCCGGAATTTACGACCAGTATGTGTTTTTGACTCAATTAATGACTCCTATTTTGGAAGTGGAAATTTTTGCTGGCGGACGATACCTACGAATCCATATTTGTCAATGATTGGCGCTCGCTCCTCAATCGCTTCTTTTCCGAAACGATCGTCCCTTCGTTCGCGAGGCGGACCTTCATTTCCTCAGCCGAAATCGGGCGGCTGAACAGGTATCCCTGCGCGCAGTCGCATCCCATTTCCTGAAGCATTTCGAACTGGGCTTCGTTCTCGACGCCCTCGGCTACGACGCGGAGTCCGAGGTTGTGCGCGAGGTCGACGATGCTTTTGACGATGACCACGTCGTCGGCATCCGAAACGATGTCGTTGACGAAAGAGCGGTCGATCTTCAGCTTCTTCACCGGGAAGCGTTTCAGGTAGCTGAGACTCGAATACCCGGTACCGAAGTCGTCGATGGAAACCTCGAAACCGAGCGAAGAAAGCCTTTCGAGCGTCTCGACCGCCTGTTCGACGTTTTCGATGAGCATGCTTTCGGTGATTTCCAGCCCGATTCTCCGGGGATCCGTTCCCGTTTCTTTCAGAATTCGGGAAATGTCTTCGACCAACGTCTTCAATCGGAATTGGCGCGCGGAGAGGTTGATGGCGATCCGGGGAACCTCGATGCCTTCCGATTTCCATTGCGCGATCGTCCGGCACGCGTCGCGGATGACCCATTCGCCAATCGGGACGATCAGTCCGGAGTCTTCGGCGATGGGGATGAACTTCACGGGAGAAACCGATCCGAGTTTGGGATTGTTCCATCGGAGAAGCGCTTCCATCCCGATGGTCTTTCCGGATTTCACGTTCACGAGCGGCTGGTACGCGACGGACATTTCCTGGCGTTCGAGGGCGTAGTGCAGGGCATTGGCGATGGCTTGGTGTTCCATCGACGATTCGTGCATTTCCGGAGAGAAGAACCGGTACGAATTACGCCCGGCGGTCTTTACGCCGTACATCGCGGTATCGGCGAATTTCAAGAGGGTTCCGGCGTCTTTCGCGTCCCTCGGGTACGCCGCGATGCCGACGCTCGCGCCGATATGGAGGGAATGTCCGTCGATTTCGAAAGGCTGCGAAATGGTGGCGATGAGCTTCTCCGCGACGATGGAGGCGAGCGAAGGGTTCGAAAGGTCGGGAAGGATGACGAGGAATTCGTCACCGCCCTGGCGGGCGACGGTGTCCTGCGCGCGGACGACGGCGGACATGCGCGCGGCGACTTCCTTCAGAAGGAGGTCGCCCACGTCGTGTCCGATGGAATCGTTTACCGATTTGAACTGGTCGAGGTCGATGAACAGCAATGCCACGCTATGTCCGCTGCGGTCGGCATTGGCGAAGGCCTGATTGAGGCGGTCCATGAGGAGATTGCGGTTCGGCAAGCCCGTAAGCTCGTCGTGCGTCGCCATCTCCATAATTTTTTCGATGGCCACCTTCCTGTCCGTGATGTCATTGACGATTTGCAGGATTCCGTCGGTTCCGCCGAGGTCGATGGGCGATGCCGAGACTTCCACGAGACGCACGTCCCCCGAAGCGGTACGGTGGTTCGTTTCGAAGCGTTCGAGAAGACCGTGGCGAACGAGGGAAAGGCGTTCCTGTACGACTTCGTACCCTGCGTCGTTGATTTCGGTAATGTTCATCGACCGGATGGTTTCGGCCGGATATCCGTAGTATTTGACGGCCTGGTCGTTCGCGTCGATGACCTTTCCGCTCATCGGATCGACGAGGAGCATGGGGACTTTGCTGTCCTTGAAAAGCGCGCGGTACCGCTTTTCGCTTTCGAGGAGGTTCGAAGAACTGATTTTCAACGCTTCGAGCGCGGCCACGAGACTTCCGCGGCCATGGATCGACATCCAAAAAAAGAAGGCCAGCACGAAAGACGTCGCCGTTCAGAACGCCAATACGAAGGAGGGGCGCTCCGAATGGACGAGGTCTTCCATGTGCGCCCGAGGGTAGGTGGCAACGGTCCATTCGCGGTTGAGGACCTTGAGCGTCCGGACGTCGGAGATGCCGAATTTGACCCTTTCGTGCAGTTCCGGTTCGGACGAATCGTAAGCGAGAGCACTCGGATCCTGGAGCGGGGAATCGAAAATTTCGACGCCGACGTTCTCATTCTTTTTCGCGAGGACGCCGTCCATGAAATCCTTCACGAAAAAACTCATGGCGACCCATCCGACGACGTTTCTCCGGCGGTCGCCGACGTCCGTACGGGGAAGATGCCTGCCGTATACCGGCAAGTACATGATGACTCCGCGCTCCAATTGCGAAGAACCGTTTTGCGCGAGCGGCAAGACTTGGGTCATTTGCGCGGAATCGAGATCGCGGGCCCGTTCCATTACCAATCGCCGTTCGAGATTCGAAAAATTGTCGAATCCGATAACCCTTTCGTTCTTGGCGGTTTTCGGGGCGATCATGACCACCGGGGCGTATTCGGTGTACCCCTTTTGGATACGGGAACCGTACTCGGGAAAACCACGGCTTTTCTGCAACCTGACATGCTCTTCGAGCTCGTCTCAGGGAACGTAGTACGAAAGGCTTACCCCCAGGATTTCGGGATGGGTTTCGTTCAGCTTGAGAGAAGAGACGTAGGCGGCGAATTCTTCCGGACTGACGTATTCGGAAGACTCGAAATTCCCGCGGACGCCCATGAGGAGTTCTTCGTACGCTTTGATACGGAGCGTGACCGCGTTTTCCACGCCCAGCGCATGGGTTTTCACCTCCGATGAAAAATCGCGGACGAGGGAATCCTTTTCGTTTTTCCAGAGCTGTCCGGTGGTCGCGAGCGCGGCGGCGAGAACCGCGGCGGGAATGTATTTCCCCACCCTCGAAGCCACTACGGAATCGCCGATACCCGCGACGATGAGGATTTTTTCACGGAAATGGCGGACCAGTTCGAACGAACGGACCGAAGCCCGAACCTTCGATAAAAGACCGGATGGCCCCCGGTCCCGGTTCTCGTTTGGTGTCTTGCCATTTCTCATACGTATTTCATATACTAAAAATGACGCCTTTGTAAAGGCGTCATTCCGATAAAAACGGGAGATTATCCCCCAATTCCCCAAAACAGGGAAACCCGTGCCGAAGCACGATCGAAACGTTCGGCGAAATCGGCATACGGATACGTGGCGATCGCTCCCAAAGCTTCGTTCGGAGAAATTCAGAGCACCGGAAAAGATCCGTAGAGGAGCTGGTCGACGAAAATGGCGTTTTGGAACGCAAGGGAATCCCGGGTTTTGAGAAATTCCTTTTCCGAAGGCTTCTTGGGGAGGTTCGGGAGTTTTTTGGACGTGTCGGAGGTGATGAGATGGATGCCCGAAACGGCGAAACCGTCCTCGAAATAATCTTCGACTACCGGGTCGTACGTGCGACCGGTATCGCGGAAATCGATGTCCGCACGGATCCGGAGGTGTTGAAGGAAAAGGGCGTGGAAAGCGAAATCCCGCGCGTCCTCGACGATGGACGGAAGCACGAGGACGTAATCCATTCACGGATCCGGATCGCCGAGGCCGTACCCGTCGTCCTCGGACTTGTCGACCAGTTCCTCTTTCAACGTGGGGAAAACGAGATCCGGACGGGGCGACGGGGACCACGTCGGTCGGGAGACGATTACGGCCCGTCTCCTGTCGGTTGCGAATGTCGACGGTCCGAAAGCGTCTCCCGATTCAGAAGATTCCCCCAGGGATTCGGTCAAGTCGCCAACCGCCAAAAGCCGGGCGGAATCGAAATCGAGCGACGCCCAAATGGCGTCTTCGTCCTTCCCCGGATGTTCGAACCCGTTGGCCTCCGCGAACGCCGAACGGAAGCGGTCGAGCGCGCGGTCGAAAGAATCGCCGCCGCCCTCTTCGAGCTCGCGGGCGAAGCGCTCGCGCTCTTCGAACGACATCTTGGGGAGCGGTTTTCGGAAGAGTTCGGCAAGAGCGGTCTTGAGTTCGCCGAAACGCGCGGGCGGGATGGTGAATTCGAGACGGATTCCGGACCAGAACGTCATTCCGTTATGCCGGACGGTCTCGTCTTCGAGCGCGGCGATTTTGGAATCGAGAAAAATCCGGTGCTCGACCGAGTGGACGAGTTCCTGGGAAGTTCCGAGCGGAACGGGGATCCATACCCAGACGTGCAGGGCGGAAAGGGGTTTGTTTATGAGAAGTTCGCGCATGGAAAAACGGATTTTTTTACCAGGATAGGATATCCGTTTCGCAGACTTTTTCCAACGTCGGCCCATACCCCCTTGCGTAATCCGTAGAGAACGGTAGAATTTTACCGTATTTAAACCATTCGCGTATGAACTCTGCGGATAAGCGGGGACGGGTTCGGAAAAAATTCCGGAATTTCGGATTCACGCTCGTCGAACTCATCGTCGTCATCACGATTTTAGCCGTTCTCGCGACCATCGGGTTCCTGGCGCTTTCGGGGTATTCGCAAGACGCCAAGAACTCCGCGATTTCCACGAACGTGAGGTCCATCGTCACCCTGATCGCTTCGGAGAGCGCGATTACGAACAACTCTCCCCGGTACTACGTCGTCCACGACACGGGCGCCGCGCTTTCGTGAGCCATGGTGTACGTCGACGGAAACCCCACCGCGCTCACCGGCGGCGACTGGAACGCCGCAGGAAGCAATTATTCCGCCGGCAATCCCGATTACGCGAAACTGAAACTCAATCCGGAGAAATTCAAAATATCTTTCCTGAAGCCGTTTTCCGACGTTTTGGCCGCCTACGATTACAAAGGCTTCTCCGTCGGGGCCATGGAGGCTTCGGAATCGACGTTCAACGGACGAAAGCGCACCACTTCCTACTACCAGGTGGCCGGAGTCGAACCGGTAAGCAAGAAGGTCAGCGTTATGGGAAATTTCCCCGTCTGACTCTCGGGTTCGGTTTCCGGACTTATCAAAGACCCTTCGGGCACGAGCGCTACCGGATCCATGATCGACGGAACGGTCTTGGGAACGGCAATCCCCATCCCTTCGAACATCGGAACGTTCGCGAAATTCACGTATTGAACGGTAACGCCCTCGACTTCGTACACCAACGGAAATCTCGCGTCCGGAAAATCCGCCATGTTCACGGACGTGGGGATGAATAAGTGAAAATGGTATTTCGAAGCGAAGATCGACGGAAACTACGGCGGAACTCCCGCTTTCGACCTCGGCTTCAGCAATACTCCGTCCACGAGCGCCGCCTACGCGTTTTTCGCGGAACAGGCGGTCGCGAACAATTTCGGCGCCTACCTCCATTCAAGCGCGACCCATTTCTGCGGCTATACGCACTGCGGCCCGAACGGAACGAACGTTTCGGGAGCGATTACCGCGTTCACGTCGTTCGCCGCGGGCGACATACTGGGCGTGGCGGTGGATGTGGAAGGAAAAACCGTAACCTGGTACAAGAACGGAACGCTCGCCTATACCACCACGGGAATCACCACTCCGACGCCGTGGCACGTGGGAGTCGGAACTTCCTACGGCTCGACGGTCACGGGAACGGTGATGAATTTCGGCCAATCCGCTTTCGCTTATCCCGTACCGGCAGGATACAACGCCGGACTCTGAAGCGGAGCGCAATAAAAGGCCGGAACTCCCATAAAGAATCGGAACCACTCCTTCCCCCGGAGTGGTTTTTCTTGACCTCTCTTCGAAATCAGATATTCTACCTACCGTTTGGTAGGTTACTATAGAAACGCGTCGGAAAGGCGCGCAACCAATATCGGAAAATGCTCGAAAGATTCGCGAAATACTTTCTCGACAACCGCAAGATCACGCTCGTCGCCATAACGGCCATCGGGTTTTTCGGCACGTTGTCGTACGTACTCCTCCCCAAGCAGTACAACCCTTCCATCGTCGCTCCCGCTTTCGAAATCTCAGTTCCGGCAAGGGGCTACTCGAGCGCCGATTCGAGCCGTTTCGTCGTCCAGGAAATCGAAAACCGCCTCGCCGAACTCGAAGGCATCGACGACCTCTACGGCTACGCCGGGGACGAACGGGCGTCCGTCATGGCGAGTTTCAAAGTAGGCACCGACGCCGAAAAGGCCAAAGCCCGCCTCTATGACAAGCTCTCCTCCAACTACGCGCTCCGGCCGTTCGGCGTTGAAGCGTTGGACATCCGGTCCATCGACCCCGAAGACCTTCCCCAGGTTTCTTTCGCCGTCCGCTATACCGGAAGCGGTCTCACCACGACGGAAGCGGGTATCTACGTCCGCGCCGTGGCGAACTCGCTTCGCGACCGGGTAAAAAGCGTGGCACAGACCTCGACTCTGGACGTCGTCGGCGGATATTCCAACCGCCTCACCGTCGAAATCGACCCCGCCAAGGCCCGTTCCGCCGGCACTGAAGTCGCCGAAATCGTCGGCATGCTGAAATCGAGAGTGGGATACCGCACCGTAGGTTCGCTTTCGGACGGAAAATCTTCCACGCTCGTCGCCCTCGACGGCGGAGGAACCGATGAGGAAAGCTTGAAAAACCTGGTCATCGGACGTACCGGAGGAACCGGAGCGAACGGATCGCCCATCTACCTCCGCGACGTCGCCAAAATCGTCCGCTGACCGTCGGAAGCGACCGAATTCGCCTTCTATTCCGACAAGGCCGGGACCTCGCCCGCCGCGTTCTTCGGCGTATCCAAAGCCAAATGATCGAACGCCGTGAAGGTCGTGGAAAACGTCGTGAAGGTCGTTGAAGAAGCCAAGAAAACCCTTCCTTCGGACATATCGGTGGAAACGGTCGCCAACGAAGGCGAGACCGCCCGCCACGCCACGAACGAGCTCCTTTTCCACCTCTTCGTGAGCATCGGCATCGTGTTCGGCGTGCTCGTGCTCTTCCTCGGGCTCCGCAACGCGGCCAACGCGGCGTTCTGCATCCCGATGGTTCTCGGCATCGTGTTCGTCGTGGCGTTCGTCTTCGGCCTCGACATCAACCGCATCACGCTTTTCGCGCTCATCCTTTCGCTCGGCATCCTCGTGGACGACTCCATCGTCGTCGTCGAGAACAACGCCCGGCACCTCTCCGACCGCGTCCGCGACGGACGGACCAAAAAGCAGGCGATCCTCGACAGCGTTCGCGAAGTCGGCGTCTCGATCGTACTTTCGACCGTGACGCGCATCATGTCGTTTCTCGGCATGTTCGCCGTAACGGGCATGATGGGCGACTACATGAAGCCCATTCCGGTATTCGCCGCTATCGCGCTCACGGCGTCGCTCTTCGTCGCGTTCAGCATCAACCCGTTCATGGCCCACGCGCTCGACCGCGGACACGGACATCATGAAGAAAAAGACGCCCCCATCCTCGCCCATTACGCAGCGTTCCTCCGCCGGTTCGTCGGTGCGGGAAAGAAGGAAAAAGCCGCGAGGAAGTGGCTGAAACCGGCGTTCTGGATTTCGCTCGCGCTCGTCGTCGCCCTCCCGATAGCCATGGACGTCTTCCGCGCGCGCATGCTTCCGAAGGCTGACAAGGAACAGGCCTACCTCTGGATTGATCTCCCCCGCGACGCCAAGGCCGCTTCGAGCGAAAAAGCGGCGGAACTCGCCGCCGACGTCCTTCTCGACCGTAAGCGCGAACTTCCCGAAGAACTCCGTATCGCGACTTCGGTTTCCGACACTTCCTGAGAACGCTTCCTACCGGATTTCGCCAACCTCTTCCGCGGTTCGCAGAACCGTTCCGGCGAAAACCAGTCGAGCCTCCGGGTGAACCTTTCCGAAGAACGGAAAATCTCTTCCGAAGAATACGTCATCCGCATCCGCCCGATATTGCGGAACAAGCTCCTCGAGAAATACCCGGACGCCAAGATCCGCCTTCTCGAAGACCCGCCGGGGCCGCCTACCATGGCGACCTTCCACGTGAAACTCAAGGGCGAAGAAGGATTGCCCACGGCCTCGCTCGTACGGTTCGCCGAATCGGTACAGGGCGTCGTCGAGGGAATCGCCGCCAAGAAGGGCGTCGAAGATCTGGAAAACAGCCTTTCTTCGGCCATGCCGAAACTCCGGGTGAAACTGGACGGCGAAAAGATGGCGGAACGCTCGGTAGAAACCGCGAGCGTCGAAGCCGCACTCGCGTCCGCCCTCTCGGAAAACGGCGTGGGGACGCTCGAAACTTCCGGAAAATCGCCGGAAGCCGAAAACGTGGTCGTCACCGTTCCGCGACAATACCGCGAAGATCCTTCGGCCATCGGCGCCGTGACCGTGAAGAACCGCATGGGCCAAACCGTGCGCGTCGACGAAATCGCCACGGTCGAGCCCGACTACGCCGGACCGGAATACCACACGGAAGGACGTTCGCCCACCGTACACCTCTACGCGGAAATCGGCGCCAATTCGGTCGTCTATCCGGTACTCTCGCTCTACGGCGAATTCGAAAAACCCGAGTTCGCGGCGAAGTACGAAAAGGTTTCTTCCGGACCGTACGGCATCGGTTTCGTCGGTAAGGAAGACGGAAAAACCTACCGCCTCGAATGGGGCGGCGAATGGGAACTCCCAAGCTCTACCAGAGGAATGCTGCACTCGCTCGCAAGCGCTATCAGCCGATGCATCCGCAGTTGTTTCTGACACCTGAACTTGCTTCGGTATGCCCATTCACTGCAACGACCTTCAGCTTCCAGGGACAAAATACTTCAAAATATAGCAATTGCTATGTGTAAATACAAATAGATCAGACTAGGAGATAGGGCTGGCTGTTAAGTAT
>JASDUA010000156.1:0-6582 GCA_041891375.1 Patescibacteria group bacterium
CGGGCGTACCGTCTACCGGAACGGCCATCGTAGCGGGAAACATCCCGTCTTCCGCGACGAGCGGAACCGGAGCCTCCACCAGCCTCATCCGCGACATGTCGCCGACCAACCTCTCCTCGACCGGCGCTTTGAAAGACGGAGGATCGACCACTATCGTAACCTCCGGAAACTCTTCCGGCGGTGCGGCCGGAGGAACCTGTATCTTCGACGATCCGGCATCCACCTTCGACAACTGCACCTTCGGCGCGTAATCGCTACGCTTTACGCGTAATCCTCGAAACGACCATATCGACCCCGTTCTTCCAAAGAGCGGGGTTTTTCTTTTCACTTTTCGCGAGAATCGAACGGACGGCATCCGCAAGGTTCGGAAGGTCTTTCTCAAAAAGAACGGCGTATCCCCTATTGGCATACGAAACCGCGTTGGCCCTCTGATGGTCGTTGGCACTGCCCTCCAAGGGAATGATGACCATGTTCGCGCCAGACGCTTCGATTTCGGCAAGCGAAGTCGCTCACGCGCGGGTCACGACCAAGTCCGCTGAAGCGTAGGATTTCGCCAATTCCTCTTGGGAAAGGAAATCGTGACAGACGACGTTGGAAAGGCTGGAAAACTTCAGGCGCATCGAAGCGTTGAGTTTGCCGAGTACGACTTCGAATTCGGCTCCCGGCATCTTTTTGGCCGTTTCGAAGACCGCCTCGAACACGCGCGTCGAACCGAGGCTTCCGCCGATGGCGAGAACCTTCTTTTTCGAATCGGACGCCCGCTTGGGAAATCTTCCCCAAGGAATGCTCGGATCGAGCAATTGTCATGACACGACGCATTCTTTGCCCGGAAAGTATTTGGCGGCGTCTTCGAAGCCGAGGAACACCGTCTTGGAGAATTTTCCTACCCAGCGGTTGGAAAGGCCGGGGACGGCATCGGACTCCTGGAGATAGACCGGGATTCCCAAGGTTTTGGCAGCGATGGCTGCCGGAAGCGAAACGTAGCCGCCTTTGGAGAATACGAACTCCGGTTTGAGTTTCTTCAAAACCGCCCGGGACTGGAGGAAGCCGGTAGCGACGTTGAACGGTTCGACGGCGGTCTTGAGGGAAAAATACCGCCTGAGCTTTCCGGACTTGATCGGAAAGAATTCGACGTTTTCTTTTTTGGCAATCTTTTCCTCAAGGGAATCGGACTCCCCTATCCAATAGAACGGGCCGTAATTCTTACGTTCGAGCGCCTTCTTCAGCGAAACGAGAGGAAAAATATGGCCGCCAGTGCCTCCTCAGAGGAGAACGACGGGTTTGGGTGCGGTTTTTTTCATGCCGCGATTGTATTGGAAAGACCCGCGATGTCGAGCGGACGGAGCCTTCTCGGAGACGATTGCGAAACTACTTCAGGGAGTAATTTCCAAAAAGGTCGGCGTAGGCTTCTCAGGCGATTTCGAGTTCGGAAAGTTCGGACATGACGACACCGATGGGGATTCCCGTTTCGAGGGAAAGCGTTTCGGCATCCGAAGTGCCGTTCCTTGCAAGAACCGAACGTAACGGGGAAACGGTACGCGTTGTGGGAAATTCCGCACCTTGGAAGTCGTATGACGATACGGAAGGCGAAGAAGTAACGGAAACGCGACCGGCGAATTCGCATAAGACGTCTTCCGGAGAGGATACGCATTTGGCCGAACCGTCGCGGATGAGCGAATTGGCTCATAGGCTTCCGGGGCGCACGACGTCTCACGGTACGGCGAACACTTCCTTTCAGAAATCGAGCGCGAGTTTGGCGGTAACGAGGCTTCATGATTTTTCTCCAGCTTCGGTAACGAGCGTTCCGTCTGAAAAACAGGCGACCAAAGCGTTGCGGATGGGAAAATGGTAGGCCATGGGTCACGCGCCGGGGGCGAACGGCGAAACTACCGCGCCACCGGATTCCACGATACGAGCGAAGAGCCCGCGGTTGGCTCGGGGATAATCGACGTCGATGCCCGTTCCGACGAAGGCGACCGTAGTCCCTTTCGACGCGATGGCGGCGGAATGGGCTTCGGAATCTATCCCCGCCGCGCCTCACGATACGATGGCCGCACCGCTTCGAACGAAGGCGGAAACGAAACGTTTGGTCACTTCCCTACCGTACGGAGAGGCTTTCCTCGACCCGACGACCGATAACGACAAAGCCGGTTTCGGAATGGCTCAACGGACGTAGAGAAGGAACGGGCGCCTCGGCATGTCCAGAAATCGGGCCGGATATTCGGGATCGGATTCGAAAACGATCCGCGCGCCGGCCGATTCTGCCCGCTCGAACGCCGAGACGGCCTGAAGTTCGAAGTATCACGAAGAAATCAGGAGCAAGCGGTCTTCGCGGATTCCGGAACGCGCAAGGGCGGCACTCAGCATTCCCACGGATGGAAATCCGGGGGAATTGCCCGATAATTCGGGCGCGTTCGAAAAGAGGCGGAGTTCGCCATGGGTGGCTCCGGCCGCGTGCAGCCGGACGAGAATGTGTTTACGCATGCGGGTCGGACAGGAGTCGGTTGAGCGTGAGAAACGGGTCTTGCCCTACGGACACTTCGCCGCAAGGGACCTGGGGCTTTACGGAAGGCGGAGCGGAATCCTTCGAGCAGAATATCCGGGAGAAGAACCCGTTCGAAACCACCGGCAGTCAGAACCTGGGCAACTTCGTATCGTACGGATGCGCTATCCGAACCGAGAAAACGTGCGAATTGCGGAGGAGCTTGCGAATGCCCGAGGGAAATTCCGGATGGAGGTCGGAAATGAAGAAGACGGCGGATTTGGTGCGGATTTTTTCAGTCACTTCACGCATGGGAACGCCATCGGACGAAAGGGGCGGAAGCGAAGCGAAATCCTCGCGGAGCGCAGCCGCGAAACGGCGAATGTCAGCATGTGAAAGCGTGGGTTTCAATACTCGGATGCGGTCACCGGCATACGCGATGGCTCAGGCGCGGTTACCCGATCATACGGCGCTTGCGGAGACGAGTTCGAAAACCGACATCGCCGCATCGAAACGCGTCTTTCATGCCTCTCAGAAACCCATGGGAGCGGAAACGTCGATGACGCACCAGACAGGAATTTCCCTATCGGGAACAAAGGTCTTCACGAGCGTTTTCCCGCTGCGGAGACTTGCCTTCCAGTCAATCGCGCGGGCGTCGTCGGTTTCGGAGTACGAGCGAAGTCCGCCGAATTCAATCCCCTCGCCGGAAAACACCGAAGCGTGCTTTCCGGAGGAAAGCGATGCGGCGTTACGGAATTTGGAGAGGTTGAGAAAACGCATGTCGGATATGGGAGATATCTGTGGTTGGGAAGAATTTCGAAACGGCGGTTACCGTACGACCGAGTCGCCGATTTTCAATCCGTGGAGAACGACCTTTCCGGACGGGGAAACGCGCCAAACGGCAAGCACTCATCCCTTTGCGAGAGCCGATTCGACTGGACGGCCCGTGCCTTCTTCGATGAAGAGCCTGTCGGCGGAATAGTCGAGGCGGAGGATTCTGGGAACGTTCACGGATTTTACCGTCACCCGGGGGAAAGTCCGGCATTTTTCGCGGTATTCCTTCTGGCGGGCTTCGTGCGCCGTAGCGTCGGTAGCGGGCATCGCGACCGCTTTTACCCTCCAGGAGTTCGATTCGAGCCCGCTCGCGCATTCGTTCAAATCTCCGTAGAGTCAGAGGACGGTGCCGGTTTCGCTCAAGGCGAGAATTGCGCCGCTTCCTGCCGAAAAGGCCGTAACCGCGAGGTCGGGATTCTTCGAATCCGCGTACGCGTATTCGAATTCGTTGACGAAGGTGCCCGATACGGGAACCGCGCTCGAGGTCGGTAGCGATTCGTAGCGGTATTCGGGTTTTCAGAATTCGTATCCGGAAACCTTCGCGCTAATGACAAAGCCTTCGGGGGCGGTCTGGGTAACGGACTTCACGGCGACGAACGTGCCGGTCGAGGTGATTTCCGGGGAAACGTAGACCTTCTCCCCCACTTCCGGCTCGAACACGAGAGCGCCTGTCCAAGAAGAAACCGGTCAGTAGGTAACGTTGGCGTACTGTCATCGGAAGATGTCCATGGGATCGTACCCGAACGCCGGGACGAGGATTTCGGTTCCGAACCGGTCGACGTATTCGTAACGTGCCGCGATGGTGAGAATCGCGAGCACTTGGACCGCCGCAGCCGCGGCGAAAAGGATTTTCTTATCCATGGTATGCGCGGTTATTCGGAAATGGATTTCAGTATCTTCTTGCGGCGGCGTTCGATGAGGAATCCCACCGTTACGAAGAGGACGCCTCAGAAGATGAAGAAGAGCGCCCTATCCATCATGTCGAAGAACCAGTCGAAGTATTTCGCGAAAACGAAGACCGTCACCACGGCCAAGGAGAGGTTCACCGTGAACGAATCCTTTTTCGCGATTCCAGAGGCGATGCCTGCGATGGTGAGAGCGACGAAGTAGGCGTTCGTGAAAGCGAGGACGGCGAATCTCGTAGCGCCGATGGGGCGATCATACGATGCGTATCCCGTCCAAGAACCGACATCAAGCCACGCGACGAGGGCGAATACCGCTGCGAGCGCTACGAAATGGAACGCCGGAAGGAGCGAAGGCAAGGACGCGTCACGGTTTTTCAGAAGCTTTGCGGCGTACGCGGCGGCACCGGTCGCTACGAAGGCGGCGAGAAGCCCCGTAGAACGGGACCAGCCTTGGAAAGTATCGAGCAGTCCTTCGAAAGTGAAAAGAAAAAATCACGAAAGAAGCGCGAAAAATCCGAGTCGGGAGAACGCTTTTTTGAACGATTCGTACCTTCCGCCATGCCAGACCGAGATGCCGGTGAGGAAGATTCAAATGACGGAAGGAATCCATACCAATGCCGCTTCGTTCGAGCGGGAATAGGTTTGCGAGAAGTCCGAGAACAGCCAAGCGGCGAAAAGGAACGAGAGCAGTACCGGGAACGAAGCCAATCCCGTCGCGTAGGCCATGGGAAGGACTCCGGCGAGCCAAAGGAGCAACGCTTCGGGGAACGTGCCTCAGAGATTGAACGTCTGTCCGACGAGGAAAATCGAAGCGCCGTAAAGCAAGCTTCAAAGCAAAGCCATCGCGTGGCCGGTCTTCTTGTATTCGCGGACGTAGAGCAATATGAGCGCGGCGGCATGGACGCTAACCGTCGCCGTAACGAGGATCGCGAGTTTCTGCCAATCAGAAAAGAGGTCCCAGTTGGACGCGAAATACAAAACGAAACCCACTCCAACGAACGTCGCCCCGATGACCGAAAGGATGGGAACGAGTTTCGAGGACGTGGGCTCTTCGGGCTTCAGGCGGTAATGCGTCAGAAGCCTTTCGGCCTGCGACTTGGTCACGATTCACGTCTCGATGAGCGCCGGCATGTCGGCGGAAAGCTTCTCGTAAAAGTCTGACATGTTCGTAAAAAGTTACGGAGTGCTTCTTTTGAAAACGTTCCGAACTGACAAAGGTGACGACTTCCTTCCGTTTTCGCGCCTAAGGAACCGGAACGTGCGCGAGCACGGCTTCGACGAGCGCATCCGGATCGGTGCCGGAAACGGTCGCTTCGTACGCGAGCCCGATGCGGTGGCGGAGCACTTCCTTGGCGACGGCTTTGACGTCTTCCGGGACGGCGTAATCACGGCCGGAGATGGCGGCGAGGGATTTTGCAGCACGGATGAGACCGATGGCGGCACGGGGGGAAGCGCCGTAGGCGATCATCTTGGCGTAGTCGTCCATGCCGAACGCGGCGGGATCGCGGGTGGCGGCGACGAGGTCGGCGACGTAGGAATAGAGCTTGTCGTCGACATGGACGCCGTCTTCTACGGCGTTACGGAGCGCGACGATTTCTTTCTTGCCGAGAACCTTGCCGACTTTCGGAAGGCTCGAAGCCGACATGCGGCGCATGATTTCGATTTCTTCGGACTTGGTCGGGTAGTCTACGCGGACTTTGAGGAGGAAACGGTCGAGGGAAGCTTCCGGGAGCGGGTACGTCCCTTCTTCTTCGAGCGGGTTCATGGTGGCGACCACGAAGAACGGCGCCGGGAGAGGAAAGGATTCCCCCGCGATGGAAACCTTGCGTTCCTGCATGGCTTCGAGAAGGGCGGATTGGACCTTCGAAGGGGCGCGGTTGATTTCGTCGGCGACGACGACGTTCGCGAAAACCGGTCATTTCTTTACGGAAAACTCGCCGGTCTGGGGGCGGTAGGTTTCGGTTCCCACGATGTCGGACGGAAGGAGGTCCGGCGTGAACTGCACGCGGACGGAATCGAGGTCGAGAGCCTTGGAGAGCGATTCGGCGACGAGGGTCTTCGCCAAGCCGGGAACGCCCTCGAGAAGGACGTGCCCATCGGAAAAAAAGCCTACGAGGAGGCTTTTGAGAAGGTCTTCCTGCCCTACGACCGCCTTGGAGATTTCGAGGCGGAGGGCGTCGTAAGCGTCTTTGACTGCGGCTACGGACATGCGCGTTTTCCTTATGCGAATTAACGCGGTGGAGTATACGCGGAATCGGGAGCGGAGCAAGGATTACGGCGTGCCGAGGTGTTCGAGGACGAAGGCGTCGATGGCGGCGTAGAATTCGGATTCGCCGTTGTCGTTGTTGATGACCGTATGGG
>JASDUA010000156.1:6592-8932 GCA_041891375.1 Patescibacteria group bacterium
TATGGGCGCTTTCCTTAAGCCCCTTGGTGGCGGATTCGGCTTCGCCGTTCTCTTCTTTGCAGAAGTCTTCGAAGGACTTTTCGCTGTCTCCGCGGTTCTGCGCGCGGCGGACGACGCGGTCGTAACGGGTGCGGAGGTCGGCATCGATATAGAGGAGGCGGAAGTTCTCGTCGGAGGCGATGCCTTCGAGGTCGGATACGCGGCGGGCGCCGTCGATGACGACTACGCGGCGGTGCGACGAATCGATGGCCTTCTTGGCGACGTTGGAGAGGATGTCCTGCCCGTAGGACTGACGGAGCACGCTCGAGAGCTGTTGCATGTTCGCGCGGGAAACGTCCATCTGGAGGACTTCGAGGATCTTGCGGAACGGATCGGAGAAGAGGAAGACTTCGGCACCGTAGCGGCGTTCGAAGTAGGCGGCGGCGGTACCCTTTCCGGCGCCGATGGAACCGGCGAGACCGATGACGAGACGGGAGCGCATTGGGGACATGGCGGAACGGGGTTACCGGAAAAAATACCGGCCGAGTATACGGGAAAGGCCGGGGGCGGCAACGTGAAAATTCGAGGTCTTAGTGCCAGGTTTCGTTCTTCGAGCGCCGGAGCTGAATCTTGTGTATCGGATTGGCCGAGAGCTCCGGAACGAGCTTTCCCCTATCGGAAAAAACCATCTTCATTCCCCGCGCGATAGGAAGCCGCATGATTCCGAGAAGGCTTTTTTCGACGTAGTTTCCAGTACCGGGATCCTTCACCCGGTACGCGATTTCGCACATCGCGGCACGAAAGCCCTTTGCGGAAGAAGTCACGCCGTTGGGCGTACGTTTGGGAATGGTGACCGAAGAGTCCTTCACGGTAATCGAATACAGCTCGCCGTGTTCTTCGAAACGGACGAACATCCGGTCTCAGGCGAAAAGTTCCGAGACCTCTCAGACGGTATCGGACTCTTTGAAGGATTCCTTCGCTTCACGAATGAGGTCGCGGACTTTAATTTCCTTGCGGTGGATTTCGGCGTACCGGACGTCGTAATCGTCCTTTCCCGATCCTCAGAGAATGACGTGTTCGATAACGTCGCCGGGGAGGAGATCGGGGAAATTCTTCCCGAAAATTCAAGATCGCTTAATCGCCGATTCGACGTCGATTCCGACGGCGTTCTCGGGAACGTTTTCGGATTTTCCAACGAGTCGCGCGCCTCACTTGGAAATCGGGACGAAGTAAGCCTCCCCGCCGCGGGACGCGTGGGCGATTTCGTCGGAAGTGAGTTTCATGCATGCCGAAATCACGTCTTTCATAAAAGAAAACGACTTCGGGGATCTGGAAATCTCCGGGGTTTTCTCGGACCGAAAAGGTTCCGGTATGGACGACGTTCCGTTCATGGAAAAAGTATATTCCAAGGAAACGCGGAACGCAACCGTCTCGGAGCGTTTTCGAGCCCGTTACGTATTTTGCAAAATCGCCCGGGACGGATACACTTCCGGCGATTCGTTCGAAAGCGAATTCCCGTCCGGCGCCGCATACGCGAAAACGCCTCCCCTACCCCGCGCAAACATGTCGTTCGTCCACCTTCACGTCCACTCGCATTATTCGTTTCTTTCCGGTCTCTGAAAACCCGGCAGTTACGCGAAACGGGCGAAAGAACTCGGCATGCCGGCGGTGGCCCTCACCGACGCGGGAAACATGTACGGCGCTTTCGAATTCTACAAGGCCTGCAAGAGCGAAGGCATCAAGGGCATCGTCGGCGTCGAATTCTCCGTTTCCCGAAAGGGCGCCGGGAACCGCGACAAGGACAACGACATCTACCAGCTCGTCGCCATCGCCAAGGATTTCACCGGCTACCAGAACCTCATCCAGCTCGTTACGAAATCGTACCTGGAGGGGTATTATTACGGAAAGCCGAGAATCGATTTCGACATGCTGAAAGAGCATTCGGAAGGCCTTCTCGCCATTTCCGGCGACCATACCGGCGAAATCGCGCAGCACGTCATCACCGGCAAGGACGAATCGTTCCTCCGCGAACGCGTCGAATTCTACGAATCCATTTTCGGCAAGGGCGATTTCTACCTCGAAATCCTCGAACACCCCGACCGCGGCATCCAATCCAAGGTCAACCAGGGATTCATCGAACTTTCCAACAAGTTCGGGTACCCGATAGTGGGAACCAACCACGTCTATTACGCCAAGAAAGACGACAACGAAGCGCAAGACCTCCTTTCCTGTATCGGATCCGGCCGCCCGCTCGAAGACCCCGACCGCACGAGCCTCATCGAAGGCGACTATTCGCTGCGCTCCGCCGAGGAAATGGCGGAACTTTTGGCGTACTGCCCGCGCGCCGTTTCGGCGACGATG
>JASDUA010000156.1:8942-10270 GCA_041891375.1 Patescibacteria group bacterium
AGAAAATCCATCTCGACATCCCCTACGGCCAGACGCTCATCCCCAAGTTCGAACTTCCGCCGGCTTCGCACGAAAAATACGAGGAATACGTCGAAAAGGTTCGCGCCATCAACGCCAAACATACCGGCGACGGGCCGAAAATCCGCGAAATCGGAGACGAAGAATGGGACCTCCGCCGTCTGTGTTACTCGGGCCTCAACCGCCGTTTCGATTTCGGCCTCGACGACGACGCCGTCACCGAACTCATCCACAAGCTCGACGTCCCCACGCCGGACAAGAAGCTTTCGGACATGTCGCTCGGCGAACTCATTTCCCTCTCGCAAGCGTACCGTACCCCGGCGACCGCCGCCGTCGTCGCCGCGATGGACGACCGCAAGCGCGAAATCACCGACCGCATCGACTACGAACTCACCGTCGTCGACCTCATGGGGTTCAACGGGTACTTCAACATCGTCTCGGACTTCATCAACTGGGCGAAGGACAACGGGGTTCCGGTAGGGCCGGGACGCTGATCCGCAGCAGGGGCGCTCCTCGCGTACCTCTCCGGAATCACGGACACCGACCCGCTCAAGTACGGGCTCCTTTTCGAGCGCTTTTTGAACCCGTCCCGCGTATCCATGCCGGACATCGACGTCGACTTTTCGGACGAAGGCCGCGACCGCGTTTTGGAATACGTCCGCAACAAGTACGGGCACGACCACGTCGCCCAAATCGCCACCTTCGGTACGATGGCGGCGCGCGCGGCGGTCAAAGACGTAGGAAAAGTCCTGGGGATCCCCTTCCAGGAAATGAACAAGCTCGCTTCGCTCATCCCTTCGAAACCGGGTACCAAGCTCAAGGACGCGCTCGAAGAATCGGTCGAATTCAAGAACGCCGTCGAAGGCGATCCGCGCTACTCGAAGGTCGTCCAGAACGCGCTCAGGCTCGAAGGTTCGGTCCGCCAGCTCGGCGTCCACGCGTGTGCCGTAATCATCGCGCCGCGGCCGATGACCGACTACACCCCGCTCCAGCACCCGCCCAAGGACGTGGCGACCACCGTCACGCAGTTTTCGGCGAAGCCGCTCGAAGACCTGGGGCTCCTTAAGATGGACTTCCTCGGGCTCCGCAACCTCACCATCATCGAACGCTGTCTCAAGATCATCAAGGGGCAGCACGGCGTCGACATCGACATGCTCGCTATCGACTACGAAGACCGCAACGTCTTCAAGGTCTTCGCGGAAGGCGACACGACCGGCGTATTCCAGTTTGAATCCGCAGGTATGCGCAAATACCTCAAGGAACTGAAGCCGAACAAGTTCGAAGACATCATCGCTATGGTGGCCCTGTAC
>JASDUA010000157.1:0-10125 GCA_041891375.1 Patescibacteria group bacterium
GTCGCATGCTAGTAAGCGGAAGCGTTACGGAAAGGTTTGGAAAGGCTTCCGGTGGAAGTTCACTTGAATCCTACGGTTCCTCCCGAAAAAACCAAGGCGTTCCCGTCGGCGTCGACCGAAGACGGCGCGCCGGTAGGGGCGGAGAACTTCACCGTGACGAGGTCGGAAGGCAGTTCGCTGATGAGGACGTCCTTTTCGAGCGGAACGACGCGGAGGAGCTTATATTCGGTAGGAGAAGCGAAACCGCTTCCCGCTTTGGCGGCGTAGAGGGCGAGCGAGCCGGAACCCTTTTCGAGCACGACGTAGGCGTCGCCGTTGAAATCGGTGCCGGGGACGGACAATCCCATCGCCGAAGAAAGCTTGGCTTCGGAAAAAGTCTGCTCGATCTTTTCGGACGAAATGCGGACCTTGGCGATGTCGGAATAGTACGAGTACGGCGCGTACGTCAAAACCGCGAGCAGCGAAACGATGGCGAGCACGACCATGAGTTCCACGAGCGAGAATCCGGAAGTTTTGGAAAAGCGGGAATCCATGAAAAACGGGTTATCCGACCATTTCGGTCACGCGCATGACCGCCGAGAAGATGGCGAGCGCGAACCAGAGGACGAATCCGCCGGCGAAAAGGATGGCGGCCGGTTCTACGAAACGGACGAGGTTGGCTATGGAAGCGTCGACTTCGCGAGAATACTGTTCGGCGAGGCGGGCGGTGACCTTATTGACGGTGGAAGTGCGTTCACCGGCCGCGATGATCTGTACGAAATCGCGGGTGAAGACCTTGAAATTCGGGTCGACCTCCACGAAGCTTTCGGCGAGTTTCTTTCCCATTTCGACCTTCGAGGCGACGTCGGCGATCTTTTCTTCGTAGACGGCGTTGTTGGTGGCCTCGCCGGTGAGGCGGAGGGTCTTGATGATCGGAATGCCCGCACCGATGAGGAGCGAGAGCATCGACGACACGCGGACGATGAGGTAGTTGCGGTAGAGCGGCCCGACGAGCGGAGCGCGGAGGGCGTAACGGTCGAACGCGTAGCGGCCGGAATACGTGGAAAGCCACGCGCGGAGACCGAAAGCTCAGAGCACGAAGAACACGACGATGAGCACGAAATGGTCGCGGACGAAATTGGAGGTGTCCATGAGCGCCGCGGTCACCGCCGGAAGTTCGGTTCCGGAAGTCTGGAAGAGCGGGACGAGCTTGGGAACGACGTAGGTCATGACTACGAGGATCGCCGCCATGAGGAACGCCATGATGACCACCGGGTATGTGAGCGCGCCGGTGAGCTTGAGGCGGATGTCGTCGCGGGAACGGAGGTCGACCGCGATGCTCGCGAAGGACTTCTGCAAGGTTCCCGACTGTTCGCCGGATTCGACGATGGAAATTTCCGCGCGGCCGAAAGTGCGCGGAAGCTTTTTCATCGCGGTGGAAACCGGGTCTCCCGATTCTACGAGGAGGACGAGTTCGGAAACTTCGGCGTAGAAACGGGGGTTGCCCACCTTTTCCAAAAAGGAATGGAGCGCCTGAATGACGGTCACCCCTCCTTCCACGAGGTTGGAAAGGTGTTCGAAAAAGAGCGCTTTTTCCTTGGTTCCGATACGGTGCCAGAAGCGGACCGGAGGGAGTCCGGTTTCCTGGAGGTTGCTTTCCATTTTAACGGGGGGAATAGTGGGAGAATCCAAGGCTTACGGAAACCTGGAAGGTTCCGTTCTTAGGCGAAGTCGAATCAAACGGGAAATTCGCGGACTTGATGACGTAGCGCTTCTTGCCGGATTCGCCGGTGAGGTATTCGAAATACGCCATGAGCGCGGCCTGGTTGCCAGCGCGGAGGGTGAGGTCGACGGTGCCCTGCGAGAGGCCGTTCGGCATGCGCGATCCCTTGTCGATGCCGATCGAGAGCGGGAGCACTCCGTTGGAACCGGTAAAGAGGCTGTCGAGGATGGCGTCTTCGCGGAACGGTGCCGCGTAACGGGCGATGTCGGCGGCGAAAGCCGGGGTGGCGGACTGTTCCTTAAACGCGCCCAACTTGGCGAGTTCCGCGGATTTTTCGGTCTTTTCCTTTACCGCCTGGGCGTATTCGTCGTTTTTTCCGGTAAGGGCGTAGTAATCCGGATACGCCGAGAACGCGGCGAGGAGGATGGCCGCGGCGAGGAGGATGGCCGGAAGGAATTCGGAAACCGAAGACTTCTTCTTGATGATTTCGGTGGGCTGGGGGCTTCGCATACGGAAGAACGGTTATTCTGGAAGGCTACTTGATCTTGAAGTCCGCGTTGAACGTGCGGTGCGTGTCGTCGCCGGAAACGAGCTTGAGCTCGCCGAGGGTGAACGGCGAAGTCGCGGCGGAACCGCTGCCGGAACGGAAATCCCCCACGAGGCGGATGACCTTGTCGACCGGGTCGACGCCAACGGAAGTCTGGCGGGAGGTGATGATGGTGGTAATCTTTCCGGCGTTGAATTGGAAGCCGTCGAAATCCACGTCGTAATCGCGGTGGAGGCGCATGAACTCGGCGACGTATTTCTGCGCCATCGAGCGTTCGACGTCCTTCTGGAGCGAGGCCTTGTTGCGACCGAGGAGGTCGGCGGCGGCTACGGCCGGATCGGCCTTAAGGGCGTTAATCTGGGTTTCGAATTCCGAGAGTTCGTGGCGGACTCCGGCGATGCGCTCGGAAACCGTCCAGGTCTCGTACTTCAAATACCCGGCGAATCCTGCGGAGACCGCGAGGATGAGGACTGACGCCGTCATGAAAGAGCGCTTGGCCGGAGCCGGGGCTTTTTCTTGGACTTCCGGGGTTTCCGGGGAAATCTGTTCGTTCATAGGGAAAAAGATGAAACTTCCGTATTAGGCTACCACGTTTCCGGAGCGAACGCAAAATCCCGCGTTGACGTATCGGCGAAGAGTCCGTATATTCGTGAACATGCAGACCGTACGAACCGCCACCGTCGCCGACCTCCCCTCGCTCGTTGAATTTTTTCCGGGCGATTTGGCATTCCTCCACGGCGACCTCTGAGCAGGCAAGACAGCCCTCGTCAAAGCGGTCGCGAAGGTTTGGGGGATCGAAGAAGACGTCAAAAGCCCCACCTACGTCTACTATCGGAAATACGGCGAAAATTTCTACCATTTCGACCTGTACCGGGTGGAAGACTACGAAACGTTCGTAAACATCGGCGGAGAAGAAATCCTCGACGCCAAGGGGAACGTGGCGTTCGTGGAGTGGCCGGATGCGATTTCCGACCGGTACTCCCCCACCGTGACCGTCCGCATCGAAAAAACCGAAAATCCCGACGAACGGATCTTCCGCATCGAACGCCACCGGATGCCGTAACGAAAATTCGGAAAGATTTAAAAAACCGCGCCATTCGCGCGGTTTTTCATTTTCGAAAGTTATGCGGCCGGGGCCTCGGGCTTATGGAAGGCCCGGGTGACGAGCGCGTAGGCGATGACGGCGTATAGAAAAACGATGCCGGTTTTTCCGTACGAGACGGTAACGTCGAAAACCGAATGCAGCGCGACGGCGATGAGCAAGCCCTTGGCGGCGAAGGCTACCGCGCGGGAACCGGAATCCCCCGCTTTGGCGCTCCGCACGAACGGAACGGCCGCGGCGATCGAACAGAGCGTATGCACGCCGACCGAAAACACCGAACGGGAAAACCAAGTCGAAAAGAACGGGCCATCGGACTTGAGGGCGGTAACGAGGTAGAGCACGTTTTCCGCGAAAGCGAACCCGAGGGCGACGAACGCCGCGTACAAGATGCCCTTTTCGGCGATTTCGGCGAACGAACCGGTACCGAAGAGTCCGAGATGCTTTCCACCTTCTTCTACCGAAGCCACCACCAAGTACGCGAGAAGGAGCGACGAGAACCCCGCGAGCGTAGCTCAGGCGATATGGACTTCCGGCGAACTCGAAGACGACGGCGAGAAAACGAAGAACGCGAGCGCGAAGAGCGGAACGGCAAGCCCTACGGCGGCGAGGCTCCTTGCGAGCGCTTTGCGGTCGTCGAAAAGGTCGATGGAACGCGTGACGAACGACGCGGCAAGAACGATGACGGCCACGGCCAATAGGAACAAGGCGAACGTTCCGGCTGCCGAAAGAACCGAAACGGCGCGTTCGATGTCCGCGAAGACGTTCCCGAAAAACGGCATCGCCGCGGTGACGTCGGGCATGAACGCTACCGGAAAAACGGCTGCGGCGCCCGTGGCGATGCCGAGCGCGAAGCGGCGGGCATTGAAACGGTCGGCGTCCAAATACGAAAACGCGTATCCCCAAAGCGCTACCGGAAGGAACGCGGCGACGAACGCGAGAACGAATTGGAACGCTTGCGTGAACATGCTATTTCTTGCGGTTGCGGATGATTTCGTAATCGCCGAAGCGGAAACCGGAAGACGGTTCGTCTTTGCGGTTCGCGCGGTGGACGCCGTACGAAACGAGCAGGAGGTTGGCTCCCGCGAGAATGAGGAGCGTTCCGATGAAGTACGCGATGAGTTCGGGGGCGATGATGACGATGACGCCGACGAGGACGAGGACGAGACCTACGGGAAACATGGGAATGCCGGTTATGGACGGTTTGGTTCTTGGTTACGCGGCGGCGTCGATCTTTTCGATGACGGCCCCGAGCGAACGGATCTTGCCGATGATGTCTTCGTATCCGCGTTCGATGTATTCGACGTTGGTAATGCGGGTTTCGCCGGTAGCGACGAGTCCCGCGAGGATCATGGCGACTCCGGCGCGGAGGTCCCAGCTCGATACGGTCGCGCCGCGGAGGTGGGTCTTACCGAAGATGAGCGCGGTGTTCGGGTTGAGGATGGCCGGGTGCCCCTTCATCTTCTCGATTTCGACGAGCCAGTTGAGACGGCTTTCGTAGACGATTTCTTCAATGCGCGAAACGCCTTCCGCCTGGGTCATGAGGATGACGAACGGCGACTGGAGATCGGTGGGGAATCCCGGAAAGACGTTAGTCTGTACGCGAAGCGGTTTGAGCGAATCGATGGAGCGGTAGACACGGAGCGTGTCGCCCGGCAGCTGTTCGAAGCGGACTCCGGCTTCCTTGCATTTCGAAAGGAAGGCGTGCAGGTCTGCGATGCGGGCGTTCTTCACGTCGACGTAATCCTTGGCGGCGAGCGCGGCGAGAACGACGAACGTTCCGGATTCGATGTAGTCGGAGATGACGGTTCCTTCGGCTTCTTCGGCGAGGGCTTCGACGCCTTCGATCTCGATGGTATGGTCGTACCCTACGCTGATTTTCGCGCCGTGGGCGTTAAGGAAATCGACCAGGCAGATGACGTGCGGTTCGATGGCCGAGAGGAAGATGCGGGTCTTACCTTTGCGGAGGACGTTGGCGAGGATGAGCGACTCGGTCGCGGTGACGGCGAAGCCGGCCGAGAATTCGACGTCTCCTTCTTTCGGCTTGCCCGAGAGCGAAACGCCGGAATCCGAAGAATCGCCGACGTAGCCGATTTCCAAAAAGCCGTTTACGAACACGTCGATGGGACGCTTGCCGATGTTGCAGCCTCCCGGATACGGGATTTCGACCGAGCCGAACGCCTTGAGGAACGCCGGAACGAGCATGATGGAAGCGCGGATCTTGCTGACGAGCGACAAATCCATGGTTTCTTTCCTCATGTCGCCGGTTTCGATGCGGAGGACGTTGTTTTCGAATTCGGCCTTCGCTCCGACGGAACGGACGATGGTGAGAAGGGTACGGACGTCGCTGATGTCGGGGACGTTGCGGAGGGTGGCTTTCTTAAAGAAAAGCGCCGCGGCGATGAGCGGGAGCGCGGCGTTTTTGGAACCGGAAACCGTGACGGAACCGGAGAGCGTTTGTCCGCCTCGAACGAGAAGCATGCGTTTCTGGGATTATGGCTGGGAGATTTCGGGCGGCATGCCCGGCGCGGCTTTCTGGCTACGGAAGGTTCTTAAGGGCCGCGATGTTGAACGCGTAGTCCATCTTGAGGGGACCGAGCACGCCGATGAGGGCGGTTTGCCCTTCGAGTTCGGTGCGGCGGACGACCATGGCGGAAGTCTCGAGTTCGGGGATGACGTTTTCATCGCCGATGAAGACGCCGATCTTTCCTGGAAAATCGAGGCTCGAGAGCAGGTCGATGAACCGGTGCTTGTTTTCCAAAACCTTGATGACGCCGTACGATTCCGCCGCAATGGACGGACCTTGGCGTTCGAGGTAGTGGGAAAGCCCGAGGTAGTAGTTGGTCCAGATCGACGGAACGCAGGCGAACGAGATTTCCTTGGTGGATTTCGTGAGCCGCGCCGCGATGTGGTAGAGCGCGTCGTCGAGTTTTTCGGACTCGGCGCGGGCGATGATTTCGTTTTCGGCTTCGACGAACGCCGCGTTCATGTGCTCCATCAGGTAGTCGACGAAAACCCGGATGCCGCGGGTGGTCGGCAGGCGTCCGGCGGAGTTGTACGGCTGGAAGATGAGGCCCATCTTTTCGAGGGCGGCCATGTCGTTTCGGACGGTCGCGGAAGAAACCCCCATGTCGTATTTCTTGAGGAGGGATTTCGACCCCGTGATTTCCCCGGTTTTCAGGTACTCTTCGACGATGATCTTCAGGACGTGGATTTTTCGAAGGTCGATCTTTTTCATGCGGTTCCGGCCCTCGCGGGCCTTGCGGCGGATTGTATCGGAATCGACGGATTTGACAATCATTAAAACCGCCTAGAATCGGCACGGCCTTCATGGCTGAAACGCAAAACCTGAAAGGGAAAGAAGCAAAATGAACGCGAAACAAAAAACGGCACGGGTCGCCTATTTCGTTTGGAAGCAAGTCGGGAGTTCCACCGTAGTTCCTCTCCCCCAATACGACGTATCGCACCTGTCGGACGACGAAATCCGGTCAATCGACCAGAAATCTCGGCTCCGCCTGCCGAACCACCTGCCGCTCGTAAAAGGGCTTGCCGAGGGGAATCCGCTCAACCACCGAATACACGTCATTCGAAACGGCGAAACCGCGATAGCGGTAGCGCTCGACGAAGACATTCGGCAGGAACTGCGGCTCCGCAAAGCGAAACCGCTCAGCGCGGCATTCAACCACAAAGTCGTCTCGACCTGAACGTCGCACGACGCCAAAGGCACCGAAAGGGGCCTTTTTTTGATATTCGGGCCATATTGGGATAGAATCGGACAATCAACCGGATGGTACCGATCTAAAGCCGATCTCACATGGACGTTTCCCAGTTCGAAAAGTTCGCCAAAGAAGCGAAGAAAAGCGCCGCTGGCGTGAACGGAGTCATTTCCGACGTCACGCTCACTTGGCTCCTCCAGGAAGCCGAATATCCGGAAACCACGTTCGAAGACGTGAACGCGAGAATCCAATCCCTTCTCGCCGCGTCGGTAAAATCCGGCAACTGGAAGAACGTCGAAATGTTGGCGTCCTGACGGGTCGAACACGTGAACGCTTCGCACGTCGCCATGCGCTACGAGGAAGCGAACGCGACCCCCATGTCGAAAGTTTCGGCACAAAAAACCGAAGTCGCCCCTCCGCTCTGGATCAGCGCCTACGTCAACGTCTACCTTTCGTACGGCAAGTACTTCGACCGGTATCTCGAATCCCGGGAAGACGCCCTGATGTCCGATACGGACTTCCAATCGCTTTTCGACCGCCGCGCGGAAATGGCGCGCAACGGCGAAAAAGGAATCGGAAACGGGCAAACGAACCGCATCGAAACCCTCGTTTCGGCAAAGTTCCTGCACGCGGCCACGAAACTCCTCGAAAAGGAACTCCGCCAGAACATGCCCCGCGTAACGAAGACTCCCGGATTCTACCTGCTGCTCTCCTCGTACGAAACCCTCCATGCCAACGGGTACCGGCCTTCCCTCTTCGACGCGAAAGCGCCGAAGGACGCCACGTATCTCAACCTCGTACAGGCGCTTCTCGAGCTCTTTCCGGAAGACACCCGTTCGGACGTGCACGAATACCTCGCCACGTTCCAGTCGAGCGGGGACGAAAGCGACTTCCGCTCTTCGCTCATGAGTCGCATCGACTACGAAGGCGACATGGAACGGATCGTCGACCGAGGCAGGCGACGCCAAGCCGCCGTAGACGGGCTCATGTCGAGAATCCGGACTTCCATCCGTGAAAAAGCCGACGCTCGGGAAGAATAATTGACAATCCGAATCCGTTCAGCACAATCCCTTCCGGCAATTTCGCCCACAACGAAACGGAAGGGATTTCTCATGGCCAAGGCCGACAAAAAACAAAAGCCGTTCACCTGGTTTTTCGGAGCCAACCGCGTCCGCAACATCCGGATTCCCGAATTCGACGTAGGGTTCATGTCCGCCGGGAAGCTCGACGCCATCGCGAACGCCCCCCGGAAAACCGAACCGGAACACGCGAAATGGCTGGGCGAATACGCAGGGAACCGTATCCTTATCGAACGCAAAGAAGGTGACGAACATGCTTCCGCCGTCTATTCGTTCGACGAAGAAGCGTCCAAACTGCTTCTGGCTGCCGGCGCGAAGCTCGTCCGGTTGGTCTCGTTTCCGGTAACCGGCCAAATCCTTTCGGCAGAGGACGAACGGATGGACGTGGTCATGCGGCTCCGCGAAGAAGTGGGACTCCCCTGTCGAACCCTCTCCCGTCCGGTTTCGGAAGCGATGCCCATCAGCGGAGGGAAACGCAAGACTCGCAAACAAAAGCAGAAAGCGCGCGCCGACGCTCAAGCGAAATCGCGCGAAAAAGCGCTTCTCGCGCACTTCGAGGCCAGGGGCGCAGCCCGCCGTGCCTGAAGTGGCGAACGACCGAAAAACCCCCTCTCGCGAGGGGGTTTTCTTTTACGACGGAAAGTTCGGCGATTACTTCCTGAGGATTTCGAACGATCCTCACTTCGCTATCCAATGCGAGAGTTTGGCGAGGACGGCGTCGAGGTCCTTCTTGGCGAGCGAACTCCTGACGAACGGCACGGCACTCGAATATACGCGGGAGAGTTCGCCGGGGCGGAATTCGGTTTTTCCGAAAGTCTGGGAAATCCGTACGGCGATGCGCGAGATTCCCGCCCGCTTCAGGAGGAACGATTCGCCATCCTGGGCGGTGAAGCGTACGCCTACTACGTCGGATACGTCGATTCCGACGAGTTCCTCAGCGACCGGACCAATGAACGGATTGGCTTCGTTTTCGCCGCCTTCCGGGATTTCGGCGGACGCTTTCGGGGTTTTGCCGTTCGAGAAGTTCTTCCAAGAGAACTCTTCCGACCATCCGCGCTTTACTGACCGTCCGTAGAGCTGGGAAAGCGCGATCATGAGCCCGCCGGTCACCATGAGGGCGAGTACGCGGACGCTCAAGTCGTCCACCCCGGCCCAAAGGTCGTAGAAGAGGATCTTGGCAAGCATGTAGCTGCCTACGTACAACCCGGCGGTGCGGTACTTGGCGACGTTCATGGAAATGCCGGCGAAGAGGAGTGCCGAGGCGACGAGCGCCAGGTAGATAGTGACGGCGAAGACGTTTTCCGAGAATACGCGAACGTACGCCGAAGTGACGAAAAGCGCCATGACGAGAGCGAACGTGAGGGCGATTCCGCCTTCTTCGCGCTTCTTCGAGTAGACCCAAGAAGAAAGAACGACGACCGCGAGGGCGGCGAGATTCGCGGCGGCGGAAACCTTGTCGGCTTCGACAACGCCGTACTGGATAAGCGTGAAGACGCCCGTAGCGCAAACGTAGGCGACGCCTTGGAATCCGCGCTCTTTTCCGTAGGCGAACGAAGCGGCGAGGAAGAGGAACGATACGGCGAGGGTTTCGTAATCGGAAGCCACGACGTCTTTCAGCGCGAACGCGACGGCGACGGCGCCGATGGCGTGGAGGACGTCGTAAACGGTCGACCAGGCCGTATCGCGCTTCGTAACGCACGCCGCTCCGGCGAAGAGCGCCGCGGCGATGAGCGCGACGGTTACGAGCGACGGGTAATCTCCGAAGGAAAGCGTATCCAAGAACGGGACGATTTTCAGAAGGCCGATACCGAGAAGTACGACCGAACCTGCGAGAAGATGGGTGTCTTTCGCTTTGGAATAGAGGAACGCGAGCACGGCGGATTCGAGGATCCAGACGAACGAAACCACGCCCGGAGACTGGGAGAACGGCACCGCGACTGCGCGAGAGACGAGCGAAACCGGCACGGCGAGCACGCCGTAGA
>JASDUA010000158.1:0-9972 GCA_041891375.1 Patescibacteria group bacterium
GCGAGGTGCAGATCTGCAATGCCCAACCGTTGGACATCATCGGTTCGTAGGTGAAGGTCTTTTCGGCCCCCGCGAACTTTTCGCTTTCCGATTTTACGCCCGCGATGCCTTCGATGGCGAGGAGTTCGCGGAAGGTCTTGATGTAGACGTCATTCATGATGCCCTGCGCGAACGCGTAGGCTTCTTCGGAAGTTTCGTGGAGGGTGTGGCCTTCCTGCCAGTGGAATTCGGCGGTGCGGAGGAACGGGCGGGTGCGCTTTTCCCAGCGGAGCACGTTGGCCCACTGGTTGTAGAGGAGCGGCAGGTCGCGGTAACTCTGGAGCTGCCCCTTGAAAAAGTCGCAGAAGATGGTTTCGGAAGTCGGGCGGAAGGCGAGCTTCTCTTCGAGTTCCTTACCGCCGCCGTGGGTGACGATGGCGAGTTCCGGGGCGAAGCCTTCGACGTGGTCCTTTTCGCGTTCGAAAAACGACATCGGAATGAGCGCCGGCATGTAGAGGTTGCGGACGCCCTTGCGGTCGATGAGCACGTTGACGTGCGCCTTGATGGTTTCCCAGAGGGAAGCCGCCTTCGGGAGGAAGTAGATGCAGCCCGGGGTCGGGGAGTATTCGAAAAGCTCGGCGCGCTTGGCGACGTCGAGGTACCATTCGTTGTAGTCGGTTTCGCGCGAGGTGAGTTTCGCCTTGGAAAGGTTGCGGTTGTCGTTGGCCATGGGGTTTTCGTAAAGAACCGCCCCACTATAGGCAAAACGGGGGTTTTCGCAATGGGACGGCGGTTCCTATTTTACGGAAACGGTCTGTTCGCAGATGGCGTCGAAACCCGGAACGTGCAAATATGCCGTCACGTACCACTTTTCCGAAACTTCTTCCTCGAACGCTTCGCGGTTCCCGGGGATGTCGTCGCAGTTTTCCGCGTACCACGCGTCGAGTTCGGCGCGCGAGGCGAAATCGATCTCGAACGGAAATTCCGACACCTGCCCCGAAACGTAGGCCACGGGTCAGGAAATTTTCCGCACGAACGGCTTAAGATTGATGAAGAGATCGTCGTTCCAGTTCAACCGGATTTCGAGGTCGCCGGACGTAAAAACGTCTTTCCCCACGACCGTGACCTTGCCCGAGAGCTTCTTGCCGAATTCGGCGTATCCTGAATCGAGGGCGAGCGAAACGGTGACCTTGCGGGCGAAAAATCAGAACATGGGAGGGAATTAGTACTCGGAACCTTCTTCGACTTTTCCGTGGGCTTCCTGCCTTCTCGAAGACGCGGAATTCCGTTTCTTTTCCTGGTTCTGGCTGCCGGTGAGCGATCCCGTGGACGACGTCCGCGATTCTATGGCGCTCGTGGCGATAGAAGGGCCGCCGCTCGGCTGGCTTCCCGCGGTGACGAGCCAGACGCACGCTCATACGGCGGCGAATCCTATTGCGGCGGCTTTGAAATTGAGTTTTCCCGATACTTCCGGCGCGTCGAAGATGGTGGGAACGCGTTCCGGTTCCTTGGGCGCGGGCGCGGGTGCCACGTCGAGGATGGTAGCGAACGATTCGATCTTTTCCGGCGCGGTGTCGAAGGGGTTGATGTACGTGGCGGCGACGGTTTTTTCAACGTCGGCCATGAGCGAGCCGAGCGCGGATTTCGAGTCGAGCACGGTCCGCTTCACGGCGGCTTCGGTCTTGGCGTATTCCGGCAGATATTTTCAGAGCCAGAAGGCGCTGAAGCACTCCGTTTTCCGCGCATTCGCGGATGAAGCTTTCCAACGGATACGCCTGGTCCATTTTTACGAGGCCCGAGAAGTCGATGGCCGCGAGACGGCGGGATTCGCAGAAATCGCGCGCTTCCTTGGAGAACCAGACGGAGGTGACGCAGATGAGGTGTACGGCGTGGCCGGCCTCTTTGCGAACGTGCGATACGAGGTCGAAGAACGCTTCGATTTCCGGTTTTTCCACGAACCGCCGCCCGTCTTCCGACGTGGCACCGCCGCCCTGGCGGGTAAGGACGAGGATGGTGACCTTCTCGCCGTTTTTCCAGTATTTCCCCGAAGGGTCCACCGGAGCCGATGCGAAATCGTCGCGCACGTCGGCCTCTACGCCTTCGACGTTGGCGTAGAAGCGGGCGACGTAGCGGGCGAAACCTACGGCCGTGAGACAACGGCGAAACATCTCCGCCTTGCGGATTTTCGCCTTGTCGTGCTCGAGCGAGAGCTCGAGTTTGTCGTCACGGAGGAGTGCCATGGATGAAAGCCCGGAAAGTTCCGGATGGAAGCAGTCTACCCTATGTTGGGATTGCGGGCAAAAATGCGACCCCGAAAGGCTCCATTAAAAATTCACCGAAATTTTAAGGTTTCTTTAAGAATTGTAAGTAGAGTGGCGACGTTCAGAAACTCCTCCGCCCATGGTGCCGCTCGTCGACGTCGTTATCGTAACCTTTTTCGCCATCGTTCTCGCGCTGGTGTTTTTAGTGTTCGGATAGCAGGACTTGCCAAACCCTCCCTCGCGCGTACCATTCCCGAAATAACCTGGTTCAGCAGATGCGCGTCACTATCGTGGACGACGAGAAGATCCTCGCCGGCAATATTGCCAAAAAGCTTGAAAAACACGGCTTCGCCGTCGAGGTGTTCAACGGGTACGACCACTTCGTCCGCGGATGTTCGTGCGATTCGCAGCTCTACGTCGTCGACGTCTCCTTGGGCGACGGCAGCGGCTTCGACATCATCAAGTGGCTCCGCGACGTAAAGAAATCCACTACGCCCATCATCCTCATTTCGGGGTACGGCGACTGCCAAAACGTCATCTACGGCCTCGACATCGGCGCCGACGATTACCTCACCAAACCGTTCCAGCCGGACGAACTCGTCGCCCGGATCAAGGCCGTCATCCGGCGGGCTTCTTCGAAGCGCGACGGCGATTCGTGGTTCTCTTTCGGCAAGCTCTCGTGCTGCCCTACGAGCTCGTCCGCCTATTTCGACGGCAAGCCGCTCCCGCTTACGAAAAACGAGCGCCTCATGCTCGAAGCGCTCATCGAACGCCCCAATTGGACGGTTCCGCGTGACGAACTTATCAACCGCGTCTGGGGTTCCGGGGCTTTCGTCACTGAAAACACGGTCAGTGTCACCCTCTCCAGCGTGCGCAAAAAAATCGGCCCGGGATACCGCATCAGGGCCATCTATTCGCAGGGATTCGTGCTCGAAACCGCCTAAGCGGCGTTCGGGATTTCCATGACGAAGCGCGCCCCTCAGAGTTCTTCGGATTTTTCGGCACGGATGGTTCCGCCGTGCATTTCCATGATTTTCCTACAGAGGTAGAGTCCCATTCCGAGGCTCGCGGACGTACCCTCGCCGGTAGTATAGCGCTCGAAGATCGACTCCGTGTCGGAGAGTCCGTCGCCGTCGTCCTCGATCCATACCCGGAGCGTTCCTCCGGAGCTTTCCGCGCCCAAGATTATGTGCGGGTCGGCGCGTCACGAATGCTTCAACGCGTTCTGCAAGAGGTTGGAAACGGCCTGTTGGAACTGTAGCCGGTCGATTTCCGCGAAGCCCACGTCGCTGATCCGGGTTTCGAAACGCGCGTTCGGATGGGTGTTAGATAGCACGTCGGCCTCGTCTTCCAAAAGCAGTCCCACCGCCACTTTCTCTTTGAAGAGGGTGACCGAACGGGTGTCGTAGTATTGCACCGAAAAGAGTTTCGATATGAGTTCCCCGGCCCGAACGAGCTGCGAATGCAGTACGTCGAGGCCCTTTTTGATTTCCGTCTTTTCCGTTCCCGATTCGAGGTCGTCCAAGAGCGCGTCGGACTGGAAAACGGCGTTGGTAATGGGTGCTTTTATCTCGTGCGACACCATGCTGATGAATTCTTTCTGCCGGTTGATGAGGTCGTTGTATTCGAGGGTTTTTTCGTCCACTTTGCGGTCGAGGCTGAGCGTGAGTTCCGAAAGTTGCCCGTAGGTTTCCATATATCGGACGTGGAGTTCGAGAAAGAGCGCGAACTTGCGGAGCTCGGACATTTCTTCCGAAGAATACGACTCGGAAAAGCTCTTTTTCCCCATGAAGAGGAATCCCCACATTTTGCCGTTCTCCCGCAAAGGAAAGGCTACGAACGCGTTCTTAGGGAGTTCCGATGCCGCCGCCTCGGCACCGCGCCGTTCGGCCATGAATACCGGATCCTTGATGAATTCGCGCTCTTTCGTACGGGACGAGAAAAACTTGGCGAGCTTCGAGCGTTTCGCTTCTTCCTGCGGGAGGATGCGGACTTCGCAAAGCTCCGTCCGGTACGGTTTGGTGCCGTATTCCGCGAGCACGACGCCCAGGTCGAACGGGTTCGAGACCCCCGTGATGCGCCGTTCGAGCGCCGACATTTCCTCTTGGAGCGCCACGAGTTCGGCGTTGGTGAAGAACTTCGAGCGGAGAAGCCGCGAAACCCCGGCGTACGCCAATACCGCCACGAGCGTCCGCACGATCGAGCGCTCGTCGCCGCCCGTCCAGTAGTCGGTAATCCCGGAAGTGAATTCCGCCGCCCGTCAAAGACGGTCGAAAATTTCCGAAGCCAATACCGCAACGGCCGCGGAAACGATGGCCACGGCGTATTTTCCGGCAATCGAACCGGAATGGAAATAGTACCTCCTGAGCGCATGGAAGGCGTAAGCGGTGAAGGCCGTGAAGAGGAAGACGATTTCCTTTTCGAATACCCAGATGCCGAACATCGGCAACAGCAGCTGCAATATCAGACACGCGGCGAGAAAGAGTCCCGCGGCGGAGAGGAGACGTTGCAGACGGATCCGGTCGAGTCCCCTTTGCGTTTTCAATTGGCGGAACGCTTCCCAAACGAACGCCGTTACCGCGATCAACTGGAAAAGCGGATGGATCCAAAAATGCGAACCGTAGACTTCGCGGTAGACGCCCTCGGTTTTGGAGAATTCCAAGGTTTCGATGATTCCCGGGTCGAGGAGGTAGAGCGCCAACAGGGCGGCGAACGCCAATGCCGGAACGACGGTTCCCGGAACGACGACTTTGGAAGGCGAGGTCGAATAGTTCCGTACGACGAGCCAAAAGCTCACCACCGCGCCCACGCCCACTCAGAAATTCAGCCTCGAAAGGAACAGCAGGAGCGCTGGGTCGCTGATGCCGGAAAAGAAAAGGTAGTAGAGCGAAAACCAGGCCGAAACCAGTGCGGAGAACACGAAGAAATACCAACCGAACGGGTTTCGGTACCTCTTAAAGACCAGCGCTCAGCAGAGCGCCGAAATCGCGACCGCGACGACGTAGGCGAAAGAGTAGTATCCCATGCGTTTTTACGAATGTACCCGTATTCGGGGGTTTTATGGCCTCTTTTCGACATCTTCATGAAATCTTCACATGGATTTTAAGATTTTCTTAAGAATTGGAAGTAGTTTCGCTCTTTAAGACGCAAGTTACACGCATAGGCATGAATGCCATGAATCCCGGCCCGTCGACAACCGAGGTCGGTTCGAATACCGGCGAAGAACTGCTCCGCCGAATTGAACTCGAAGCCGAAGTCAAAGTCCTCCGGGCCGCGCTCGATTTCGAAAAGCGGGTGGAAGACGTCCTCGACCTCATGGACGGGTCGCAAGGCATCCGCGAACTCTTCGACTTCGCCGTCCGAGAGATTCCGCAGGCGCTCGCTTTCTGAGCCAGACTCCACATCGTGGGGATGCGGGGGTATTTCACGAGGAACCGCGCGTGCAACCTCCGCTCGCTCCGCGTCGACGATCTCGACGACGTTTTCCGTAGCTGTGTGGCCGCGTATTTTTCCAAATATCCGGTTTCCAAAGAGTCCGATTTTTCCGCTTCCACGGCCTTCCACGGACCTTCCCAATTCAAATTCGAAGAAGGGAAGGCCTATCTGCCCATCCGGATATCCTGCAATAATTCCGGCGAGTGCACGCCCCTGGGATATTTGGAAATCCCCGCCGGTGCTTTGGAAATCCCCAAAGAACTCGTCGCATCGCAACTCCGTAAGGTCGCCCGCGCGGTTCGTGCCCATTTCGAACGCGTGCAGCGCCATTTGCTCGTAGAAGAACGCCATCGCCGCGCCTGCGAAGACCAGCTCACTTCGCTCCATAACCGCCTCGGCTTTTTCGAACGCGTCGGGCATTTCCGCCGCGTAAGTCCGCACGAGGGGTTTTCTCTCGTGATGATCGACATCGACCACTTCAAACTCGTCAACGACCAACACGGCCATGCCGTGGGCGACCAGCTTCTGAAAAAAGTGGGCGCAGTGCTGAGAAACGGATTGTCCGAACATCCGGAATCCGTACTCGGGCGCATGGGCGGCGAAGAATTCCTCGTCTACCTCCACGATTGCGACGCCGACCGCGCCCAGTCCGTCGCCGAAGGACTCCGTTGTCTGCTCATGGACAGCCACGAGCTCTAAAACGCCACCATAAACGCGACCGCGAGCTTCTGAGTGGCCGAATGCGAGCATCCGGAAGAGCCGGTGGACGAAGTCGTCAAAAAATCCGACGCCGCGATGTACCGCTCTAAGAAAGAGGGGCGCAATAGGGTGTCGGTATTCCAAAACGGGGAGTGCTGCGGATCCGCCATGGGGAAAGCCTTTTCTTCGGACGACTCGTCTTCCGAAAGGCGCTTCGATTGGCACTCCGCCATCAGCAGGCTCTTCGTGGCGTAGTTATTTCCAGAGTTCGAGTTTTGCTTCTTCGACGTTCACGCGGAAGAGTTCGCGGAACGCGCGGATTTCTTCTTTGTCGGCGAATACGTGTTTGGGAATGATGTAGGCCATCGATTCCATTACGTGGACGTAGAACGCGTGTTTGGTTTCGCCGATTTTGAAGATTTCGTACCAGGCCAGCTGGTTGGAACTCGAGCGCTTTTCGCTTTTGGATACGAACGACATGCCGTCGGGCCCGGCCTTGCATTCGACGTCACAGCCCACAAACGGGTTCTTGTCGAAATTCTTGCGGATCTTTTCGAGGCTCCGCGAGCGGATCCACGCGATGAAAATGACCGAAAGCGCGAACGGGAAAAGCCATTTCGCGAGACTTGCGGGACCGTAGTTCCAGCCGGTTTCGCTCCCTACGACGAGGGCGTAGACCGTCACGAGCAGGAGGGCGGAAACGAAGTTGGATTTCCGCGTCTGGTGGATGGCGAATTTCACGTAGTCTTCCGCACTCGGGCGGTATTCGAATTCGAATTCTTTTTTCATGTTCCCCTTTGTTACCGTGTTAGGCGCTAACGTGGTATTTTAATCATTTTCTCCCGCCAATCGAGTTCGTTTTCGTTTTTCCGAAACGGGGCCGATTTTTTGTTTTTCGACGCCGAATATGGGAGAATGGACGAGATATTTCCGTACTGAAAAACATGGTCGCGACCCCTTCGAACGTTCCCTCTGAAAATCCCGAAAAGAAACTTGCCGAATCCGTGCGCGAAGGCGATGCGGAAGGACTTACGGAATCCGTCGCGCGCAAGGTCGCTGACGTCGTCCCGGAAGGCGGTGCCGAAGCTTCCGACGAATCCGCCAACGAAGAATGAAGGCGACTTCTCATCCTTCGCGAAGCGCTTGGAAAAATCAACTATTCGAAACTTTCCGAGGACGAATACCGCATCCTTCTCGACTACGGCTGCGTTTACGCGCAGGGCGAACATCTGAAGAAACGCATCAAAAAGGAACTTGCCTGGTTCGAAGAAAAGAAGGCGGTCCTCGACGACGCGGCCGGTTTTTGGGGATTCATGAAGCGCATGAAACTCGAAGGGAAAACGATCGCCGACTGGTTCGACGTGGAGTATAAGAAAGCCTTCCCCGACGGAACGTTCGCGTACCTCGGATACGACCACGCGCAGACGACCGACGTAGTGAACCGTAGGATAATCCGCTTGAAAGACCCGGAACTCGGAAGCTCGGAATGGCCGTTGCCGACCCTCCGCGCCAAAGAGTGGCAGCAGCGTCTCTGGGCGTTGACCGACGCCATCCGTAAGCGCCGTGGTTCGGAATCCGGATCGTCGGACTACGCCGATCTGACCGATATCGGCGGAATCTGGCTCCCGTTGGCGGTTATCGAAGCGTTCGCGATCGCGGGAATGTCGACTCCCGCGGACGAAGGCGGATTTTCGTTCTGAGCCGACGCTTCTGACGATGCCGACGGCGATGGGGGTTCCGGAGGGGATTCCGATGGTGGAGGAGGGGCGGATTAGTTTTCGAAGACAATAAAAAGCTCCGGAGAATCCGGAGCTTTTTCGATTGTTCATGGTGCAACCAGCAGGACTTGAACCTGCGGCCTCTTCCTTCGCAGGGAAGCGCTCTAATCCAACTGAGCTATGGCTGCATACGTAAAATGCCTGCGAAATATAGCGAAGAAATGGCGTTTTGCAAATCGGATTTTTCACCTTTCCGCAAAACGCCCCTCCGGTTATCCCGCCCTCGGCAGGCCGTAGAAGTCGAAGCCCTTGAGGTCGACCATGCTGCCGGTGATGAAATTCTTCTTCTTTCCCTTCTTGAAAAACCCGCGGGAATCGAGGATCCCGAGTTCGATGAGCGAGTCGACGTTTTTGGTAGGAAGCTTTTTCTTGGGGAAATTCTGCTTGTTTTCCATGTAGCGCTTGCGCTTCTTGTAGCTCGTGTTTTTGCGGACGTCGCGATTTACGTTGCCGGTGTAGACCGCCGCGGATTTCTTCTTGTTTGTCGCGAGTTTGCGGGCCGCCGCCTGTTTTTTTACGAGCCGCGCGGAGAGTCCGTGGGAGTTTGCCATGTATGACTGGGAAATGATGGTCGGAATATATCCGAAATCCGCTTCTTTACAATGCCGCCGACCGGTTTTTACGCTCCAGGTACTTGGCGAACGCGATGCCCGCCACGAGTCCGGCTCCGGCGTTCCAGCACGAAAGGAGCGCGGTGAGCGCGAACGGGGCGAAATCGTCCTTGTCGGAAAAGGCGGATTTCGATCCCATGACCAGCTGGTACGCGGCGAAGAGCAAAAGCGCTCCGGCCACGCCGCTTGGGAACGCGGCGAAGTACGCCTTGAGGTGCGAGGCGAAGAAGAGCGACGCCGCGATGAGCGTTCCGCCGAAAATCATCGTAGTGCCGCCGGTCTTTCCTCAGAAAGCCGAATACGCCGCTACGCCGCCGGATCCGTGGCACATGGGGATTCCGCCGAAACATCCGGAAAGCACGTTCATCCAACCGGTGGTTTTCATCATCGTGTTTTCGGTGACTTCGGCGTGCGGATAGAGGCGGTTCATTTCGCGGGTGACGGAAACCACGGCGTTGCCGAGCGTTACGGGAAACTGCGGCAGCGCCAAGAAGATCGCGCCGTACGCGAAATCGGAAAGCGTGATTTCGCCGATTCCGAACGACGGCATCGTGAACGCCACGGGGGTGGAATAGACGAGCCGGAATTCTACCGGGGAAACGAGCGCGGCATACCCGGTGGCGAGCGCCAGGAGCCAAAGGATGAGCGGTAGTTTGGTGAGCCTCGAAAGGCCATACGAAAGCAGGGGAATGCCCACCGCACCCACGATTCCCACGATGCCGAGCTTTTCTAAAACGCTGAACGTCCCGATCATGTCCATCGCCCCGTACGGGTCGACGGTGATGAGCTTGAGCGCTTGCGAAGCGAGGGCGAACGCGAGTCCGACGGAAATGCCCGCGACCACGGATTTGGGAACCCATTTCGAAATTTTCCCCGAAAGGCCGGATGCCGAAACGAGCACCCAGAACGCGCCGGTGGCGAGCGAAGCGCTCGCGAGGGTGGCGACGGTTGATCCTGGAAGGGTGGCGATGCCCGCGCCGATGGCCTTCATGGGCTGTACCGGGAGCGGAGCGCGGAACCACCAGCCCGAGATGACGAGCGCCAATCCGAACGCGAAGAATATCCCCGCCGGATTTACGCCGGGTACGGACAGATATGCCAAGATGAACGCGATGAACGTTCAGAGGTCGGCGAACGCCGCGTTCCATTCGGATTTTCCGAAGGAGTTTTCGACTTCTTCCGTCGTCTTTCCGTTTTTCGCCATAAGGG
>JASDUA010000159.1:0-1671 GCA_041891375.1 Patescibacteria group bacterium
CCTCCGTACCGACCTCACCAAGGCGGAGATGGACGCGCTCAAGGTCATCCTCGACCAGCAACGCGAATCCATGAAAGCGCTCGCGGATTCCCTGAAGGCCGGAACCATTACCCAAGCCGAATTCGAAACCCAGGCGAAAGCGCTCCGGGACTCGCACGTTGCGGCAGTAAGCCAATACGTCGCAGCCGACAAACTCGAAGCGTTCAAGGCGGCTCTCGCGGCAATGCCTCTCACTCCGCCGAACGGACGCGGACAAGGAGGTCACGAAGGTCGCGAGCGTATGGATAACGGCAGCGGCAGCGTTTCCGACACCGGCAACCGTCCGGCACGCGAAACCCGCCAAACCAAGCTCCTCCCGGCATCCATCGGAACCAAGCTCGACGCGAAGCTCGCAAGCCTTGCGAACGACGCGGCACGCGCCGACTGGCTCAACGCCGTAATCGCGAAGGTCGAAACTCTCGAAGCGAAGGCGAAGTCCAAGAAGGCCAAGAGTCTCTTCTCGGAGCTCAAGGACCTCTTGAACGAGAAACTCGACGCGATCGACGGAACCGCTTCGGACGCAAGCTCCATCGACAGCCTCATCCAATAATCGGAAACACGAAAACCCCCGACCATTTCGGTCGGGGGTTTTCTGATGCCTTAGGCTTCCTTCTCAATCATGCCGTCCTTCACGTGGATGATGCGCTCGGCCATCGCGCCGATGCTCGGATCGTGCGTGATGAGGATGATGGTCTTCCCTTCCTTGTGGAGGGATTTCAGGATGTCGAGGATTTCCTTACCGGTCTTGGTATCGAGAGCTCCGGTGGGTTCGTCGGCCAAGATGATGGCCGGGTTCCCTACGACCGCACGCGCTATCGCGACGCGTTGCATCTGTCATCCGGACATTTCGTTGGGGCGGTTGCCCGCCTTGTCCGACAATCCGACTTTTTCGAGCGCGGCGAGAGCGCGCTTCTTCCGTTCGGACTTCCCCACTCCCTGGTACGCGAGCGGGAGCATTACCTGTTCGAGCGCGGTCAGCCTGGGAATCAGGTTGTAGCCCTGGAATATGAACCCGACCTTCTTTCCGCGGAATTCGGACTGCTCGTCTCCGGAGAGCTTTTCTACCGGAATCCCGTCGAGTTCGTATTCGCCGTCAGTGGGCGCATCCAATATCCCGATGATGTTCATGAGGGTGGATTTACCGGAACCGGACGGACCCATGATCGCGACGAATTCGCCGCTTTTCACGGACATCGAAACCCCCTTCAGGACTCGGAGGTCTTCCGAGCCCGTCCGATAGACTTTGGTAATGTTGCGAAGTACGAGCATGAAGTACGATTAAGAATTCTTACGTACGGCTACATTCCCGGAGGAGGACCGCCGGCATCTCCGCCGGAGGTGGAAGGCCGGGTGGAGGAACCGGATGAAGACGAACGACTGCGGTTGCCGAAGAGCGAAAAGCCGGAAGAGGACGATTTGGTCGTGATGGAGAACGCGGAATTGACTACCTTCTGACCCACGGTAACGCCGCTGACGATTTCGGTATTGGAACCTTCGGTAAGCCCGGTTTTTACTTCCACGGGTTTCGGACGGCCGTTTTCCCAAACGCGGACGGTTTTCTTCCCGTTAGCCTGGGTGATGGCCGAAGTGGGAACGAGAACGGCGTCGTTGCGTTCTTCGGTGACGATGGTA
>JASDUA010000160.1:0-1634 GCA_041891375.1 Patescibacteria group bacterium
CATCTACGGAAACGCCCTCGCGTCGGACGTCGACCTTGGAAAATCCAAGACCGGCAAGCTCTCCGAAAAGGACAAATACCTCTATTCTTCGGCTTCGAAGGACATCAACGTCATTCCGGCGGAAGCCAAGATCGTGCTCGGAATGAAGTCGGTCAACATCGACTCCGCCACGATCGAAGTCTGCGAAACCGACGCGAAGGAATATTTCCGCTATTCGGTGAATTCGTGGAGGCAGAACTACGTTCCGAACTGTAAGAAGGTTTCGAAGTCTTCCGTTCCGCTCCAGAACCGGCATTGGGAACTCTCGCCGAAACAAGTGGATATCGAAGCCGACGTGCTCGGCCGCGAAGTCGAATCGCCGTTCGTGCTCGTTCGCGGCTCCGCTTACGACCGTTTCAACGTCGCCGACGGCGGATACCGTGACAGCGACCGCGAATTCTCGAACTTCTACGTCCGTTCGAACCTCTCCCTCACGCTCGAACAAGGAACCGACCGCTCGTATCTCTTCGCCGCCTCCTACGATGGAAAGACGACGCCTTCGGACCTCGTTTTCGAAACCTACTCCTACGACGGAAACGGTGGCGATCCGACTCCGGAGAGCGTCAAAATCGTATGGAACGCCAAGCGCTCCGTCTATGAAATCCCCAAAACCGCCCGCCCGATCGCGTACGTCGTCGCAAAGAATGCCCAGTATTTCTGAGTCCTTTCCACTTCGTCCGACTCGGTTTCCAATTACGATTTCGGATACGTTTCCGGACAGGATTCGTCCACCAAGGACTACGCCTACGTCTATGGCGACCGCCCGATCTACCGCGTGGGCGACACCGTCTACTTCAAGGGGCTCCTCCGCCGCTTCAATCCGGACGGATACGCTCCTTCGCCGTTGAAAGACGTAAAAATCCGCCTCCTCAACCAGGAGGGCGAAACCTTCAAGGAAATCCCGGTGAAGGCCGATAAGAATTCCAATTTCTCGGGCTCGTTCGAACTTCCAAAGGGAGTCAAAACCGGCCGCTACGATTTCGAAATCACGTCGCAGGGCAAGGTTGGAGAAGAGGCCTTCTACGTCTATAACGACGGGCACTTCTTCGTCGAGCAGTACGTGAAGCCGGTATTCAAGGTTTCTGCCTCCGAAAGCGCCCGCGACGTCCTTCCCAAGGAGAAGGTCTCCGTTCCGTTCTCGGCGGAATACTACTTCGGAGGCGCCGTTTCGATGGCGAAATACTCCGTAGGGGTTATGACGCAGAACTACTTCTTCGACCCGAAGGAATATTCCGCGTTCCGCTTCGGTACCGCGAATTCCAATTACGATTGCGTTTACTGGGGATACTGCAACAACTCCGACCAGTTCATCGAAACCCTCCAAGGCAAACTCGACGGTAACGGACGGTCGACCCTTTCCTACCAAATGCCCGAACTCGCTTCCGGCGGAGAAGAAAAGCTCTACAACTTCAATATCGAGACGACCGATCCGGATACCGGAAAATCCGTCACGCAGACCGTTACCAAAGTTCTCCACCTCACCGACGCCAATATCGGCATCCGTTCGCCGTACTGGGTGAACAAGGGCGACGCGATCAAGGCCGACGGAGTGGTTCTCGACCATGGCGCGAAGCCGCTTTCCGGAAAGTCCGCGA
>JASDUA010000161.1:0-4687 GCA_041891375.1 Patescibacteria group bacterium
GTCCAGAGCTGTTTGGGATCGATGAAGTCCCCCTTGGAAACGAAGCGCGAAGTCTGGGTCAAAAGGTAGAGGAACTGGTCCTGCGGGGCGTCGGTGGAGATGCGGATGCGGGTCTGTCCGCCCTTCTCGGACGGCTTCAACAAGAGGAGGCTCGTGTTTTCGAAATCCTTCGCGTCCGTAAAGTACCCTACGTACGTCTGTCGTCCGGCAACGGTCTTTACCGGATGGCGGAAGTCCTTGGGACGAGCCGAAACGGCGAGAAGTTCGGGGATCGCGCCGCGCAAAGCGATGGCGAGTTCCTTCAATTTCGCGGCATCGAAATCCGCGGGGACGACCCATTCGAAAACGTGGTGGGAGATGTCGAGGAGTTCGGGTTTGCCCTTGGCATCGGCCGACGGCTTTCCGTCGGAACCCATCTTGGGAAGCCGGAAGGAGCACATGTTGTAGAAATCGGGGAGTTTGAGTCCGAGGCCGAATTTCTGGTCCATCTTCCGGACCGCGTCGAAAAAGTACTCGCTGAAGACGTAGCGGGTCTTCTGTTCGCCGTACAACTTGATGCCAGCGTAGGTGACGATGTCGTAGAGGAACCAGTTGGGATTGATGAATCCGTTGGCATCCACTTCCTTGAGTTCGAGATCGAGGACTTTGGAAACCTTGGCGTTTACCGGAGTTTCCTTTTCGGCAAGAAGGTTGGAAGTGAGGCTCTGGCGGCTGTCCTGTTCGGAAAGTCCGACGGAACGGCGGAGCTTCGCCACGTTGATCTTGAGCTCCGGATAGTCCTCGGCGAATTGGAGAATGTCCTCGGGATCGAGTCCGAATTCGTCCAAGAGGGAATCCAAGCTGTCCCAGCTGGTCTGGTTGGTGAAATACGCTTCGTGGAAACGGACGGCGGCCTCCGAAAGCCCGATGGCCTCGTTCAATCCGCTGATCATGTCTTCCGGATGGATGGAAAGGCCGTTGAAGATGGTACGGAGACGTTTCTTGACGTACCATTCGCGACTTTCGCCCGCCGCTTCCATCGCCGCGCGCTCTTCATCGGACAAAGCGTCGTACCGCTTGCCGATTTCGATCTTCAACAAAAAGGTCGCGAGCTTCTTGCGCGAAAGGGGACGCATCGCGAGGATTTCCGGAAGCTCGACCGCTTCGGCCTCGTCGGAACCGAGATTCATGACGCGGTTGTATCCGCGCAAGGTGTCGTAAAAGGCACGGAAAAACGCTTCTTGGACTTCTTCTTCCTCTTTCGAGAGCGTCTTCAGGACGGACCGCACCGCTTCGAACTTCTTTTTGGAATCCGCTTGGGAATCCTTCGCCAACAAAGAAAGCGAACCGAGGACTCCCGGACCGGCATCGAGTTGGCGGGTGGTTACGGTAATGCGGGGACCGCCATCGGAAGACAGGAGTTCGACGTCTCCTTCGGGAAATTGCTCAGGTGCGTTCATTCGCGAATGTTATCGGTTCAACCTTGCGTTTATAACGTCACTATTGACGAAGTCAAACGAATATGTCGAAGAAAGGATTTTCTTGTGGCGAAGAAAAAACAAAGCTCCGGAAAAACCGGAGCTTTGAGAGGAGAAACGACTATTTCGCGGCCGCGATGGAAGCGTCCAAAATCGAGAAGAATTCTTCTACGCTCTTGAAGTCCATGACCTTGTCGTTCACGTAGATCGACGGGGTGTGGTCGAGACCGAGCCGGTCGCCGTCCTGCATGTCCTTTTTCATGCGGTTGACGTACCACCCTTCTTTCAGGCAGGTTTCGAAGGTCGGCATGTCCGCCACTCCGGCGAATTTAGCCACTTCGAGACGTTCGGCGTCGGTAACGTCCATGTTGGATTTCGCTTCTTCGAGGGTGTACATCTTCTCGGAGAATTCGGCGAACTTCCCCTGCGAAAGGGCGCAGAACGAAGCTACGGCGTCGCCTTCGGCGTTCTGGTGCTGCGGAAGCGGGTAGCTCTTGTAGACGAGCTTGATCTTATTGGTATCGGCGTAGTCCTTGCGGAGCTTGCCCTCGATGAGCGAATGGAAACGCTGGCAAGCCGGGCACTGGTAGTCGGAGAAGATCTTCACTTCGACCTTCGAAGAAGCGTCGCCGAGAACGGGAGACTCGATTTCCTTCGAAACGGTGGAGGTCCTCGGTCCTTGGAGGGTGGAAGTTCCGGACGGTCCCGCGGAGCAGGAAGCGAGGGCGAAAACGGAAATGATCGACAATGCGGCGGAGGTGGATTTTTTCATAGGGAAAAGAAAGTGCCTCCCGATGATAGGGATAAAAACGAATGCGTAAAGCCCGGGTTGATAAGCGGAGGTTTTGCGCTACTATGGACGGTCACGGAAACTTTTTTTCCGAAGACCGCCCGACAGCGGCGAATACCCCCAACTCCAAAAACCATGTCCTTCGAATTGAAACCCCTTCCCTACGGATACGGCGACCTCGCCCCCTGGATTTCCGAAGAAACCCTCCAGTTGCACCACGGAAAGCACCACAAGACCTACGTCGACAACCTGAACGGCCTCGCTGCCGGAACCGACCTCGAATCGAAAACCCTCGAGGAAATCGTGAAGACCGCGGCGCCGGGCCCGGTTTTCAACAATGCCGCCCAAATCTGGAACCACACGTTCTACTTCGAATCGCTCGCGCCGAACGCCGGAGGCGAACCTTCGGGCGAACTCGCGGCACGCATCGCCGCCGATTTCGGATCGTTCGCCGAATTCAAAGCGAAGTTCTCGGAAGTCGCGGTAAAGACCTTCGGATCCGGTTGGGGATGGCTCGTCAAGAAGCCCGACGGTACCCTCGCGCTCGTATCCACCTCGAACGCCGCCACCCCGCTCACTACCGAAGACGTCCCGCTCCTCACTTGCGACGTCTGGGAACACGCCTACTACGTCGACTACCGCAACCGCCGCGCCGAGTACGTGGAAAAGTTCTGGAACCTCGTGGATTGGAACGCGGTCTCCAAACGGTATTCCGCATAATTTCGCAGAATCGCCCGAAGAAAAAACGCCCTCCGGTATTCGGAGGGCGTTTTCGTATCCGTACGCTACCGGTCGGCGGAAGCCTTCGGACCGAGCGCGTCGAGGGATTGGTCGAGCTTTCGAAGGGCCGCTACGAATTCCGCCTTTTGGTTTTCCGAGAGCTCGGTACGGGGGTATTTCGCCTCCATGATACGGATGAACTCCGACGAGACGTACCTGACCGCGTCGTCGAACTCCTTGCGGAGATCCGGGCGGGAAGCGAGCGACGGCGAAATCTCCGCGAGCGTCGAAAGCCGGTCGGCAATGAAGAGGACCTTTTCGAAATTCTCTCCGCCGATATCGGAATTTTCGAGGTTGGAGATTCTGGTGGCGACGTTCGAAAACTCGCCTTTGATGGCATCCACGACTTCGGCGAGGCGAGCTTCTTCCTCGGAAGCGCGAAGCTCTTCCTCAATGGCGTTCTCAGCGGTCTTGGACAGGGATTCCGTGGGAGCGGAACGTCCGGGATTCTTTTCGATGGACATTATTCGGTGACGTTACGGGCGTATTCCTTGAGGAACTTCGCGTCCTCCGCGATGGATTCGAGGGCTTCGCGGATGTCCTGCAAGAGCGACGTCGCCTGCCGCAGGCGTTCTTCGATCATGGTTGGGAAAGTTACTTCCCCATTTTGCCATATCGGCGCCGTTCTGGCAAAAACGCCGACCGTAAACGGTTTCGAAGCAAAAAGAAAACCCCTCTTTCGAGGGGTTTTCCAGCCGAGGAATCGGACTAAGCAACGGTAACGTTGATTGCCTGCGGTCCCTTCTTGCCCTGTTCGATGTCGAACGAGATAGCCTGACCTTCTTCGAGAGCTTCGAAAGCGGAAGCACCACCGAGAACGCCGGTGAAGTGGAAGAATACGTCGGAAGATCCATCTTCCGGGCGAGCGAAGCCGAAGCCGGATTCCTTCTTGAGCTTCTTAACGGTTCCCTGCATGAGGAGAAAAAAAAGAAAAGTAATTCCGTATATGCTTCGCCCCCTTCATCGCTTTGGGTAGGTTCCGACCTATACGCGAGTCATTGTACCACGATTTCGGAAAAGCAAAAGTTTTTTCGCGGAAAGCGTCGGGGATTTTGCAGCGGACGCCAAAATAGGCCATAATTATGGGCAGGACCATGGATAAAAAACGCTATCTCATATCCGTTTTCGAACGGCTCGAGCAAGAGTCGCCCACCCTTGCGGAATACGGGGCGGCGCTCAAGGGCGGCCGTTTGACGGAAAACGAGGTCGACGCGCTCTACGGCACGGTCGCGGAAATCATGGAGGAGGCGGCGTCGAAAATGACGAACGAACGAACCGCCGTCCTCGCGTCGAGGCTTTCCGATCTTCGAAAAAAAGAGCGCGAAGAGGCCCAAAACGAAAAGACGGCGACGGTACTCGAAACATTTTTCTAAATTCCCATGAACGAACGGTTCTGAGATTCCCCCGAACGAAGCGGGGATTCCGTCCCTTCCTCTACCGAGAAGGCTACGGAAGCGGTTCTTTCGAATCCCGAGGCTGCCAAAGACGCCGCAGTGCGAATCGAATCGAAGATTCCGAAGCTCTCCGGAAAGGAAACCGGAAAAGAGTCTTCCGAGGCCCTTAAACGGGAGTTGACCCCCGAAAACGTCCAGAACCTGAACGAATACGTCAGATCGACCATCGACGGAAACGGGCTCGCGGGAACAACGAACCTCCAGCT
>JASDUA010000161.1:4697-9501 GCA_041891375.1 Patescibacteria group bacterium
CTCCAGCTCGCTCTCATCGACGCCATAGCCAAAACCCCCGGCGTCGCGAACAATTTCCCGAACCTCTGCGACGAACTCAACCGGCTCGGATGTTTGAACGGCAAGGCGTGAGCCACCGTGGCCGATTCGTTCGCCGCCATCCAACAAATCAAACCGGCCCTCGAAAAGGCAGGATATTACCTCAATACCGACGTCCTCTCTTCCGGCGATTTCCTCATTCCCGTGGAAGGGAAGGTCGATCCGAGCCGCGAAACGCTCTCCAAGCTGTACGGAAACGAACTTCCGAACCTTCAGCCGGTCACGGTCATCAACGACCCGAAACTCGAAAAACAGGGATACCAAATCGCCGGATTCGGGCTTCTGAACGGGGGAAACATCGACGCGAATCTCAAAACCTACGTAGAACGCGGACGGTTCACCCAGGAACAGGCCGATTCGTTCGACATGGAAAACGTCCGATTGGCGACCGTGAACCACGAGGAATCCCACCGGGTCCTCAAAGAACTCTACGGATTCCCCAACCGCCAGCCGCTCACCCCCGAAGAAGGGGCGAAATGGAAGGCCGATTGATTGGATTTCGTTCCGAACAATTCCGTCCAGGTGGACGAATTCTTGGCACATTCGGTAGGCATGGCGACGGACAAGTACGAAATCATGACCAATATCGGCAACGCCCTTTCCGAATTCAAGCAGCATCCGGCGACCGGGGAAACCAGTTTCGAAATCGGCGACAAGAACGGCGATTACGCGCTCCTCCAGAGTTTCGTCATGAACGAAGTCGCCCAGATTTTCGAAGAGCGGGGAATCAAGGATTTCAAAAAGCACGCGGAATCGAAAGCGTCGGCGTACAACGAAGGCGTCGCGACGTATAACGCCGAATACGAACACATGGAGCGCGAACTCGCGGAAATGAAAGCGAACGGCGAGAGTCCGGAAGCGATCGCGCACCTCGAAGGTTCCATGCAGCGTTTCGGCGAATTCGCCAACCCCCAGGCGCGGCTCGACCGGATGAACAACGGATGGAACGGCCTCACGAAAGACGTCGTGTCGAACCTTACCGACGCCGACTACCAACGCATCTCCGACAAGTGCATGGCACAAGCCAAGAAGTACCTCTCGCAGATCGAAGCGACCTACGGCAAGAAACAGGCCCCGGCACAATCCCCCACCGCTACCGCGTAGCGCATGAAAAAATCCCCCGGAATTCCGGGGGATTTTTCTTTTCGATTAGTGGACGAGGACCATGATGATGGGTTCCTTGCCGACTTCGTCGAAGACGATATCGTGGAGCTTCTTGGACACGTGCTTCTTGAAGTGGTGGGCATCCGGGAACTTCGTGATGTCCTGGGACAGGGTCATTTGGACGAAGTCGCGCATGCGGGCTTCCATCCTCGGAAAGTTCGAGAGGTCCGGGAAACCGGCGCAGTCGAAGTTGATGAGGTACTGGCCCGGCTTCTTGGCAATGGAAACCGCGATGGTTCCGCCGGTCATGAGCTGCTGGCGCTCGTGGAGGTGCTCTTCGTTGGTGTAACCGACGGTGTAGCCGTCGACTTCGATGAGACGGTGCGGAACGTAGTCGTCGGTAACGCGGAAAGAATCCTTGGTGAATTCCATGACCTGTCCGTTACGACCGATGATGACCTTGTCCTTCGGATAGTCCATGTCGTACGCGTTGCGGGCATTTCCGTGGAGCATGTGCGGATAGCCGTAGATCGGCATGTACACTTCCGGGCGGATGAGCGAAATCATCTTCTTGGTGTCTTCCTGGCGGGCGTGTCCGCCGGCGTGGATTTCGGATTCCTTATACTGGTAGATCTTCGGTCCCTGCGCGAGGATGACGTCGAAGAGCCCCTGGACGCTGCGTTCGTTACCCGGAATGACCGACGACGAGAAGACGACGGTGTCGTCCGGCTTGAGGAAGGTGTCCTTGGATTCGCCGGTCGCGATGCGCATGAGCGCCGCGTAGCGTTCGCCCTGGGCGCCGGTACAACAGATGGTGACCTGGTCGTCCGGAAGGCGGTTGGCGTCTTCCATGGTAATGATGGTTCCCGGCTTCGGACGGGCGTAGCCAAGCTTCATGGCGATGTCCATGTAGTTGTTCATTCCGCGTCCGAGGAGAACGACCTTGCGGTTGAACTTTTCGGCGGCGGCGACGATGATCATGACACGGTCGATGATCGACGAGAAAGTCGCGGTGATGACGCGGCCCTTCGCTTCCGCGAAGATGTCCTCGATGGAGCCGATGACTTCGGATTCCGAAATCGACGATCCGCGGAGGTGGGCGTTGGTCGAGTCCGAAAGGAGCGCGCGGACGCCGCGGTTACCGATGGATTCGAGGAGTTCGTAGTTGGTGGACGGGCGGTACGGGAGCGGGTTCTTGTCGAACTTCCAGTCGCCGGTGTGGACGAAGCGCCCTACCGGGGTCTCGATGAGGAGGCCGACGGAGTCCGGGATGGAGTGGTCGACGGTGAACGGCATGACCGAGAAGTTGTCCGAGATTTCGATCTGGACGTCGCGCTCGTAGTGCTTCATATTGGAAAGCGGCGCGTTGATTTCGGCCTGCTTCATGGCGATGAGCTCGTAGGCCATCGGGGTCGCGTAGAGCGGGGTGTTGAGGCCGAGCTGCTTCATGGCGAACGGAACGGCGCCGATGTGGTCGATGTGACCGTGGGTGATGCAGATTCCCACGACCTTCTTGCCCTTCACGTAGGAAAGGTCCGGAATGGAACACTGGGTTCCGAACTGGTACTGGTCGGCGAACTGGAGGCCCATGTCGACGATGAGGATTTCGTTACCGTATTCGAAACCGATACAGTTGAGACCTACCTGCTCGAGACCGCCGAACGGAACGATGCGGAGAGTGTCGGCCGGAGCGTGGACGTGGGCCTTGTGTTCCGGGTACGGGGCGTGCTTCTTCAAAGCCTGCGCCGGGGTGACGAACGGGAAATTGCGCTTGGAGCGGAACTTGGGGATGGTGACGAAGCTCGATCCCGGACCTACCGGGGCGTTGTCGGCCTTTCCACCCTTCGGACCGGCGTTCTTGAAGTACCCCTCGCGGCGCGGAGCCGGAGCGGAACCTTCGTGGTGGCGGGGAGCGCCGGAGCGTCCTTCGTGGCGCGGAGCGCCGCCGTGCGGCTTGCCTCCGCGTCCGCCCTGACGGCGGTTTTCGCCGGCGGGAGCGCCTTCGGCGGATGCCGCGGCGATTTCGGCACGGACCGGGTCCGCGGCCTTCGGACCGCGCTGGAGACCGTCGGCGGCTGCCGAGTGGCTCTGGAAGACTTTCTGTTCGGAAGCTTTGTTGACGCGGCGGGGCGGGCGCGAGAACTCGCGCTTCGGGGCTCCGTCTTCGGGGCTCGGATTCTTGTATTCCTGCATGGATTGCTGATGGAAAAAATATATTGGTTTGGTTTTCGTGGACGAATCCGGATCTTCCCGTAGGACGATCCTCATCCGGCCGCGAAACTACGCGACGAGAATGGTGCTGATGACGAGCGGCATGCGGTTGAAGCGTTCGCCCACGGCCTTTTCGAGGTCTTTTTTCACGATCTTTTCGAGATCGCGGGTTTCGATGTCCGGAACGTCCTTGAGGGTTTCCTCGTAGGAGCGGCGGGATTCGGAAACGAGGAACTTGTGCCCTTCGCGGATTTCGTGCGGAAGGAAGAACCCGCGGCTTTCGATGCGCGGCGACTGGACGAGCGCCCTGCGGGTCGACTCGGCGAGAAAGACGAGCACGAGGACTCCGGAATCGGCGGCGACCGAACGCGCTACGGCGACGTTCTTAGGAACCGGGCGGCCCTTTTGGCGCTGCGGCGGACGCTTGCGCGGATCAAGCGGTTGTTTTCCGGCCTGGCGGGCTTGGTTTTTTTGGTTCTTTGGAAAATTTCCGCGGCGGCGGGGGCGCTCGCCCTGGGCCGGGCGCGATTCGCCTGAAGGCTGGACGTGCGGAGCTTGCGCCGGAGCGGAAGGGTTTTCGAAGACCATTTCGGACTCGAGTTCGTCGAAGAATTTAGGATTCATAGGAAATCGGTGCGCCGCGGGTTTCCATCCGTGAGGAAAAGGAAAAGAAAGCCTGATGCGGACGCTCTCTGTAGGGAAATTGGGGAAGAGAGGATTCTATCCGTTACCGGATATAAAACAAATATTTTTTCGTGTCGATGGCGACTTTCGTCGTATCCCAGAAATACGGTTTGATCGTGCCGGAACCGAAATCCGTTCAGGAAAAATCCCCGGATTCGAAAACCTTTTTCGAGAAGAAATCGTATTTTTTGGCGATTTGGGGATTCGAAACGGCGCGCTTCTTGAATTCCGCGTTATGGAAAACGTAGAAAGCGAACGATTCGGCGAAGTCTTCGTACTTGTTGGAGAGCGCGTAGCCGGAAACGAAGTCCGCGAGCTTCGCGCCCTTCTTCTTCACCTTGTACGAATTCCACGAAATGCCGTAGAAATCGTCGGAAAGGTCTCAGAACGTTCCGGGTTTGAGATAGTGGATGTCGACCACGTGCCCGAGCTCGTGGACGAATACGGCGATCTTCTCGCTGTCGGTGGGGATGGCGGTGGAAATGATGAGTTCAGTTCCCGAAAGTTGTCCGCGGGGCTCGACGCGCTCGGCGTCGACCGTGACGGAAAGCGGGGTGACCTTTTCACGGAGGGCACGGGCGTTGATATTCGCCCGAAGGAGCGAAACCATCCGGTCGTCCACGACGACGGCGTCCGGCCGGAAAGCGAAAGAAATCTTGGACGGAACGGCTTTGCGCTTGGCTGCTGCGGGGACTTCGATTTTGTCCGGAGCGGATTCTTCGGGCGG
>JASDUA010000162.1:0-9480 GCA_041891375.1 Patescibacteria group bacterium
TTCCGGAATCCCTAGACCTTTCGCGCGGAGGGGGAGGGGGTTTTCTAGACCTTACAGGGGGGTTTTCCTAGTCCTTTCGAACCGGAAACCCAGTACCGGCGCGGGTTTCCGGACGCCTAAAGTAGTTAAACCTGCTTAATCTTAAAAAGCAGTAGCCGTCGGAACCGTCCGGAGGAGCGGAAACCCCGGTGCCGCGAACGACCCCCGTACGCTGCGGCTTTTTCAGAAAAACGTAAGGCGGGAAACCCAGAAGCCCCCAAGGCAGCAAACGCGACCGCGCGAAAAAGCCTCCATCGGGACGGAGGCGTGAGGGGTCGGGCAGAAGGGGGATTACTTGCCTGCGTCCAGGCGTTCGCGGATGGCTTGGCAGATCCAGGCAGACCGGGAAATTCCGGTACCGGAACGCTCGATCGAGGCGTCGAGTTCGGATACCAGGCTCGGCGGCACGAGAAGGGGGATCTGGACCTTCTTCTCCTTTTCCTTCTTCGCCGGAGCCTCGCCCTTGCCCGCGGTTTCCTGCGAGGCGCCTTCGATGAAGGCCATCGTTTCCTTCGAGATGGCCGGACGCGCGGCGATGGTGGGTTTCTTAGCGGTCATTTGTTATACGGTTAGCGTATTGTTATAAGTCGTCTTCGGTACGGTTACCGCTTTCAAAGCGGATACTCTTCGCTGAAAACCTTCGCGTACAGGGCGCAGATTTCCTCCCAAGCCTTGGCATCCTTCGGCTTCACCTCGACGGCGCCAAAACCGAGCGCGGCCGCGGTGCGGAAAACCTTGCGGTTGACCACCGGGACGTCGTGATACTCGATGCCCGGGAGGCTCCGGAGGATTTCGGCCGCTTCGTCGTTCGTGGTGCCCGACGCGTCCGCGCGCATGAGGAACGAGACGACACGGAGGCCCTCGTTTTGGATCCGGGCTTCCTCGATGACGCTCTGGACCTTGCCCAGTACCCAGATGTCCAGGGACGAGGGGAAAACGGGGAGGACCAGGACGTCGGCGATGACGAGCGCGGCGCGCTGGGAGTGCGAGTCCGCGCCCCCGACGTCGACGACCACGTCGTCGAAGCGTTTGGCGAGCCCGGGGACGTTCGTGGCGACGTCCTTGCCGTTGATCTGGACGGCCTCGAACCCCTTGCCGCCTTCGACGACCGAATCCCGGTGGGAAGCGAAGTCGCTAGCGTTGCGGTTGTCGGCGGAGTCCGCGTCGACGACGAGGACCTGTTTTCCGGCCTTTGAGCGCATCACGGCCAGGTTGACCGCGACCGTCGTCTTGCCCGATCCGCCCTTAATTCCTCCGCACGCGATGATCATTGTGTTTCCGGTTACGATATGGTGAACGTACCGAGTATATACGAGAACCGTTCCCTTTCAACCGCAAAGCATACGATTGCCGTATAGTTCCCGAATCATGGACCGGAAGACTCTGGCGAAGCTCGAGAAGCTCGCGAACCTGGCAACGTCGGACAACCGCGACGAGGCGGAAGCCGCCGCGAGGGGCGCCGTCGCGCTGCTCCGGAAGTCGGGATCCACGCTCGAAGCGTACCTGAAGGAGGCCGATCCGAAGACCGTCTTCCAGGTCGGGCTCGTCCGCGTCGCGGACGCGTACGTGGCCGGGCGCGAGGGCCTTTCGCCGCCGGACCGCCGCGGCATGTACGCCGAACTCCTGCAGGCGATCAGCGGCATGTACGCGGGCAGGTCGGCCGAGGACGCCGAACGGGAGGAAGCATTCCGCCGGAGGGAAGAGGAACTTCGCCGGCGGGAGCGCGCGGCGGCCGAAAGCGAGGCCAGGGCGAAAGCGAGGGAGGCCGAGACGGCCACTGCGGGGACGGGAGGTCCGCGGGAGGGCTTCCGCAGCGAACCTCCGGGAGGAAGGAGCGCGGAGGCGTCCGCCGGTCCGGGGGAGGGGAGGCGGAAACGCCCTTCCTTTTCACCAGCAGGGTCCCGCGCCGAAGGCGCCCGCGGACCGTCCGTCGGTCCACAGATACCGGTCCGAACTTGGTTGGCGGGAGCCGTATTCGGCGCGTTCGCCGGAGTCGCCGGGACGCTCTTCCTCGCCTTGGTGTTCGCCGCCGCCGGGACGGCCCCGCCGGGCGTCTCCGAGCTCCCGACGGTTGTGGTCATGGGCGTGCTCGGCACTGCGGGGGCCGTAGCCCGGATCGTTCTGGGCCCAGATCTGGGTGCCAAGAAGTTTTTTTCGAACTCGGCTTGACCTTTTCGTCGGCAGGGACATTATCGCAGGTCTCGGCGTGTGGGTTCCCGTAGCAAGTTTGCGTGTTCGTTGCGAACTCGCTCGGGCCCTCGGTTCGTACGCCACGAACACGCCAACTTGCCAGGGGTCGGCCCCTTGGATCCCCGTCCGGAAACCGGCTTTGCCGTTTCCGGAAAACGAGGCCTTTCGGCCAGTGCGGACCATCGCCGATCCCGTCGTTAACGGGTCCGACCATGGAAAACGGAAAAGACGGAGACGGAGGCCGGAAGGCCTACATGAGGGAGTACCGGCGCTCGTACGGGACTCGCGTCCGACGGGTCGCGCTCACGCTCACGCGCGACGAGCACTCCCGCGCGGAGTGCCTCGCCGAACGCGAAGGGATGCCGGTCGCCGCGTTCCTGAAACAAGCCGCGTTCGCCCACGCCGACGGTTCGCGTCCCGTCCCGAAGGAGCTCTCCGACAGGCTCGACGAGCTCGTCGCCCAGGTCCGCGGGATCGCGAACAACGTGAACCAGATGGCCCGGCACTCCAACCGGCTGAAGGCGGGGGTGGAGGACGCCGAGGTGATGCTCAAGCTCCGGTTGCTCGAGGAGCGCCTGCGGGCCTTCGTGGCCGGGGAAGGGGAGGGGCCGCCGTGATAATCAAGTCCATGGCCCGGAAGGAGGCGAGCTTCGCGCAGCTCGTCGCGTACATGGAGAAGGATTCCGGCGACCGGGTCCTGTACCACAACTTCTACGGGCACGACCGGATGCGGACCGAGGAGATCGTCCGCGAGTTCGATGAAAACGCACGCCGGCTCCCCCGTCGGAAGAACGGCAACGCGCTGTACCACGAGATTCTGTCCCTCTCGGCGGGGCGGGTCCTTGACCGCGCGGAAGCGCGCAGGATCCTTGCCGACATCGGCTACGAGTACCTCTCGAGGCGGGCGCCCGGGCAGCTCGCCTACGGAACTCTCCACCGGGACACCGACCACCTCCACCTCCACCTTTGCATCAGTTCGAACGAGCTCGGAAAGCAGAACCGCGTCCGGCTCTCGAAGCGCGAGTTCGCCGAAGTGCAGAAGGAGGTCGAGGCGATCGTCCTCGAAAGGTACCCGGAACTGGGGCAGGAACGGATCTACACCAAGGACCGGACCAAGGAGCGCGTAAAGACGGCGTCCAGAGAACAGCAGTTCAAGGAACGCACGGGGAAGGCCAGTAGGAAGGAAGGGATGGCCGGGATCGTCCACGGCCTGCTCGAATACGCCGGCTCGGCCAAGGAGCTCGACGCGCTGCTCGCCAGGCACGGGTTCAAGGTGTACCGGCGCGGGAAGACTTTCGGCCTCGTCGACGCGGAGGGGAAGCGACACCGCATGAAGACGTTGGGGCTCGACCTCCACTTTTCGGCCGCATTGGAGCGCTTCGGAGCGCCGCGGGAGCTGATCGGCCCGACTCGCGGGCGGGACACCGGGGAGGACGCCGACGGTCGCGCCGGCCCGGCGGGAGTCGAGCGCGGGGACGAGGCCGGACGGCGTGGTACGGAACCCGGTCAGGAAGGTAGGAAGCGGGAAACCGGCACCGGCAGGACGGCTGCCGGCGAAGAGGAAAGGAAGGACCGGGCAGACGCCCGGAAAGCGGACCTCGACCGGGCCGCCGCGGCATCCCGCGAGCGGGAGGACCGGGAACGTGGCCGCTGAATCGTAGTAGTAACCTGATTCAAAGACATGGACGCACGGACCGCCAAGCGGATACCCCTGACGGATTTCCTCGCTTCGCTGGGCTACGAGCCCGCGGCGGTGCGCGGCGCCGAATACTGGTACAGGAGCCCGTTCCGCGACGAGAAGACGCCGTCTTTCAAGGTGGACTCGAACCGCAACGTCTTTTACGACCACGGGATCGGCAGGGGAGGGACGATCGTCGATTTCGTCCAGATCCTCTATTCCGACCAGGACGTGTCCCGCGCGCTGCGCGTGATCGCGACCGTCTCCGGCGGCGTCGCGCCGGCCCCCGTCCGGGAGTTCGCGGCTGCGGAGCCCGTCCGAAAGGAGCCGGGGACCAGGGCCGAGAAGGTCCTCAGACTGGCGGACCCGCGCCTCGTCCGCTACCTCGAGGAAGAGCGCGGGATCCCGCTCGCCGCGGCCGCGCCGTTCGTGCGCGAGGTCCGGTACCGGAACCGCGACGGCAGGGGGTTCTCGGCCGTCGGCTTCCCGAACCGTTCAGGGGGCTACGAGCTGCGGAGCCCGTCGTTCAAGGGGACCCTCGGGACGAAGGACGTGACGGTGGTCGGGGATCTCGCGCAAGGGCAGGTTAGGCTCTTCGAGGGCTTCACGGACTTCCTGTCCGCGCAGGTCCTCTGGCCCGAAGAGCGCGGCATGCCGGCGATCGTGCTGAACTCCGTCGCCCTTGCGGAAAGGGCCGCGGAAGAACTCCGGCGTTCCGGCTCAAAGGGCGTCGCGTTCTTCGACGCTGACGAGGCCGGTACCCGCGCGCTCGCGGCCTTCCGCGAAGTTCTCGGGGACGGTGCCGTTGAAGACGTCCGGGACAGGCTCGCCGGATCCAAGGACGTGAACGACCTGCTCCTGGCGCGAAGGGCGGAACGGGAGCGAGACTTCCGTCCGGCTCCGTGAGGACGGGCCCGTGACTTCCGACCTTCCTAACGTCGCGGGAATATGCAAGGTTTCTGAATGGCCGAACTGATCTCGTCCCTCATCGCCCTCGTTCTGACCCTCTGGATCGTGGGCGCGGTCCTCCGCGCCTCCGGTCTCTGGTTTCCCGACTTCTTCAAGCCGGGGAAGGGGAAGGACCCGTCCCCCGTCGGGAACCTGGGCGCGGTTCTCTTCGCGCCCCTGGGATCGCTCGCGAAGTGGGCGTGGAAAGCCGCTACCGGCGCGGGAGGCGAAGGCGCCCGGTTCATGGGCTTCTTCGAGCGCTCATCCATCCTGTCTCCGTCGAACAAGGGGTTCGTCGTCGACGGAGTTTCGAAGCGTCTCTCTCCGGACAACAGCTTCCGCAACCTGGCCGTGGTGGCCACGACCGGCGCGGGCAAGACGGCGGGCTTCATCCTGCCGAACATCCTCAGGCTTGACGGCTGCTCGATGGTGATCGCGGACCCGTCCGGCTCGCTCTTCCAGCGGACCTCTGGCGACCTCGAGGCCCGCGGGTACAAGGTGCGCGTCATCAACCCTTCCGACCCGTCGTCGAGCGACCTCTACAACCCGATCGCCCGGGCCCGGACGCATACCGAAATCGCTGAGATCGCCCACATCCTCGTGCGGACGGCGAACCCCGGCGCGGGCAAGCCCGGGGCCGACAGCTTCTGGACGGACGGCGCGGAAGAAATCATCCGGACGCTCATCCGCGTGCTGAAGCGGTATCCCGACCCGGCATGCCACAACCTGGCGAACCTCCATTACCTCCTGAACGCCTTTGGGGACGGGACCGGACTGAACCGCTTCGTCGCCGACTACGCGGACGACGAGACGTACCACGTCTTCAAGGGGTTCGTTTCGCAAAGCGCGAACACGATGCAGGGACACCTCTCGACCGCGAAGACCGCGCTCAAGATGCTCGCCGACCCGGACGTCGCGCGGCTGACCGCAGGGGAGAGTTTCGACTTCGCCGAACTCCGCGAGCGGAAGACGGCGCTCTTCCTGGTGTTCCCGCAGAACAAGGTGTCGTACTACTCGTTCCTGATGAACCTGCTGTACTCGCAGCTCTTCCATTTCTGTCTGGACGACTCGGCCCTTTCCCCGGAGAGCCTGCCGATCTACTTTCTCTTGGACGAATTCGGGCACGCGACGGTCCCCGAGTTCGACGCCATCGTCACTACGACCAGGCAGAGGCGGATCGCCATCGCGATCGTCCTGCAGGCAATCTCGCAGCTCGAGACGCGCTATGGACGTGCCGCCGCCGAGACGATACTGAACGGCGGGGTCGCGAGCCGGCTCTTCTTCTCCGGGATGGACATTGGAACCGCACAGATGCTCGAGCGGACAGTGGGAACCCGCCGGCGCGAAGTGCGTGACAGCGAGGACCGACTCCACCTGAAGGACGACGCCCTGATCACCGCAGCGGGGCTCCGGACGATGCCGGACAATCAGGTCCTCTACCTCTTCGCCAACAAAGCCCCGGCGATCCTCAAGCTCACGCCGTACTACGAGCAGTCCGACCTGGTGCGGAGGACTAAGGCGCCACCGGCGAAGGTGGGACCGTTCGACGACGAGCGGATCAGGTACGTCGACATCGGCTGAGAGCCGTATCGGAGGTAATCTAAAAGCGTATCTTAACGATACGCTTTTAATACGCCTTTAGATGCTCGCAACGCAACGCAACGCAACGCAACGGACGGGGAATGGCCGCGGCGCGCGTCGGCAACCACTCCGAACGACACCCGGTTTTCCGAGAATGCGACGTGGCGGCCGACAGCGCCGCTCGGGAACGCCGGGTCCGGAGCGGTCCAGTAGCGTCAGAACCGGCCCTCTTGGGTGTGTCCCTCGAGCGTCGTGACGCATCAGGAAAGCCCGATTCCGAGAGGTTTGAGGACCTCGCCGTTCCCGCTCCATTCTTGCTCGGGACGGACGCCGGGTTCCGCGGCCAGAACGGCCGCTTCCCACTCCTTCGACGACGGCAGGCGTTTGCTGGCTTTGGCTGTTTCGCGCAGAGCCGCGGGGAGGGTGAAGAACTGGGCCTTCGTCCCGTCGGCGAGCCTCACTTCCCAGACGTCGCCGTAAGGGCCCACCAGGACTTCGTGGCCGTCCGTGCCCGACGGCCACCGCCTGAGGCGTACTTGTCGCCACCCGGTCGAGTCGATCCGGAAATCCTCCGGCTCCAAAACCGGCGCGGCGCGTTCCGCGGATTCGGTCCCGAGTATGAAGTCGGCGGCCTCTTGCGGAGTGCGGAGGCCTCAGGAGGCTTCGACCACGGCCTCGACGGCCGCCGCGACGGCGTGCGCGCGGTCCTTTATCGCCGCGTACGCTTCGTAGGCGGCGTACCCGTCGCCCGAGGTGAGCAGGCTTTCGAACTCGGCGCGGTCGGCCGGTGCGGGGAGCGGAAGGTCGTTTCGGGCGTTCATGGAGCTTCGGTCATGGATACTGTTCCAGTTAGCCACATGTTTTCGGAACGCGCAAAAAATCCGTCCCCGCAGGGACGGATTCGCCGGCTTGACCGCTAGATGAGGCCGAGGCTCCTGCCGAAAGTGATGAGAAAGAAAATCATGCCCACGAGAATGCAAACGGCCACTCCGAGGAACCAAATGATCAGTTTCCCGGCCGACGCACGCTTCTCGTCGAATTCGACGGCATGGAGGGAGACCCGTAATGCGAAAATCGCGAGGGATACGGTTGCCATCGTTAAGGCCACGGCCTTGGCGTGGGTATCTGGATCCGATATCGGATTGGTCGCGAAATAGAACGCGAGCGCTGGGACGATGAAGTACGTGAACGTGACGTCGATGAGCGACTTCTTCTCGTTCAGGTCGTTTTTTTCGAGCATCCGAGAGATTGGGGTTAAGGGGTGTTGGCGTCCGTCCTAATCCTTGAGGCAGCGGACCGACAACCCGCTCGCGCGGGAATTGTTAACCGCGGGGGCCTTCGGCGACGTTTCCATGGTCGGCGGGGGATGAAGCGTTAAATTTCGCCAGGTCATCGTATCCGGAACCGGGTCGATGGCAAGCCGGGACGATCCCGTGGCGACCGGGCGCGGAACGGAGGCGGTGAGAGTGTCCCCGCGGCGGGGAGGAAAGGAATGCTCCTGCCGGATTCCTCCTTGCCTCCCCGCCCATGAACGGTGACATTCCCGCCGTGCCGTACCACTAACCCTTCCACGATATGGCAGCCACCTTGCACGACCGCCTTGCGAAACTGCTCGCGAAACACCCGTACGGATCCCAGTCCGAAAACCCCGACCCGCTCGTCGTGGCGAAGCTCTTCGACGCCTGCTGATCCGCGACCTGGTGGGTCACCGAGTACGATCTGGAGGACCGCGTCATTTTCTGCTTCGTCACCGGCCTCTTCGAGGACGAGTGGGGAAGCGCCTCGGTCGACGAGCTCGCCGCCCTCAAGTGGGGACCGATGCCACGCGTCGAGATCGACCTCCACTTCGAAGCGGCACCGATGTCCGCCGTCCGCGCCAGGTACGGTTCGTACTTCCGGGATTCCGGCTCCTAGCCCGAGTCCGCGGCACGGGAATCCGCCTCCGCTTCGGACGGCGGGTTTTTCCGTATCGGTACCGTATAATGACGGGACGCAAAGACTACGGTTACGGTATGGCTTACAGCGCGATTCCGCCTTCCGACGATTACCCGCTCGGCACGTTCGGCCAGCTCATGGACGCCTTCGTTGACCTGAGGAGCTCGAGCGGGATCGAGATCATCGTCAACCTCGCCCTCATCGCCGGGTTCTCGTACGCCGGGTTCCTCGCCGGCCGCTGGGCGGCCAAGCGGAGCCTCGCCTTCGCCCTGGCGCTCGCGGTGTTGGGAGGCTTCATGTTCGTTTCCGGGACGGACGCGCCGTACTTCGTCGTCAACGCCGGGACGTTCTACCTCGGGTTCCTCTATCCCGTCTGGGCCGAGGCGTATTCGCGGGTGTCGCCGTAGCGGGCGCGGAAGGAGTGGCGGTTCCGTTGTCGCGCGGGGCGTGCGGACTGCTTTCCGACCGCATGCGGCCCGGCCGTCCGGCAATATCGTACGGAGTCTCCATATTGTCCTGACGGGATCGGGATCCGCGCGGTCCCGGAAGCGCGTACCGCTTAACCCCACGCGCGCATGGAAACCGCAGAACTCACGGCCGCCCGCCTCTTCGCCGCCTCCTGGCATCTCGACCAGACCCCGGTCGTATGGGCGCTCATCGAAGCCTGATACCTCTCGACGGGGGACTTCTCCAACGTCGAAGACCCCTCCACGGGCGAAGGCCGTCCGGTCTACGAATGGCACCTCTTCACCCAGCTCAGGGCGAACGACTACTTCCGCCTCGGCAGCGCCGGATTCCCCCTGCTGATCTGCCAGTTCGGCACCTGGGTCGGCCTGGACGAACGGACTGACGACTACGACGAATCCTTCCACCCGAAGGTCCTGAAAGCGCTCTTTGGCATCGTTACCGACGGCGTGACCATCCGCGCGATGCGGGCCGCGAAGCCCGTCGGCAGGACGTGCTCCGACCGCGTGAAGGACATCGTCGGGAGCGCGGCGTCGGGGTAGGGGTTCCCCTTCCCGAAAAGCCGCGCGCCCGGTCCGGGGGCCGGATCCGGGGAAGTCCGGGGCCGGTCCGCCCGGACCGGGGAGGCGGACGTCCTGATTGGC
>JASDUA010000163.1:0-9461 GCA_041891375.1 Patescibacteria group bacterium
TCGGCGGTCCAAACCCGGCATTCCCCAACCTCAATACGTAGCCGAGGCTTTGGCATGAGACGGAGGCGTTCGACATGCCCAACTGAAAATAATCCACACGATATGAAAACCCACGAATTGCACATCCCGGAGGCTTCGGGAATCCGGACTCTCGATCTCTCGTCACCTTCGGGCGCTTCGGACGTCTCAGGAATCGTGGCGGTCGCGTCGGACGAAACGCTCGTGGCGGTTTCCGTTCCGCAACCGGGCATTCCGGTTTCGTACCGTTTCGAACTCGCGGAAGGCGCCAAGCTCTTCCTCCGTACGCTTGTCCGGCCGGGGGCTTCCGCCGACTTTTCCGTCTACCTGAACGGCGACCGGAGCGAAGCCGACGTGCGTGCGGTAGCGGTTTCCGAAAACGGCCACGCCGCTTCGTATTCGTCCAAAACCGTCACCTCCGCCTCCAAAACCCGCGCTTCGTCGAACGTTGCCGCGTTCTCGCTTCCGGGCGGAGACCTTTCGGTCACCACCGTCGCCGAAATCGGCGAAGGAGTCTTCGGGGCGTACGCCGAGGCCGTGCAGTCGAACGTACTGTTTTGAGAATCCGGGAAAGTCCGCGGCATCCCCGAACTCCGCATCGCCTCCGACGACGTCAAAGCCCGCCATTCTTGCGCCGTAGAGCGTTTTTCCGACGAAAAGCTGTTCTATCTCCGCTCCCGTGGTCTTTCCGAAGGCCAGGCGACCGCTTCGCTCGTCTCCGCTAAGACTTCCGAGGCGTTCTCGGGATTGCCGGACGGACTCGTTTCGCTCTCGGAAACTCTTTGCCAAAGCGCGATTTCGGTTATCGTATCACCGGACACGGAAAACCTTTTCCAAAGCTAACGACCAAGACCATGAACCATCCTTCCAATCCGCTCAAGGCCGACTTTCCGGTCTTCCGCAACCACCCCGGTCTCGCGTTCCTCGACAACACTTCCACCACCCAGAAGCCCGACGCCGTCGTCGAGGGCGTAAAACGCTTTCTGGAAAACGATTACGCCAACATCCACCGCGGGGCCTACCTGCTTTCCGAGCGTTCCGAAAGCCTCTACCACCGCTCCAAGGAAAAGGTTCGCGACTTCATCGGCGCGACGAGCAGTTCCGAAATCGTCTATACGTACAATTCGACCTACGCCTGTAATCTTCTGTCGCTTTCCTTAGCCCGTTCCGGGGTATTGAAAAAGGGCGACCGGGTACTCGTTTCGATCGCCGAGCACCACGCCAACGTCGTGCCGTGGCTCGTGCTGAAGGAATGGTTCGGCATCGAGGTCGACTATTTCGGCATTACTCCGGATTACGAAATCGACTTCGAAGACTTCGAACGGAAAATGACGCCCGACACCAAAGTCGTGGCCGTTACCGCCGCGTCCAACGTGACCGGAGCGAGGTTCGACGTAGGAACGCTCGGTCGCAGAATCCACGAAATGCGCGACCGTGACGGGAAAGAACCCATCTTCGTCGTCGACGCGAGCCAATCGGTTCCCAACTACCGCCTGGACGTTACCGACATCCGCGCGGATTTCCTCTTCTTCACGGCGCATAAAATGATGGCCGACACGGGGCTTGGCGTCCTGTACGGACGCAAGGATCTTCTCAGGGTTCTGGAACCGGCGATTTCCGGAGGCGGCGCGATCAATTGGGTAAAGAAGGAATCGTTCGCTCCGGCGGGCCTTCCGTACCGCTTCGAACCGGGCACCCCCAACGTCATGGGCGCCGTCAGCCTCCTTTACGCGCTCGAATATCTCGAATCCGTCGGAGGGTACGAAAAGGTCGAAGAAATCGAACGTCCCCTTATCGAAAAGACTCTCGAACGTTTCGCCGCGATGGGCGACAAGATCCATCTCGTCGGACCGAAGGACGCTTCCAAAAAGATCGGCATCTTCTCGTTCACGCTGAAGGGCGTCCACGTCTCCGATTTGGCCGAACATTTCGCCGACCACAACGTCTGCGTCCGTTCGGGGTACCACTGCGCCGAACCGCTCGCCATCGAGCTCGGCCTCGACGGTACCGTCCGCATGAGCCTCTACCTCTACAACGACGAAAACGACCTCGACGCGTTCTTCGGCGCGCTCGAAGCCGCAGCGAATTCTACCGATCTCCAATCCGCATAAACCCATGGGCGTCATCTTCGCCTTCCTCTCGACCTTTTCCTATTCCGTCGCCAACCTCTTCGGAAAGAAAGCCGCAGCCACTTCCGACCTCGTTCCCGGGTTCGTCGCGCAATACGGTCTCGTGACCGTATTTTCGGTCTTTTTCGGACTGCTTTCCGGCCAGGCGTTCTTCTCGTATTCGCCGCAATTGGCCGTTTGCGCCGCGGTTCTCGGAATCTCGGGATACGCGGGCATTTTCGCGCTCCTCACGTCGTCGCGGCACATGTCGATGGGCATCTCGCTCTCGCTCGCGTACGGCTACGTGGTGGTGCTGTATTTCGTGAACGCCCGCCTCTTCGAATCGGAAGCGCTCTCGGCGTCCAAACTCGCGGTCGCGCTTGCGTTCTTCGCGTCCGTCGCGGCGTTCCTCGTTTCCGAAGGATGGAAGGGGAGTTCGCTTCTTAAATACGTCTGGCTTCCGGCGATTTCGCTCGTGTCGTGGACGCTCTATTTCTGAGTCGCGAACTACGTCGTCAAAACCGGATTGGCCTCCCCGGTCTGGAGCCTCTTCCTCGCCGAAGGTTCGATCTTCCTTACCGCGCTTTCCGCGTTTCTCGGACGCAGCGCGCTCCGGATGAAGAAAGACGGACTCTCCGCCAAAACGTTCGGGCTCGGTGACCTTTCCGCGTTTTCCAGCGGGGTATCCATGGCGGTTTTTCTCGCCATCTGAACCGGTTTCCTGCTCGTTTCGTATTCTTCGGTAGCGGCGAATTTGTCCAATACCATCGGACTCTTCACGACCATCCTGACGGCAGTGCTTTCGGCATGGATTTTCCGTGAGAAACTCTGAAAATCCGAATGGGCGCTCATCGCCGTTTCCACCTTCCTCCTCTGACTCTTCATCATCGTCCCGTAACCGTCCCGTAGCATGGCAGAAAACGATGGCATGTTTCTCGAATACGCGAAAAATCCCCCGAACAAGGGGATTTTGGAGAACGCGACCGTAACGCATTTCGAAGAGAACCGCACGTGCGGCGATTCGCTCGAAGTCTACCTCGTCATCGAAGGCGGAATCCTGAAGGATTTCTCGTTCGAAGGGAAGACGTCGATCGTTACTACCGCGTGCTCGGCGATGTTCGGGGAAGCGGTTTTGGGCGAACGGATCGAAGACGTGCTTTCGATGAATTCGGCCGACATGGTCGAAATCGCCGGGCCGGTTTCCCCGCGCCGCAGGATGGCTTCCGTATTGGGATTGCTCGCCACCCGTAACGCGATCCACGCTTTCCTCGGGGACGGAAAAACGGACGACTTTTCGGACGTGCTCGTTTAGGGGCGCGTTCGAAAACGCGCACAAAAAAACCAGGGAACGGCGTAAAGGAGGAAAGCCATTCCACTGGCTCGAAAATATAATACCTAAAGAATCGGTATTTGTAAAGTTTTGGATTTCGGGATTTTTCCGGAGTCCATTTTTAATGGTGTCCGTGGTCGTCATGGCCGTGTTCATGATCGTCGTGGCCATGGTCGTCGTGCCCGTGCCCGTGGTTATGGCGGCGGTCGTCTTCCGCCATGCGGACGGCGTTGTCTTTCCATGCCTTGAACCAGAGCGACTCCACGAAGATTTCCAACACGCTGTTGAGGTGCGAAATGAATCCGAGGAAGAAGACGATCATCGCGCCTACGATGATGATCGCCACGGTCTTCACGAACGCGATGGATACGTAGGTGAGGATGGCCGAGATGACGAGCGGGAAGACGATGAACGCCACTACCGTGAGGATGGTGCGGACGTATACGAGAAGGAGCGTGAAGTACAGTCGGAAGGTGACTTCGAGGTTGTCGAGCGCCATGCGGACGGATTTTCCCATTGCGTCGAACGCTTTCTTATGCTCGAAAACGATGAAGAACCGGGTGTACGCGAAGAGGATGTTGATGAGGAACGAAAACCCCAGGTAGACCAGCATGAGAATGCTGATGGGCATCGCATATTCCTTTCCGAAGATTCGGAGCAGGAAGAAATAGAACGTGATGATCGAAAGGAGCTTGAACGGCGAAAGCAGGTTGTGGGCCTCGAAAATCGGGAGGAAATTGCGGAGTCCGGCGCTGATGGCCTTGCCGAACGGACGGTCCCAAGCATCACCGGAATCCTTATGCGAAATCAGGTGGATGAGGCCGCCTTCGGCAATCGGCGTTATGAGGAGGTAGAGCACGAAAAACACCCCGATGGTTACGAGGGTTTCCATGAAATACGACGTGTGCGTAAATTCGATGACCAGGCTGAAAAACTGGTCCTTCATCTTGAAGATGTAGACGTAGCTGAAAGCGACCTGGTAAAGGACGATGAACGACAAATACGCGGTCGCGAGGAGCGACGGGAGGAAATTGAATTTCTTAATGGTTACCGACTCGCTCGCGAGTTTCCAAGCCGGCATGACGATTTCGTCTCGCATGGGGGTGGATTAGCGGTCTTCGGGGACGAGAAGGGACTTGAACCATCCGAAATATCCGGAAACGCTCTTCGTTCGGAAATCCGCGAGGCGGCTTTCCTTCACGTAGGAATCTTCGAGGACGTCGTAGAGGTACGAGGAAGTCGGGAGGGTTTCCACGATCTGCGCCTTGCGGACGCCGCGGTCGATGGAATACGGAACGGCGGGGCGGGTGAAGGTGAGTACCACGGCTTCGCGCTTGAGAATCGCGAGAACGCGGTCGCGCACGGCGCGGAGGCCTTCTTCGCCCAAGTCTTTCGATTTGAGTTCTTCGAGGAGAGTGTCGAGATCGGGGTTCTTCACTTTCGAGAAGTTGAAGCCGATTTCCGCCTGTCCGGAGTGGAAGAAGGGGAAGACGTTGTAGCCCATAAGGCCGAGGTTCACTCCGGTAAGGAGGAGATCGTAATCCTTCTTTCCGTCTTTGACGACGGTATTGAAATCGTCCGGACTGATGGCGGTCTTTTCTACCGCGATGCCTACGGCTTCGAGCGATTCGGCGACGGCGTCGGCCATTCCCGAGATTTCCGGAGCGACTTCTACGTACGAAAGCTTGAGGGTGAGGCGCTTTCCGTCCTTGTTGAAGTAACCGGTGTCGGAGAGGGATTCGTATTTGGCGCGGGCCTTTGCCAGTTCGGCGGTAACGAGCGCTCCGGAATTGGTTTCCTGGACCGCGGACGCTTTTTCCGCGGCGGCGAGTTCGGCTCTGCGGGCTTCGCGGGCGGTCGCGTCCTTCACGTATTCGATAGTGAGCGATTCGCGGAACGCCTTCTTTCCGGAGGCGTCCGTGAAAGCGAGCGAGTAGACGTTCTTGCCCTCCTTCATGGTGCCGATGGCGATCTTCGCACGGTAGTAGAACTTGCCGGACTTCGGAACGAAATTCTTGAGTTCGTAGTCGTTGACGTAGACTTCGGTCACCGAATCCGGAACTACCCCGGAAACGAGAATGTCGTCGCTGTCGCCGCCGACGTACACTTTGCGGTTCGACGGGGACTGGAAATAGCGGTTGTACGAGACGGAAACCGTCTTCTTCGCCGCGTTGTCCTTGGCGGCCTTTTCGGCGTCGGAAATGAGTTCCGCTTTCTTGAAATACCCGAGTTTCGCGAGAAGCCCGTCGTAGTTCTTGTTGTCCGGTTCCGGAACGATCGAATCGTCCGTGAAGAACGGGTTCGAAACGGGTTTTCCCGCATTCGCCGCCTTTTCGGCGATCTTCGCGTTACCGACGACCGAGAGGACGTAGCGGCGCAGTTCGTCCGGCATTTTAGACGCGTTGGCGAATACGCCTACGAATTCCGGAAGGAGGAGGTTCAGCGTCGCGAAACGCGGGGAACTTACCGGCGGGAGCGAGCGGTTGGGGTAGACGAGGTTCAGCGAATCCTTCGCGGCGACGAGCGATTCGGCATCCGGAAAGAAGCGGAATACGAATTTCGAAACGAAGTGTTCGGACGAAGCGTTCGGATTCGAGGAGACGACGATCTTTTCTCCGGACTTTCCGGATTCGGGAGTGCTGTTTTCGAGCACGAACGGACCGGAATAGACGGCGTCGTTCTCAACTGAGAAATTGCCCGCGCGGACCTTGTCGGCCATTTTCGCGCTGACGATCGGCAACGTGAAGACGTCCAAGAGGTCGACGTTGGGGTTCGCGGTCTTGAAAACGATGGCTTCTCCGTCGTCTTCCACCGTGGTTTTCGCAAGCGCGGCCTGGAGCGTCTTGTTGGAGTTGGTTTCGGAGTAGAGGCGGTAGGTCGCGAGGACGTCTTCCTTCGTAATGGGGGTTCCGTCGTTCCATTTCGGTCCCGGCTTGAAGAAACACCGGATTTCCGAGAAATTGCGGCCGAGGTCGCAATTGGCGAGATCGCCCTGCATGGTGCGGGTTTCGATATCGTACCGGAGGAGCGAGCGGTAGAGGAAGCGGAGGATGAAATCTTCCGCCGGATCTTTTCGGAATTGGATCGGACTGACTCCGGGAGCCGAGCCGACGAAGCCTACGGAAATCGCTCCGCCCTTTTCCGGAACCGTCTTGGAATCCGAAAACAGGTAGGACGTCACGAGATGGAGAGTCGCCATGACGGCGAAAAACGCCGAAAGGAGGGCGAGGTATTTGCGGACGCTGGTGAAAGCCGACATAACAGAAAAAAGAAGGGCGCTTCTGGAGAGCGCCCGTATATTCTTACGCGAGGAAGAAGTGCGCTACCGCGAGTACGGTGAAGAGCGCCGCGAGAACGATGGTCGCGGTGTGGAGGGTTTTCTCCGCTCCGCGCTTTTCGAACTTGCCGAAGTCCCCGTTTCCCGGTGCGAGGGAGAGGCCGGTGCCCTTGGATTGGACGGTAACCGCGGCGATGAGGAGGACGCTTACTACGAGGAGTGCGTAGAGTACGAAAGTGGCCATGTGGATGGGGGGGGAATGTTTCGATTATTTCTTGAAGAAAACGCCGTAGATTGTATTGAATACGGTGAAGATGACAACCGCAATTGCGAAATTGACGAACCCGCCGGTCGCGAACTGGATCCCGGAAATGTTCAACGCGTGGATGATTTTTTCGAGGAGCGCGAGGATTATCCCGTTGATGACGAGGATGAAGAGCCCGAAAGTCATGATGACGAACGGAAAGCCGAAAAGCTTGAGAATCGGGCGTACGAAGGCGTTGAGGAGGCCGAGAACGATGCCGCCGACGAGGTAGAGTTTCCAACCTCCGGTGGCCACGACGTCCGGAACGAAATAGGCTACCGCGAAAAGGATGAGCGCGTTCGCGGCGATGGAAAAGAACAGTCTCATAGCGGATTGGTAAGGGTTTGAAAAAGTTCTTGGAGGGATTTTATCCGGATTTTCGGAAAACGGTATTCCGGAAAACGCGTTTCGGCTTATACTGGGGCCAATAGTTTTCGAAATCCCGTATGATGGTTCGGAAAAAAATACTCGCGATCCTCGGTTTCGCCCTCTCGGTTTCGTTTTCGACATGTCCGGGCGTATCGGCTGAGCAATTTTGTCCGGAAGACGGCAGCGCTTGTTACGAAGTGACCCCACTTAAGGATCAGCCGTCCGACGCGCCTGCCGGAACCGCTGCCAAAGGGGCGACCTCTGCGGGTGCCGCGGCCTGAAACCAGACCTGCCCGGATCCTACCGCCCTCTGTTCTTCGCAGTTCACCTTCGACGCCAATTCCATCAGTCCGTCGAGCTACAAGTACGACCGCGGCTCGAAGGGGAACATCCAGATGTTCTTCGAACACGTGTCGAACATCCTCCTCATCGGCATCGCCACGCTCGCAGCGCTCCTCATTACGGTAGCCGGCCTCCGCATGGCGCTTTCCGCCGGAAACACCGACGAGGCGTCCAAAGGCAAGACCATGCTCCGCTTCAACGTCATGGCCCTGGGCGTCGCACTCCTTTCCTACGCAATCGTAAACCTCATCACATGGATTATCAGCGCTACCTAAAACGGCTTCTGCCCTCGCTCCGTCTCTGAACGCTCCTTTCCGTGGCGTTTTTCGTCGGATTCGTGGCCGTTTCGGTCGTATTCGCCGACGACGCCCTTCCCAAGCCGGCCATCGCGGGGCTGCCGTTCGCGACCAAGACTGCTTCCCAGAGCATCGCCGCGATCATTAAGCAGGTCGTCCTCTATACCGGAATCCTCGCCATCGTCTCGCTCTCTTGGGGCGGAATGCTCTTCATTACGGCCTTCGGCGAAGACGAGAAGGTGAAAAAGGGGAAGAGCATCATCCAGTACTCGCTCATCGGCGTCGTGCTCTCCATTTCGGCGTACGCCATCGTCGACATCGTCAACAAGCTCGTCGTCTAACAGGTCCCGTCCATGATTACCGCCAAAATCCGCTCCCGTTTCTCGTCCGCATCCAAAACCGCGCTCGCGCTTTCCGTATTCGCCCTTTCGCGCGTTTCCGCAGTCAGCAAGGAAGCCATGCTCGTGGACGGCGGCGACGCTTCGGCCAACGCTTCCACCGACGTCACGTTCAAAGGGAACTTCCTCGCTTCCGCCCAGAACCTCATGTTCTCGGTCATGGCCATCGTCACTGTCGGCGTGTTCGTCTACCTCGGTACGAAGCTCGTCATGGCCCGCGGAAACGAAGAAGAATTCAAAAAGGCCTGGGTCGCGCTCTCCTACGCGGTCGTCGGCCTCGCCCTCATTCCGGCTTCGTACGCCATCGTCCGCATCGTCACGGGCGTAAATATCTTCTAGCGGATCGCTTCCGATGTTCGCAAAAAAAATCGCAAAACTCCTCGTTCTCGCCTTCGCCCTACCGGTCATCGCGTTGCCGGTCGCTTTCCACGCGCCCGCCGTTTCCGCGGCCGGATGTTGGGAAGGGCAGGGGGACATTTCCCTCTGTTTCGGCGGAGAGGGCTCCGGAATTCCCAAACCGAAAGGCGCCGTTTCCGTCGGCGACGGCGTTTTGGAAAGCGGAGTGAAGGGCAAGATCATCGCCATTTCCAACCGCGTCATCTCGGTGGTCGCCATCGTCGCCATCGGCGGCATCGTTTTCGCGGGTTTCCACATGGTTACCGCCTTCGGTGACGACGAAAAGCACAAGAAGGGCAAGGAAGCTCTCAAGTGGGCGATTCTCGGCTTCGTAGTGGCGCTCATCTCGTTTCCGCTCGTCAACGCGACGATCAACCTCTTTTACGCGATGGGGGGATAGCATGGATTTCCGTATCGAAAGGCTCATCTCGAAGATCAAAAGCGCCAAACGCCGTGACGTGGCGCTTTTCGTAGGGTCTTTCGTCCTCTTCTTCGTGCTTTCTTCGGCAGCCCAAGTTGCCATGGCGCCTGGCGTCGAATCGAGTTTCGACTCGTCGTACATCGACAATGCGGAAACCTTCGCATATTCCCGATCTTCTAAAGAAATAATCGCGTTCGACGAA
>JASDUA010000164.1:0-1862 GCA_041891375.1 Patescibacteria group bacterium
CGAAAGGTTCGACATCACGCGCCCGTTCGAATCGGTGACGGTCCCCGATTTGGGAATCATTTCGGCGATGAGCGTTTTGATGAGCGTGGTTTTCCCACTGCCGGACCCCCCGATGAGAAACGTGAAATCCCCCTTGGGAAAGTCGAGGGTGACGTCCCGGAGGACCGTTTTATTGCCGTACGCGACGGTGACGTTCTGGAGTTTCATAACGACCGGATTCTACGGAAAAGCCGAGTTCTTTCAAAACGAATGCTCGCCGCTTGCGTTTTATGCCCCTATGGCGTATTATTGAAGGCGTTATTTTACGTAATCTCCGCGAGCGATGTTGGAAGCGATCCAAGACCTCTATATTTTCGAAGGCCTCAGCCGCGAAGAAATCGTTTACTTTCTGATGATGAGCGAAACCCTCTACCTCAAGCCCGGTCACATTCTCATTTCCGAAGGCGAAGCGTCCGACGACAAGGCGTACATCATCCAATCCGGTTCCGTCGAAGTCATCCGCGGAGGGGAAGTGGTGGGAGTTTTGGGCGCCGGCCAGCTCTGTGGCGAAATCGCCCTCATTACCAACGAACCGCGCACCGCGACCATCAAGGTTAAGGAACCTTCCGAACTTCTCGTCCTCAACAAGGACGAATTCCTCCTCCTCGTCAAAAATTCGGACAAGCAGGTGGAAATCCGTAAGGAAATCATGCGCCGCATCCAGGCGAACTTCAAATCCGACCTCGAATCCTAATCGAGCGGGGCGGAAGGGGCTCCGGCCCCTTTTTTCTTTGGATTTGATTTTCGCGTCCTCCCAAATATACTGCGTCCCGCTCCGCCTGGCGTATTTTCCGGACGGCGGCATTATTTTTTATTAAAATACCCTCACATGGAAAGGAAAGAAAAGAAGACCCTCATGGCGGATTTCGCCCAGCACAAGGGTGACACCGGATCCCCGGAAGTCCAGGTAGCGATCCTCACCGACCGCATCGAAAACCTCAAGACCCACCTTGAAGAACACAAGAACGACAACCACTCCCGCCGCGGAATCATGCTCATGGTAGCGAAGCGCCGCAAGCTCCTCAACTACCTCAAGAAGAAGGATCAGGAACGCTATGAAACCCTCATCGCCCGCCTCGAGCTCCGCAAGTAATCGAAATCCAAAAGAAAAAATCCCCGGAAACGGGGATTTTTTTGACAAGCAAGGCCTCCCCGGGATAATCGCCCGTGATGAACAAATTCGACGAACTCTTTTTCTCGAAATACGTTACCGAAGACGCGGAACTTCTTTTCGTGTGCCATCGCCACGTCACGCTCATCATCGACCGGATTTTCCTCATTTTGTTCTTCGGCGTTTTCCTTCCTTCGTTCTTCTACTTCAACGACTCGTTCACGCTCCGCGAACTGGTGCCGTTCTCGTACTTCGAAGGATACCTCGCCGCCGTCTACCTCTATTTGCTCTATTCGGTTTTCGACTGGTACAACGACGTTTGGCTCCTGACCGACCAGGGCATCGTAGATCTCGATTGGAACGTTTTCGCCGGTAATATCACCTACGTTTCCTACCATTCCATCCACGGCGTCGAAATCAAGCGCGATTCCGTCTTCGATTCGCTTTTGGGGAAGGGGGACATATCCATCCACCTCCAGGACGAGACCGAAGAGTTCGAGCTCCGCGAAGCCGCGAATCCCGACGAAATCGCCGAATACGTCCAAGGGGCCGTAGCCGAACTCAAAAGCCATTCGGGAGGACATGACGAGGAGGAAGAAATTCCCGACGACCGGGAACCGTTCCAGATACTTCTCGATACGCTTACGGAAATGGTGAAGGACCACTTGGCGAAGAAAGGACCGACCGAAACTCCGGAAGAACGCAAAATGGC
>JASDUA010000164.1:1872-4865 GCA_041891375.1 Patescibacteria group bacterium
GATAGTGACCGTGCCGCTCGATCGCCGTCCAGGAAGCGCCGCACGAGCACGATCGACCTTTCTTCCGGAAGACTTCCCGAATCCGAGGAAGAAGACGACGGACATGGCGACGAAGACGGCCATGAAGACCGCGGATGACACGGCGCCCACTGACACGGGCATTAATGCCGAAGCCGGGAGAAATCCCGGCTTTTTCGTCTTGCGGGGGGTTGTTTCCGGGATATAATGACCTCTCCCGGAATACCCGGGCCTTAGTACTAATCATTCGCTACTATGGAACTCAAGATTCAGAAGAACCTTCAGAAAATCAAGGCCGAAGACCACGGCGCCATCGATCGCCTCATCGACACCAACGTTTCCGGAAAACTCGATTCCTACCTCAAGCGCTACTCCAAGGAAGGCGCCGAAATCCGCCTCGCGCTCAATCTCGAAGAAAACAAGAAGGGCGAATTCGACGGCAGCCTCCGCATCCAGGCCGACGGCAGCGACTTCGCTTCCAAGCGCGAAGACTTCCGTTCGCTCGAAGATCTCGTCAACCACCTCTTCGACCACGTCAAGATCCAGATGGCGGACGCGAAGTAATTCCACAGTTCACGCGTCTCCCCGGAGCGGGATTCCCGAAGGGGAGTCCCGCTCCGATTCGTAACTTTTCCAAAACATGGACGTATTCTTCGGCATTCTCGTAGCTTTCGCGGTCTTCTTCGCGGTCGTCATTTTCCATGAACTCGGCCATTTCCTCGCCGCGCGGAGGGTGGGGGTCAAAGTCGAAGAATTCGGCGTCGGCATTCCGCCGAGGGCGGCCGTCATCACGACGGATAAGAAGGGTTGCGAATATACGTTCAACTATCTTCCCATCGGCGGGTTCGTCCGGCTCAAGGGCGAAGACGAGCTTGGTCCTACCGCATCGGATGCCGACGCGTTCGCGTCGAAGTCCTATTGGGCGAAATCGGCCGTCATCCTCGCGGGCGTGTTCTTCAATTTCATCCTCGCGTTCATCATCTTCGTGGGATTGTTCTGGCATGGGGTCGCCCCGCTCGCCGTGAATTCGAAATTCGAAACCCGTTCCGATACGCTTCTCGTTCCCAGCTTCGACCGCGCGGTCGAACTTGGCGTGTTCGAAACTTCGGGCATCTTGGTATCCCCGGCGGAAGGCAGTCCTTCCAAAGTTGCCGGAATCCAAGAGAACGACAAGGTCGTAAGCGTAGAAGGCCGTACCGTCTCGACCCCCAAGGAATTCGTTTCCGTCGTGAAAGCCCACTCTGCCGATGCCGACGGTATCCAGCTCGACCTCCTGCGCTCAGGCGTTCCGGTGAAGATCTCCGTCATGCCGAAGGACGGAAAAATCGGATCGTACGTTTCGTACGCCGACATCAAGCCGAAGACGGGTTTCGTTTACCGCTATCCTTTCGGCGAAGCCGTCGTCGTAGCCGCGAAGGAAACCGTCAACCAGACGGGATTCACGTTCGAGCTCCTCTACGAAATCCTCAGAAAGCTCATTGCTCCCAAGAACGCCGCCGAACGGCAGGAGGCGGCGGCCGGAGTGGGTGGACCCATCGCCGTAGGCGGACTCTTCGTCCAACTCGTTTCCGCCAAAGTGGGAGTGGCCGTCATTCTCACCGTCGCGGCGCTCCTCTCCATCAACTTGGGCGCGTTCAACCTGTTGCCGCTTCCGGCATTGGACGGCGGACGGTTCTTCATCGCCACGCTCCTCGCGCCTCTCCGAGGCATGAAATCCGCGAAAATCCGAAAAATCGAAGCCGTCATCCATCAGATCGGTTTCACCATCCTCATTATCATCGCCGTAATCGTCGCATTCCATGACGTCTGGAAACTCGTCTTCCCCAAATAATTCTTCCGATCCGGTTTTCACCGCCCCCGAAGGAACCCATTCCCCGAAGGGATTCTCTTTCGTGACCGAAGCTTCCTGCGGGTACGCTCGTGCCGGAACGCTCCAAACTCCGCACGGTCCGGTGACGACCCCGGTGTTCATGCCCGTCGGCACCCAGGCAACGGTAAAGGGCGTGGCGCGCGAGCAGATTTCTTCCATTGGGACGGAAATCATGCTTTCGAACACCTACCACCTCCATCTCCGTCCGGGCGACGAGGCGGTGGCGCATTTCGGCGGACTCCATTCGTTCATGAACGTCGATCTTCCCATTTTGACCGACTCGGGAGGTTTTCAGGTGTTCTCTCTCGGGCTTGGCAAAAAAGCGGCGGACGGCCAAGCGCTCGCCAAGGTTACCGAAGAGGGAGTCGAATTCCGTTCGCACCTCGACGGTTCCAAGCGTTTTTTCACTCCCGAGAAATCCATCCAGATCCAGGCGAACCTCGGCGCCGACGTCATCATGGCGTTCGACGAGTGCGCGCCCGGAACTTCCGATAAGTCGTACGCCCGCGCCGCGATGGAACGTACCCATCGCTGGGCGGTGAGATCGCTTCAGGAAAGCCTCCGCCAAAATCTCCGCCGAGATTCGGAAGGACTTCACGAACAGGCGATGTTTCCCATAGCGCAGGGCGTGGTATATCCGGATCTCCGCGTGGAATCGGTGAAGTTCATCGCCTCGCTCCCGAGCGTGGGAATGGCCATCGGCGGGCTTTCGGTAGGGGAGACCAAAGAAGAAATGCTCGAAGTGCTCGACGCCATCGCCCCGCACTTGCCTGCCGACAAGCCCCGTTACCTCATGGGCGTAGGAACGCCGGAAGACCTGGTGGAAGGCATTTACCGTGGCATCGACATGTTCGACTGCGTTTTGCCCACCCGTCTCGGCCGCCACGAAGTCGCGATGTCGTGCTATGGTAACGTGAAGGTTTCCAACGAGAAATACGCGCTCGAAAAGCGGGGGATTCCCATGCTTCCCGAATTCGAGACCCACGTTTCGAAAACCTATTCGCTCGGGTATCTCCGCCACCTTATCAAGGCATGAGAACTTCTGGGCGGACAGCTCCTTTCGCTCCATAACCTCGAATACCTCATCAAGCTCGCCAAGGCCGCG
>JASDUA010000164.1:4875-9351 GCA_041891375.1 Patescibacteria group bacterium
GTCCCGGACTAGGAACGGACGCTCCTCGTCGTATGGGAAACGTTTGATTCGTAAAAAATCCCCCCGGAATTCCGGGGGGATTTTTCATGTCGAAACTACTTGATGAGCGCTTCGATGTCGACGACGTCTTTCGGAACTTCGATCTTGAAGGTTCCGGATTCGATCGTGCCCTTTTCGACACTGGTGATGACGACCTTGCCCGACTTGTCGAGGATTCCTGCCGGAATTTCGAATTCGAAACGGATGTCGCTCGAATAGTCCTTGCCGGTCTTGGCGTACTTCACGGTGCCGACGTCCTTGCCGGTGACCGCTACGACCGCGTCGACCTTCTTCGCGGTGACGGTTCCGGTAACCTTGAAGGCTTCCTGTCCCGATACGTTCACTACGAACGAAGTGTCGCCGTCTTTCCAAGTTCCGAGGATTTCGGAGGTCTTGTTCTTGGAAACGAGCTTCATTTCGGTCTTGGACACGTCGAGAACCGTGCGGTTGTTTCCTTCTACGCCGTCGAAGTGGAACGCGTAACCGGAAGCGTCGCGGGTCATGCGTACGAGTCCGGATCCCTTCGGATCGGCGGCGCTGATGGTCGAGGTACCGTCCTTGGTCACGATGACGAGGTTGGAAGCGGCGAATTCCTTATCCGCCTTCCGGACGTCGCCCTTGGTGAGTTTTTCGCCGAATACGTTGGAAATGAGAAGAGCGGTCTTCGCGTTGAGCGAGAGGCCGAACTTGCCTTCGGAAACCTTGCGGGTCGGGGTGAGGAGGCTGTTGCTGTCGAGGATGTCGAGTACTTCGCTCGCCTTCTTCACGACGACGTCCGGACGGGCGTTGCCTTCGTCCTTCGGCATGGCGATCTTCACGGTCTTGCCCTTCATGAGCGAGAGTACGGTCTTGGCCTTCGCTACCTGGGAATCGAATTCTTCGGAGGCCGAACCGGTCGCGCTGGAGGTGACGTCGAGGGAGTAGTCGCGGAGAAGCACGTATGCCGTGTCGTCCACGAGTTTCACGTTGGCGTCGATCTTCACGGCGCCCTTTACCTTCACGGAAGGGGTTTCGATGCGTTCGTAGGTTTCCGGGTCGTACTGGGTCGGTCCCGGAAGGTCGAGGTCGAAATCCGAATTGAAGACGAAATCGGCTTCCTGGGAGAGTCCGATCATCGAAAGGAGGCTCGTGTATTTGTCGACGGAAGCGTTGACGGTGCCGAGCGGGGAAGTGACGGACCCCTTCCATTCGCCGGTTTCCTTCACGTCGCTTTTCGCGTAGGTATCGATGACTTCGCGGAGCGGGGTGACGAGAAGGTCGCGCTGGAAGTTCACGATTTCGGCTTCCACGGCGGTTTTTTCATCAGCCGAAACGGCGCCTACCGAGTTCTTTTCGGCGGCGGCGCGGATTTCACCGATGAATTCGACGTATCCCTTCGCAGCGAAACGGACCATGTCCTTCGCGTTCGAGACGTCCGGAGCGAGAAACTCGTACCGCATTTCCGAACGGAGGTTCGAGAAAAGTTCGCGGAGCGCCGCCTTTTTCGCGGAATTGACGTCGGAGTAGAACTTTCGGGTCTTCGGATCGCGGATCTTGGCGATTTCCTTCCGAGCCGCGTTATCGAGCGTGGAAATGAGCTTCGTATCGAGGCGTACGAGCTTTTTCAAAGCTGCCGGTGCTTCGTATTGCGGCATCGAGTAATCCGATACGGAATCCGTACCGAAATCGATCGCGGCGAACGCCTGTCCTTGTACGGCAATGGCCGAAGCGAGGAACGCGGCGGAAGTTTTTTTGAAAAACGACATGTTTTTCTGAGGGTTCGAAATAAACCCGCGGATTATAGACTTTTGTCATGCGAGCGTCAATATCCGCCTTCTTTTCCCGCATTTGAAAATCCCCGGAACCGTCCGTAGGGAAAACCATTCGCATACAATGGGTTTTCCGTCGGACGGTTCCGGGGATCCGTTCTTTCCTTATTTTACGCTACGAAGAGCGGGCTTCCCGCGGTGACGGTCGGACCGAGCGCCTGGTAGCGCTTGGTGACCTTTCCGGCGTTCGACGAGGCGTCAATGATCGGAATGCGGCCGTTCTCTACCGGTCCGAGGGCGATTTCCACATGGGTGATGCGCCCGCCGCGACGGAGGAACACGAGGTCTCCGCGATGGATTTCGCTCGGCGACTTGCTGGCCGTGAGGTCGAAAAGGCCGGCAGCGGTATTGTCGTAGTCGGAACGTACGACGCCCGCCTTCTTCATCGATTCGACGATGAGCTGGGAACAGTCGATTTCGGTGTTTCCGTCAGCGCCGAAGCGATAGGTCTTGCCGAGGTGCTCTTCGGCGTAGGCGATGAGCTCTTCGCGGCCCATGCGTTCGGCGAAGGCTTCGGTTCGATTGCGGCGCGGGGTTTCCGCGATGGCGGTGCCGAGGTTGCGTTCGTACGCGTTGGATACGCCCATGGCGTATCCGTGCACGTCGGTTCCGAGCCAGTCCTTGCCTCCGGCGTTCTTCAGTTTTCCCGGTCCGCCGATGTGGGTGAGGGCGAGGAAGTAGGCGATGGAGTTGGTTCCGTCGCCGATGTCCTTCATGACTTTTTCGTTCGGAAGGACGTACTTTTCAATGGTGCCGAGGATGTAGCGGTCCATGATTTCTTCCTGGAGGAGCGAGTCGTTCAGGAATTTCTGGATCTTTCCTTCTTCCGGCGGACGTCCGAGTTCCACGCCGTAGCCACGGAGGGTTTCGACGGTGAACTGGTATTTGCCGAACGCCCATTTGTCGGAATCCACGCCGTTCTTGCGACCGGCGTCGTCATTGCGGGCGAAGTAGGACATTCCGCCCGATTCGTGCTTGGCGATGGCCGCCTTGTAGCGGTCGAGGTCGAGTCCGAAGTCTTTTCCGCCGAGGATTTCGAGCGTTTTCGAGAGGCGTCCGATAGCGGATTTGAGGGATTCTTCGTCGTATTCCGGATTCTTGTTCTCGAGGTGTTTCTTCGCGAGGGCGAGGGTCTTTTCGAGACGTTCGCGGTAATTGGACGCGCCGCCCTGGTCTTCGACTTCGCGGCGGAGTTTCGCCACGGTGTCGGTCGCGCGGTCGGAGGCTTCGCTCGCTTCGAGGACCTTGCGGAACTTTTCCATCGCTTCGGCTTCTTCCTTTTCGCGCTTTTCGAGCGCCTTGACGTCAGTGTTGATGGCGGAAGTCGCGCCGAGCTTGGCGTATTCCGGAGCGGAAAGTTCGGCGGCGGTGGGTACGCGGATCTGGAATCCCGAGTAAATCGGGAGGTATTTCCCGTTCTGGTCGTAGTATCCTACGCGCCCGCCGACGGTCATGCGGCGTCCGATGCGGACGTTCAGGTCGCGGTCGATGATCTTGACGACTTCGATGTGGGCAGGAAGAAGGTGTCCGGCGCCGAGTTTCGCGTCGGCGTTGGCGTTGCGGCCGAAGTCGATGCGGATACTGTCGCCTTCCTGGATGTCGTTCACGTCGAGCGGGGTTTCTACCGTTTCGCCCTTTTCGTTACGGGTTTCCTTGAAAGCGTACATCTTCGAAAGGGTCCCGCGGGAAGCGAGTTCGAGCGCGAGGAGTTCCTTTGCCGGAACGTTTTCGACGGTCTTGTATTTCGCGATGAGGGCTTCCGCCATCTTACGCTGCCCTTCGTTCTTGTTGAGGCGCGGGTTCGCGAGGAGCTCGAAACGGGCGATGCGGTTGCGTTCGCGGTCGATCTTCTTGAGTTGGTCGCCGATGTTGAATTTTTCCATCGCGCCCGAAACGCTCGAAAGGCGTTCGAGAAGCTTGCTTTTCAGGATGGAGAGGGTGGACGAACGGTTGCCTACTTCGCTTACGCGTTCCATCTGTTCGGCGCTCGCACCTTCGAAAATTCCGCGCTGGAGAGGGGAGAGTTCGGGGGATTTCGCGGGTCCGTCGAGGAGTTCCTGCTCGAGATTTTCGTGAGCCATGATCGGTTCGTTTGAGGTATCGGTATGAGATTACCATATTCCCCGGAAGCGCGCAAAAAAACGCCCTTCCTTTCGGAGGGGCGTTTTGAAGATGTCGGAATTAGGCTCCGAGGGCCGAAAGGGCTTCGGCTTCGGTGTCGGCGACGGCCACGATGGTGGTGATGCCGACGAGTTCGAGGGTGTCCTTCACTTCCTCGGCCATGTTGGTGAGGTACATCGCTCCGTTTCCGTCTTCGATGTTGGAGAAGATGTCGGCGATGTAACCGATGGACTTCGAGTTGAGGTACTTGAGGCCTACGAGGTTGAAGACGATCTTTTTACCGGTGAAGTCGCCGATGGCGTTGTAGATCGAGGTGAAGGTCTTGTCCGCATTGGTTTCGTCGAGTTCGCCGTGGAATTCGAAAACCGTTACGGCACCCGAGCTTTTGGTTTTAACTTCGATGGGGGTATTCATAGTGGATCGCTATCGGCGTTCGTGAAGAAATACGACGCGTTAATTATAGCCCACTCGCGAAGCCATTGCAAATTTTCCTTGCGAAAAGCGGAGG
>JASDUA010000165.1:0-9344 GCA_041891375.1 Patescibacteria group bacterium
ATCTCCAAAAGGACCTTCTGCCTGCTGGAAGGGGAGTCGTTCGCAATCTGTTCGGACGGCGCGTCCTTGGACATCATTTTACGTAAAAGCGGGATAACCTTGGCGATTATCCCCCAATTCGGCCGTTTAATCAAAATTTTCCGCTATTTGCCTAAACGAGAGAGAAAGGCTTCGCGATTCCGTACGTTTCCGTTTTCGTCCAAGATTTTCGAGCGCATTCCCAAATCCCGGAAAGTCGTCGCGCGATCGGCGGCGAACGTCTTGAGATACGATTCCATTCCGGAGACTTCCGTCGAATCCGCCGGAAAACCGTCGATGCCGAAGGATTCCGCAAAAGATCTGAGAAGAAGCCGCTTTTCTCGGTCCGTAAACCTTCCGTCTTCCGTAGAGGCGAGATTGCCTTCCCGAACGGAAGCCATCTTCAGCATTTCTTTCGATACCGGTGCCAAGAATTCGAGACCGTTGTCGCACAGGAGTTTGGCCATTTCGAGGTGCGCACGGAGGTTTTCGTCACTGCAGGCGAAGGCCTCCTTTCCGCCTACGGAAACGACGTAGGGGTTCATGGAATCCGAAGTCTTCTTCACTTCGACGGAAGTGCTGTCACCCGCGAAGGTGAACGCGTACGATTGGCCTTCCTTGAGGGATTTCGGTCCGGAACCCATGGGGAACGCTCCTGCTTCCTTCGAAACGGCAGTGGAATCATTTTCGCTAACTCGGGCGTTTTCCGAATTCTTGAAAAGCGGTTCCTTTTGGGCTTTTTCGAACATGGATTCGAGACTTTCGCCCTTCGCTTCGCGACGCACGACGTCTTCGTAGGTCGTTCCCGTAGAGATCGCGACGAATTCCCTGCGTGCGGGATTCCGGCTCGCGAGGTAATCGTTCACGGCATCGGCAAATCGCTGTTCGTTTTCGGTTTTTCCTGCTTTGGCATTGAGCGAATCGGCCATCGATTTCAATTCCGAATCCTTCATTTTTTCGATGGACTTCCCGCCCGGCGCCATTAACTGGGCGAGCCGTTCGGCTTCCGCGCGCTTTTCGTCGGAATCTATGACGCGCCCAATTTCCTTGGTCAAGGTCCCATTCGTCACGGGTCCATTCTTGGCGAATATCGCCCTGCTGGCAAGTTCGCCCGTTTTGTATCCTCAGGAAAGCACTCCGATTCCGAGCGCTTCGGACGCGAAGGTTTTCGTTTTCAGGCTCACGTGGCGCTCGATCGCGTCCCGTTCGCCCGGGTTTTCCTTCAGCAGCTTGGCCCTGACCGCTTCGACTTCTTCCGGCGTCTTGCAGTTACGGAACGCTTCAAGGTATTTCACCTCTTTCGGATCGTTCTTCGCTTCGAACGTCCGACTTGCGACGTCCAGTTCGAGTACGCTCCTGACGAATGCCAATCCGTCCGCCGGGGGCATTGGTTTCGCGCCAGCCTTTTCGAGTACGCGTTGTACTTTTTCGCCGACTTCCGCGAAGTAGTTCGTCTGCGGTTTGGCTTTCGTATCTTCGATAACTTCTTTTACGCGCTTTGAGACCTTCGCGATTTTTTCGACGTCCGCCCCTTCGCCCAATTGCTTGCGGACGAAATCGTCCACGATGTTGGCGGTAGCTTCCTTGAAAGCTTCTTTCGCGGTCGTGATGAATTCCTTTTTAATGCCTTGCGCGTCGCCAACCTGAAGTCTCGTATCGATCGGCGGCCTGGTTTTCGCGAGATTTCCTCCCCAACCTTCCGAAATCGTAATGAGTCCGGCCGGATCGTGGGCGAAACGGGCCTTGATTTTGGAAATGGCGTCGGGAATGCGGCCGGATTCTTTGGCGAGCGGATAATCCGGATTCGAATGGACGTACGCGTACGAAAAGACGTCCGCGATTTCTTCGTTGCGGAATTTCGAAAGGGAAGTGCCGTTTACGATCGCGGAAAAATCCTTGGAAACCTTGTTTCCCGCACGCTCGTGGTACTTTTTGTCGATCTTGTCGAGTTGGAAGTTGTACGGCGTCTTCATCTGTCCGGCAATCGCCTCGGTTTTTTGTTCGGAGGTTCGATGTCCATGCGTCATCAGCGTTTCCTCGTTGAGGACTATGCTCGACGCATCCACGGTTTCCTTGTGCAAGGCGTTCAGCTTGGCAACCCCTTCCGCACCTTTGTTCTGCGTCATGATGCGCTTCACGTTGCTGTCGTTCCGGACTTCTCCGCGCATGTCGAGCAAAGCCCAATAGCGTATGAAGCCCGCCATCAAACCGCTATCCGACGCGAGAAGTTTCTTGAAAGCATCGAATTTCTCCGGAGTCGAAGTGGCATCCTTATGGTATCTGGCCTTTTCCCAAGGTGGTGCCGGTAAGGTCGCTCCTGAGCGCGTCCGCTTCCTTCTTAAGGGACTCCTGGCGCCGGGCGTCCACGCGGACCTTATTGGCGGTTTTCTTTACGGCGTCCCCAAGCACATGCAAATTCTGTTCGCCTGCCTTGCGTTCTTCTGGACTGGTTCCGTGGTCGGCACGGCGTATGCTTTCGGCAAGCTATTGGCTATTGTCTCCGAGAAGGTCTAATTCGGCCTTTTTCTCATAGAGGGATTCGAGCGTGGCATTTCCGTTGAGATATGCCCAGCAGTTGGTCTTCGTATAGCCCGGATACCGTCTGAGGATACCTTTGAAAGTCTCCGAATCCTCTTTGTCGAGGGTGCTGATTTTCTTATCCGATTCCAGGAGCGCCTTTTCTTTCGGATTGAGTTTCAGTTTGATCAGGTCTTCCTGGACGATCGGCAAATCGCGGATGAGGTAATCCTTTTTTCCGTAAGGGTTACTCTCGACCTCCTGCTTGACGGCTTTGATTTCCGCTTCGTTCTGTTTTTTCAGATACCCGAGGACCGCGTCGATTTCTTTTCCGTTCATCGCCTCTTTCTTGATGACTTTCGCCAAAACGCGCACGGTATCCGTGATTCCGTACCGGTTCTGGGAAATTCGTACGAGGGCTTCGGTCGCGGCGGCGCGGTTGGCGCCCGGGAAAGCTTTGACGAATTCGTCGACGGACCTCGCGGTTTTTGCTTGGTCGTTGGCAAGATCCGCGCTGATAGCGGTTTTCCCCCCTTCTTTCGTCAAGCTTTGTCCGAGGACTTTTTCCAACTCTTCGCGAATGTATCAGCGGTTGTTGTTCGTGAACCTATGGTCTATGGCTTTGAGGAACGTCAAGGATTCGTCCCCTTCGTCGAGTCACTTTCCACCCCAGTAAATCGCGAATTCTTTCACCCTGTCGGCTCACCAGCGCTTTTCGAGCGTCGCGAGATTCAGGTTTCCGCACGTGTATTCTTTTACGATGCTTCCGACGAAGGCTTCGGGATTCAGATTTGCGGGATTGAGCCTCGTTCCTGCTCTGACCGACTTGTCGAGAGTGGCTTCGTTCGTCGTACCGTACGTTCTCATCCAACTCTTGTATTCCGATTTGAACGTCATGAGTGCCCCGTATTCTCATCTCAGAATCAGGGAAATCTGATCCCTTTTCGCACCCACGTAGGCCTCGTTCAATTGCCGTGTGGCGATGGATTTGGCGAAGTTCCATACGCCGACGTCGTCCTTACCGATATTCATGTCGCGCAACGCTTCGATGGCGATTCGGAGACCGTTGAACTTTTCTTCAATTTCACGGAATTCGCTTTTTCCTCCGCTCAGGGCCTTCGCTTCCTTCGCGATACTGAGAAGGGGTCATTCGCTGAGCTGAAGGAGCGCATGCTTGTGAGATTCTACCAAGTGCCCGTTCCTCTCCATGATTCCGTCGAACATCATTTCCGAGTGCTCGCGGATGTCGTTTTTGTACAACTCGAAACGTTTCGCTTTTTCAAGGAGTTCCTTCATGCGCTTTTCCTTGTTCGAATCGATCAGGGCTTCGACGCCTCCGCCCTTCGTAGCCAATTTTGAAATTTCCGCCTTCTTTACGGAAAGCAGGGCGTTCGTCTTCGCTTCCCATTCGGTGCCTTTGAGGCCGTTCGCGAGGGCGGTATTCGGCCAGTTCGCGATGAATTTTTTAAGAGCGTCGGGATTGGATTCCAATTCCTTCATCAACAACGCCCAGATTTTTCATCCGTCAGCCGCCGCCCTTCCTACGAACTCCGAAAGTTCGGCGGAAAGTTTTCCACCCTTTTCGAAACCGTCGTTGACGATCCTGGTAACGGAGAGTTTTTCCGCTGCCGATACGTCCGTCCTTCCTTCCGCAATTGCCTTCGTGACTTCGCCGGTCGTCCTGTATTTCAAACTGTATTCGCTCAATCATGCATCGCGCATGACCTTGGAGCGGATCGCATCTACGTGGGCAAGGGTCTTTTTGTCTCCGAGGTTTTCGAGAGCCGTCCGTACTGGGTGGCCGGCGGTCCAGTTGATGACGAGTCCTGCGGCTTTCTTTTTCGATACGTCTCCGAATATATCCTTTCTGAAATTGGCTTCGGCCTCGGGCGTACTGAAAACGTACTGCAAATAATTGCAGGATCTCCGCACGTACGTGTTCATGTCTACTCCTTCGGCTGACTGCGCGAAAGAATGCTCGATCAGCTTGCTGCGGGCGTATTTGCCAGTGGGATCGTATTCCGTAATGCGGTCAAGGAATTTGTTGGCGATGGTATCGTACTTTCTTTTGGAATTGTGGTTGATGACGTGGTTGTAGCAAAGGTCGTAAAGCGCTTTCGGGTCGCTGATGACACTCGCGGAAACCGTATTGGGGAATTTCATGTCCTTGCGGATTCTGTCATGGATGCGGTCGAGAACACCGACGATGTCGGCACGTCAGTGATCGAACAGCTTCCAGCGTACCGGATGGTCTTCGCCCCAATAGGCAACGAATCCCGCGATACGTTCGTCGGACTCCGTAATCTCGGAATACGTGAACGCTTCGAAATTCGGCCTGGATTCCGCCTTGATGAGTTCTTGGGCGCCGACCTTGGCATTGAACTTTGACGGATTGAATTCGGATTTGAATATCTTTTCGTCGAAAAACCCCTCACCATACGACTTGGCGTAGGAAACCAGTTCAGCACGTTTGCTTTTTTGTACGGACTCCGCGACTTCTTTGCGGGCTTTCCGAAATTCTTCAAGGAGATTTTCTTTGTAGATTTCTTTTTGCTTCATCCGTACTTCGATGGCGTCGATCAGCTTGAAAAACCGATCCTCCGGAAGGGAAAGGCATTCGTTGGAAACGAATTCCAAGGCTTTTTTCTTCGCCTCGGCCTCCTTTTGATCGTGAATGTTGTCGCCCCCCAAATCGATCTTATCGATGCGGCTTTTCGCTTTGGCCAAAAGGGCGTCACGTTTCGCTTCTTGCGCCGCGTTTGCCGGATGGTTGGTTTCGTTGGATTGGGGCTGCTGTTTTCCGTCTGCCATGGGTGTTCGTGATCTGATCGGTAGGTCACGTGTCATTTTCTCATAAATCAGGGCCCCGCGCAACTTTTTGGCACGATAGGGGTTGACGTTTTTCGAAAAAAACGCCAGGTATTACCCTTGGCGTTTTTTCGCGATGGATCAGATTCGGATGACTACGCCTGCGGCAAGGATTCCCAGAGCGGCGAACGCGACGTTCCGGGTACCGTTTCCGTTTTGGGATTCGGTGGCGGAAGCCTTGATCGCCAAGGGGGCCGGATTCGCTTCAGATGCTTTCGAGGAAACAGGTTCGGCCGCGGCGAGAACCGCTTCGGGGCTTGACGGGATGGCGTCCTGGGACGTTTTCGGTTCCGATGGGGTGGCGGTGGCGGGGTAGTCCGTCGCCGTCGCGGAGGTCGTCAAAGTCGCGGTGGTTGGGCTTTCCGCCGGTTTGGTCACCGATTCGGCGTTCTTCGTCGGAACGTCCGGAGTTTTTACGGCGATTTTCACGCCCTTGTCCGGCTGGGTAACGGTTTCCGGTTTCGGAGTTTCCGTGACCGGGGTCTCGACGGGCTTGGGCGCCAGTCTCTCTACGGTGACGGTCGAGCGGATTTCCCCATCCGGCGACGTGAGCGTTACGGCTCATTCGGAATACGGGAGGGTGAAGTCCGTCTTGGAACCTGCCGCGATGGAAACCGCGCCTTTGGAGAACGTTCTGGCATCGAGATCGGTGCGGAGCGTCCATCCCGCGAGAGAGACGGCGATCGGGCCGAAGTTCCGAAGGACGACGGTGACGTTTTTCGCGTCGTTCGCTACGCTGACGCCGTCTTCGATGCGGAGCGTGACGGGGGAGATGACGTAGTCTTTGCGTTCGACTTTGGATTCGTGTTCCTTGTCGACGTAGGCGAAGAAGAGCAGGGGAGTGGATTTTTCGATTCTGAGCGGCTTCGAATAGGGGAGAGCGTCGCCCGGCGGAGCCTTGGGATCGAAGACGTACCAGATTTTGGCGGCGGGATCGCTCGCTTTGAGGGTGACGGAAATGGGCGCGTCGTACGTGCCCGAATCCTTATCGGCGGTGACGGTTATCGTCGTAGCCGCCCACGCCATAGAACAGGCGGAAGCGAGCGCGGAAAACGCGCAGATTGCGGAAGCGAAGAGTTTTGCGGTTCGTTTCATCGTGATTTGATCGGGTGCTTTCCTTCCTTTGGTCCGTAGAGTACCGCATCCCAAGCGGAAATCAACGCGTTTTGCCTTTTTCGTTTTTCGCATTATTATCGACTCCACGTGGGGATGATACAGAATTCTACCGTAAGATCCGTTCCCCGTACGCGCTTTTCGGGAGATGTCCGTGCCTTCCGCATATCAATCACGGACGACAACAAGTGCAAACCGCACCTACCGTGGTCTCGCCGCTGCCTTCAAGGCGCGCGTAGCAGCCCCGTCCTTCGCTCTCGCTGCCTAGTTTTCTAGACTCGAAAGTAAGGTAAAAAACGCGACCTCCCAAGGGATGAGTGCCGACTGGCCTGCCGCAAACTCCGTACGTCTTTTCCGGGGCGTACGCCGCACTAACGGAACCCGTTCCCGCCCTTTCCATGGGATTCAGCGGTAAACGGGTATAGGAATCCCGTCGCGATGGAGGCTCTTCGCCCCGTTCTTATCCCCAGCGCGTAATCGAACGTCGGCTATGAAAGTACACGCGTACGGTGAGCCTTGCGGGACACGGGTGCGATTCCCGTCATCTCCACCATTGGATACAAATAAGACCTCTGCGAAAGCGGAGGTCTTTGTTTTGTCCGATTTCTGAATTGATAGGGAATCGCCCCGAGCCGGAAACCCTAATTTTATTGACATTTGAAAAGCGGTTGCTATCAATACTCTGCTCAAACACATACGAAGGAGTCGGAGATGGCTGACGTGTACGCACAGGAAACTCGAAATTTGATTATCTGGTTCGGAATGCGCCTCCCGCAACTCGGGCAGTTGAAAATGAAGAAATCCGATTTCGACTCAAGACTCGAACGCATTCCGAAACCATGGTCCACCCTCATTGAAGAGGCGTTCGACTTCTGGCGCAAAGAACGGAAATACGAAGTCGCCCAGAATCAGATGTACGCCGCGCTTTTCCTTGCCATAAACGAACTGGGTTTATTGGTTCTGGAATAACCGCTTCGGTACTACGCAAAAGCCTCCCGGAAACGGGAGGTTTTGATCATATGGGATTTCTCGTCACGAGGCCTTTTTCTGGTCCGCGGAGGTATCCGTAAGTATTTGGAGCGCGTGCGTCACGCCGAGTCCGACCGCCTTGTGCAGGAACTGGTCGGGACCGCCGTGGTCGCTCATAGTCTGGAGCATGGCGGCAACGCCATGGATGGGTTTTCCGGTGCGGTGCGAAACCGCGTGGAAACCGCAAGTATTTTTGACGGGTTTTTGCCCGCCGTTTCTGTATTGGTCCAACGAGACTACTTTGTCGGTCATGATGACCCCCTTCTGTTTCGAAAATGTCCGGCGTGATTGCCTGACGAATTGGGTATATTCAAAAACTGCCCTTTGGCAAGAGCGGTTTTTCGTCATATGGGGCTTAATGTCAGCAGTCGCAGCAACAATCGTCAACTACGGACGAAACGGACTTCCTGATCCTGCTTAAATCGCTTTGCGGATGGATGAACCGGTCGACCATGGCGTCGAGGAGGTCTTTGCGTCCGTAGTCGCGAACGTAAGATTCGGGCGTGTCCCCGTGGTCGAAACGGATCTTCGAGACCTCTTCCTTTGAAAACATCCCATTTTCCAATCCCCACGCGAGGTATTCTTCGACGTAAATGTGGTCGGCGTACGTCTGTATGGCGCCGTAGTAGGCGAACCAAGCCCGTTCGACGATTTTTTTGGAAAAGATTTTGCGTATTTCTTCGCGCGATACGATGGCGTTTTCCGGCGCGGTAGCGAAAAAGACGGGGTAAAAATCGTATTCCGTACCGTCTGCGGCTTTTTCCCGGAACGACGGCCCTCGCGAATTCAATTCCGCTTGTTCCGCCATCCTCAGCACGTGGTCCTTAAATACTTCGACGTCGTTTCCCCAGCTTTCGGGAATGCGCGAATTCGCCGTAGCGGACGTTTCTTTCAGGAGATTCATGGTTTTCATGGGTGATGGCAAATGTTTTCTCGGCGTGGCTAATCTCGGCAGAAGTGCGTCACGATGCGCTCCAGAATCTTGTTGCGCACTTTCCCGACCGCATCCTTCGCGTCGATTTTTCCGTAGTTGATGGAACTTTTGAACGAAAATCGCTTTTCTCCGTGGAAGTTCACGGTGATGCTGAATTCGTTTCCGACTTCGCGCTCTACGATTTCGAAAAGATACCCTTCGTCGGCAGAGGTGATCTTGGTGACGCCGAGCAGCGACAACACCGCCTTCGCTTGGAACTTCCTATCGTCGAGAAGCGCTTTTTTCAGGTATTTCTTGATCTTGTCGTTTCCGGAAACGAGCAAGACGCCGATGGCCCATGCCCAGTTGGATTTTTCTCCGTTTTCGAGATCGTTGATGATTTCTTTGGTGACGGCCTCGGGAATATGCCTCCTCATGCTGACCATCTCGCGCAGGCTCTGGGTGAAGTCCGAAACGTTGAGCGGTACGTTCCCGTTTCGCTTCTTCAGCTTCGAAACCATGTGCCTGCCGTGGATTTCGCGGTCGTAGTTGCGTCCGAGGATGTCGATGACCGTACGCGAGACGTTGATGTGCTTCGCGACGTCCCCGAGCTCTTCCTTGGTATACGGCGCTTCTTCTCCGCGCAAATGCATGAGCTTGATGACGCGGTGCACCACCATGTCCGAATAGCGGCGGATGGGGGAGGTAAAGTGCGTGTAGTGCTGGAGCGCGAGGCCGGAATGCACCCCGGGGGCGTTGTGGTAGTACGCGCGTTCTTCTCCGCCGGAGTGCAACCGGTAGATCGAACCGTAGTCGTGCACGCGCGTGAGCATGGCCGACGCGATGTTGGCGAGAATCATGAATTCCTCGATGATCGAGGTCGGGA
>JASDUA010000166.1:0-1602 GCA_041891375.1 Patescibacteria group bacterium
GTACGCGTCGATTTTGGCGACGACGTCTTCCCGGTCGGCTTCCGTCAGTCCGGCGTTCGTGTCGATGACGACCTCGTCCGACCCCTTTTTACGGGGGATGGCGACGTACGCCCCGACGAAGACCGCCAGTCCGAATCCCAAGCTGACGCCGAGCGAGAGGTGCAAAGGGACGTACGCCCCGAGGCCCCCGGCCGTAGCCAGACACCCCGAGACGATCCCCCGGAGGGTTTCTTTCATGTTTTGCCTTTCCCCGGGGTTTCCCGGCGGTCAGTTGTTGGCGCGAACTTTCCGAAAACACCCCACGAGGTCTTTCCGTCCGTCGCAAACGTAGGCTTTCGCGAGCTCCGCGTTACCGCCCACCTGGTGGCTGGCGATATTGACGAGCTGCGTTTGGTCGGCGTCCCCGAAAAGGATCGAGTAGGCCGCCACGCCCCGTTCTTTGAAGGCTTTGGCAAGTCCGGCGAGCGCGGCTCCGGCACCGTCGTCTTTCGACACCCCGTCGGTCATCAGTACGATGGACACGGAGTAATCGGAGAGGTTCGGCACCTTCGCCAGATACGCGAGCGCGGCGTTCAGACCGAGATACATTTCGGTCCCCCCGTCGGCCTTCAGGCGTTCGATACGGGCGATCGCCTCGGCATACGCCTTGGGATCGTTGCCGCGCACTTCGATGGAACCCCAGACGGCATGGGAGAACGGAATGAAAACGTTCACGTCCTTCGCCGTCGGCTGCAGGTTCCACTTCCGCGCTTCGGCTGGATCGAACACCGCGCGCATCGCGGACTTCAGTTCTTTTTCACCGGAACTGTTGCCCATGCTGCCCGAGAAGTCCGCCACGTAGATCGTGAGGCTCGGTTTGCGGAGCGCCGTTTGGTAGAGGTCGACCGCTTTCGCGACGACTTCCGACGTGGGCATGGTGACCTGTTTGATCGGACGGTCGGTGTCCCAGCAGGGGTCGTAGGCGGATTTTTGGGAACTCGCGAGGAGTCCCATTTCCGCCCGGCGGCCCGAATCCTTGAGGATTTGCCGGAATTCCGGGGACTTGAGGTAGGCGGTGAGTTCTTTGTAGAACGCCGCTTTCTTCGCATCGCCCTTGTCGACGTACCCGATCGGATGGTCGGCCACTACCACGCCGTCAACCGGCATGAGCGCGCAGAACGAATCCTTCTTACCTGCGGCCGCGAGTTCGCGATTGGCTTCGAAGGCGAGGCCTTCGTAGTTCAGCATCGCGTCGTAGGAGTCGAAGTTGGCGACCATGAAGGTCTTGAGCGTGCCCGAGGACGCGCTCGACCGGGCGACCTTTTTCAAGATCGCCGCCGTGCGTTCGGGAATGCCCTTGGCTTCGACGTCGGAAGCCTGGAGCACTTCGGGGTTGCCCGAAAGGCTCGAAAGCATGCCCAAGTAGGCCGCCTGCCCCGAAAAGCTCTGGGAGGCGGAGGTCATTCCGAACTTCAGCTTGCCTGCGGTGACGGCTTCGTAGAAATCCGCGTTGGTGAAAGGTTTTTTCGTCCAGCCGAGGGATTCGGCTTTGGAACGTTTCACGATGGGCATGACCGGGGAAACGGACACGCTCATCTGGTCTTTCACCGCGTGGCCCTTGAT
>JASDUA010000167.1:0-7369 GCA_041891375.1 Patescibacteria group bacterium
GTTGAGACGTCCCGTCTTTTCGCCGGATTCGATGATCGAACATTCCGCGTCGGAGAAGTTCCCGTCGAAGTCGCGGAGCGTAGCGGAGAGGTTCTTACCGGATTTGATTCCGGCGATCATTTTTCCGAAGAACGCTTTGGAGACCGGGTCTTTCTCCTGCCGTTCGAGAATGCTCAACGATTTGAGGATCGGGAGGCCGGCGTTGGCCATCGTCGCGAGAAGGCGGAAGAACACCACTTTCTGCTTGATGTTCATCTTCTGCCTCGTGAGCATCCAGAGCTCGAGCTTTTGGAGAAGGCCGAGCGATTCGGAATCCGAATTGCCCTCGCCCTTGATGTCCTGGATGATGATTTCCTGATTGGAAGTCGCGTTCATATCGTTTTGGAGAATTAGCTTTCTTTCGCCGCGGCGTAGACTTCGTCGAGGGAAGTGAGGCCGTTCAATGCCTTCATGATGCCGTCCTGTTCGAGGGAGATCATGCCGGCGTCGATGGCGGTTTCGTTAATCTGGACTCCGGAAGCCCCTTCGAGGATGAGCTTCTTGATTTCCGGTCCGATTTCCATGATTTCATAGATACCGACGCGTCCGGAGTATCCGCTGTTTCCGCATTGGTCACAGCCTACCGGTTCGTAGAATACCGGATTCTGGAGGATGTCCATCGAAACGCGGGAAGTCAGTTCGTTCTTGTTGGTGCGCGAGATGGCCTTCTTGACCGACGCTTGCATGCGCGGCTCGAGCTTGTCGGCCGCTACGGCCTTGCGGCAGTGTGGACAGAGGCGGCGGATGAGGCGCTGCGCGATGATGGCGTTCATCGACGCGGGCAAGAGGAACGCCGGGATTCCCATGTTGAGGATACGGGTGATCGTTTCTGCCGCCGAGTTCGTATGGATGGTGGAGAGTACCAAGTGGCCCGTGAGGGACGCTTCGATAGCGATGTTGATGGTTTCGCGGTCGCGGATTTCACCGACCATGATGATGTCCGGGTCCTGGCGGAGCGCGGTGCGGAGACCGGATGCGAAGTTGTATCCGATATCCGGGAACATCTGGCTCTGGTTGACCCCGTCGATGACGTTTTCTACCGGGTCTTCGAGCGTCATGATGTTGACGTCCGGCTTGTTGAGGCGGGTAAGGCACGAGTAGAGCGTGGTCGACTTACCGGAACCGGTCGGACCGGAAGTGAGGATGATGCCGTTCGGAAGGGCGATGGCGCGCTTCAGGATTTCGCCGTTCTGCCCTTCGATACCGAGGACGCTCAAGTCCGGAATCTTCTTCGATTTGTCGACGATACGCATTACGATCTTCTCACCGGAAACGGTGGGGAGCGTCGAGACGCGGAGGTCGAGCGGTTTTTCGTCGATGGTAACCGAGATGCGTCCGTCCTGCGGCATGCGGGATTCGTCAATCTTGAGGTTCGCGAGGATCTTGTAGCGCGCTACGACCTGCGGATGGAGGAACTGCTGGTATTCGAGGATTTCTTCAAGTACGCCGTCTACGCGGTAGCGGATGCGGACGTAATTGGAGAGCGGTTCGATGTGGATGTCCGAAGAGCGTACGGAAACCGCCGCGCTGATGATCAGGTTACAGATCTGCTGGGCATTGTCGCCCTTGTAGATCTCCTCTTTCAGGCGTTCGATGTAGGAGTTCGATTGCATGTCGTGATAGTGACGGGCTTATTTCGCGGATTTGACGTTGGTCTTCTTGGTGGCGCGTTCGAGGATGGCCTTCTGCTTGAGGTATCCGGCTTCGATGGTGCGTGCCGAAGCGTAGATGGAGAATACCTTGTCGAATTCGGTACCGAGGTCGATGACGGTCGCCGCCTTGACCATTTCCTGACTGCGGGCGTCGAGGGCGGTAATTTCGGCCACGAGGGACTTGAGAGCGGATACCGCGGTCACTCCGGCGTCGGATTCGCAAACGTCGGACTTCTTACCGGTACACGATTTCGAGAGCGCGTCCACGTCGATCTTCAATTTGCGGACCTTTTCGCTTACGAGGGTACGGATTTCGACGAGCGAGGAATACGTACGGCCCTTTACGTAGAACGAAAGCGAGAGGTCGACGCGGTTCTTCGCTTCCGGATCGGTGAACGCCGATTCGGAACGGAGGCTGTCGATCGTCATGAGGAGGTTGTTCAAATCCGAGAGGCTCGGATCCTTCTTGTTCTTGGAGGTCGGATAGAGCGCGACGAGCTTGCCGTCTTCGATCTTCACCTTGCCGGAATTCTGGATGTAGTCGACGAGCTTGAGAAGCTGGGCGTTCTGCCCTTCGATCTGGAAATCGACCTTGAAGGTACCGATGTTCACGATGGAACTCTTCGAATTGTCGAAGGAAACCTTGTCGATACCGAGCTGGCCGAAGGTGTTGACCTTGAACTGCTTGAACACGTCTTCTTCGATGTGCTTGACGAAGCTCGCCATAGTGATGCGGTCCTTGTCGAAACCGAGTTCGTCGCCGGGGAGCGATTCGGTAAAGGTCGGAATGACGTTACCGATGATTTCGCGCTTTTGGGCGATCATGTCGTCGTAGCGTCCGATGGACTCCTTCCCTACTTCCTGATTAAGCCATTCGTAGTAGGTTCCGGAATATTTCGGATCCTTTTCCATGGCGGAGGCGATCTTTTCCTTATCGGCGAAGATCGGATTCTTCGACGCTTTTCCGCCGATTCCGGAGAGCGCGGTCGCGAATTCGGCCGGAGTCATACCGTCGTTGCGGAGTTTGTCGATCTTCGTAATGAGGTCGTTGGCCTGTTCGGTCTTGGCGGAGATTTCCTCGTACTGGGGCATGACGAACGCGAAGACGATGACGAGGACGATGCCGACCACGAATCCGTTGAGGACCATGGAACGGGTAAGGCGCTCTTTACGCTTTTTTTCTTGGATCGCGAAGTTCTCTTCGTCGATGTCGGGTGCTTGCTGGCTCATGATTACGGGCGGTTACCGGTAGCGGAGGAAACGTAGCGGAGATTCAGGCTGAATTTCGTGACGGTCGAGAAGGTCGAACGGATGCCTACGTCCGCGGTAGAGTACTTGGAGATGTCGAGGGTCTTGGGCGGATTGAGAATGCGGAAGTCGCTGTTGTCCAACCGGTCGAGAAGCGCGATGGCAGCCATGCGCGACGAACGGGATTCCTTGTACGCGCTGTCGTTGAGGGAACCTCCGTAGGTTTCGCAATCCACGCTGAATTCGCCCTTTTCGTTGAATTTGTAGCGCGTGCAGTTGACGTCTTCGCCGTGGTAGTCGGATTTCGCGACGATGTCTTGGAATTCGCTTACCACCTTGCTGAACTGGATGCGGGATTCGCCCGTGCGTTCCTTGATGAACTGCACTTCCGGGGAATTTACCGCATCGCCGGCTTCGAGGCGCTTGGGAACGAGAACCAGGAGGTTGTTCGCCATGGTCGATTCGACCTGTTTGAGCTCCTCGGTCTTGTCGGCCACGATCTGGGTCGGCATCTTGCAGTCGGAATTCGTGAAACCGTCGATTCCGAAAGCGAGGTAGTCGCAAACGGGAAGATTCTCGAGGAATCCGGGGGTGTCGAGGTTTCGGATCGTCGAGTCGATGCCGAGGATGACGATGGCCACGAGGGAAATCTTCATGGCGATGTCGAGGACTTTCGCTCCGAGTTCGTGCGGATCCTGCTTCTTGGCGACCTGGACGCCCGGAACCGGCGCGTCCTTGAAGAAATTTTCGCCGAGCCCTTGGAAAATGTCGTCGCCCATCGTGAGCGGCGCGGGAGCGTTACCGGCCTGCGGAGCCTGTTCCGGAGAGGCTCACTGGGTCGGTTCTTCCTTTTTATTTTGAAAAAAAGCCATACGTGTTCGGCACGGAATTAAAAGTACCGAAGCAAGTATAGCAGGTAATTTTTTTCTTTGCAAAAAGGGCAACCCCATTACGGCTTGCCCTTTTTCCTCTTTGCGTAGGGATTAATCGGCGAACGGAACTTCGGAAGGTCCGTCGACGGCCTCGGCGTTCGCCGAGGCGCGCTTTTTTTCGAGAAGCTCCGCGAACGAATCCATCGAGCCCTTACGGATGCGGATCCCCTCAGGAAACGCCCCGGGAACCGCCCGGCCCCACGAAGAATTCACGCGGGGATCGAGAATGACGACGACTCCCCGGTCTTCTTTAGTACGTATGAGGCGACCGATTCCCTGACGGAGTTTGAGAAGCATTTGCGGTACCGAGTACTCCGCGAACGGGTCTCGGAAGAGTTTGGACCGGGCCATGACGATGGGGTCGGTCGGTACGGCGAAGGGGAACTTGTGGATGAAGAGCATTTCGAGGTCTTTTCCCGGAATGTCGACGCCTTCCCAGAAGCTGTCGGTTCCAAAAAGGGCGCTGTGGTCGGCGTACTTCTTGAACTGTTCGATCATCTTATGCTTTCCGCCTGACATCCCCTGCGACAACAGCTGGATTCCCGCCTTTTTCAGGATCGGGTTAGCCTGGAGGTACGCTTCCTTGATGCTCGCGAACGACGTGAAGAGGCAGAGCGTGCGTCCGCCCATTGCCACGATGGCGCGGGCTACGAAGGCGTTGACCCGACGGCGGTCGAATTCGCTTTTGACGTCGCCCAAGTCCTCCGGAAGGAAAACCGTTGCCTGCTTGTGGTAGTCGAAATCCGAATCGAGGATGTGGAACGTGAAATCCTGAAGGCCGAGCGTCTTCTTGAGGAAGTCGAAGTTCCCTCCGATCGCGAGCGTCGCCGAAGTGAGGACGACCGAGTCGAGCTTGCTCCAGAGGCGTTCCTTAAGAACCCCGGACACGTCGAGCGGCGCGAGGGCGAGTTTGCATTCGCCGTTGTTTTTGAGGGACACCGTCTTTATGAGGTCCGTCCGCGAAGCGGAAAAGAATTCCTCGAGGAGTTTGGCATAACCCGAGAGGTCGGTGAGCTGCGAACTGAACGCTTCGAAGAGCTTGTCCGGAGCGGCTTCGAGCCGTCCGACCAAATCTTTGAGTTTTTCGAAAACCGAAGAAATCACCGAAGGCATGCCGGATATTCCTTCGGAGGTGAAGAAATCCTGCGTGACGAGCACGTCGGTCGAGCGTCCGCCCGCGTACCCTCCCCTGCCGGAATCGTTCATCCCGGCCTTCACGAAGGCGTACCGTTCGGCGAAATCGAGCGCCATTCCGTACGAAAGGACGAAAGATTCGGAAATTTCCTTCATCTCGGGAAAGAGGAATTTTTCAGCTCCCGATTGGCGGTTGTGGCGGCGGATGTGCGCCTCGATGCGGCCGAACGTCTTCTCGATGTCGGCAAGCAGGAGTTCGCACGTGAGGGCGTCGGTGGCGGCGGCTTCGAGGTTGTGGGCCTCGTCTACGACGAGACGGGAAAGCTTCCCTACCGTTCCGGAAGCGTCTTCCGCGAGTTCGGTGAGGATGAGCGCATGGTTCACGAGTACGACGTCGGCGGTTTTGGCGGCTTCGCGGGCGCAGTAGAGGGGCTCTTTCTTGCGGTACGGGTTGTCCGGAGAAAGCACGCGCGCGTCGCCGGCGTGGATTTCGGAGAGGAATTCGTAATCCTTTCCGTAGAACGAGACTTCATCGAGTTCCCCGGTCTTGCTTTCGGCAAGGAGGACGGCGACCTTCGCGAAAAAGAGCTTGGCTTCTTCCGGGAAATCTTCGCGGTCGGCGAATTCGGCGAACTTCAGAAGACTCACGTAGTTGGAGCGCCCCTTGAGCTTCGCGAAGCGGAAGGTGTCGAGACCGTACGGACGGAGGATGTCGCGGATGCGCGGAACGTCCTTATAGGCGATCTGGTCTTGAAGGGTCTTGGTATTGGTCGAAACGTGCACGCGGGCGCCGTCGAGAATGGCCGAAGCTACCGCGGGAACCATGTACGCGAAAGTTTTTCCGATACCGGTGGGCGCTTCTATGGCCACGAGGGATTTGTTATCTATGGCGTCGCGCACGATGCCGGCCATTTTGGCCTGTTCCGGACGTTTTTCGAGTCCGGAATTGCGTTCGAGGATGGAAACGGCGTCGGGCGCGTCGAACGGACGTTCGGGAGCGGGCGCTTCGACGTATTCGGAAAGGCCCGCCTCGATCTTTTCAAAGAGTTTGCGCGCGTCGGTAGGATCCTTGTCGCCGAGCGCCCAACGGACCGTAGTGGGAAACGACGAATTGGGGGCCGAATGGTCGCGGAGGAAGCGGTAAATCTCGTTCACGGTCCCTTGTGACTCCTTGATGCGGCGCACGGCCTCGCGGAAAATCGCGACGGTGGCGCGAGTGTCGGAAAGGGCACGGTGGGCGCCTTCGTGGAAATATCCGGAAGCGTCGGCGAGATTGGAGAGGTTCATGCTCTTCTCGTTCCGGAAGGCGAGCTGGGCGACCTTGAAGCTGTCGATGACGACGCGGTTCGAAAAATCGAAACCGTACGCGGAGAGGAAAGCGGTATCGAAATCGGCGTTGTGCGCGAGCACCGGGTCATCCCCGAAAAAATCCGCGACCTTGTACCGGATGTCGCCGAAACCCGGCGCTTCGGAAACGTCTTCGTCGGTAATGCCGGTGATGTTTTCGACTTCTTCGGAAATCGATATCCCCGGATTTACAAGGCTCGAAAACTCTTCGACCGTCCCGTCTTCGTTGAAACGTACCATCGCAATTTCGATGATGGCGTCGGATTTGGGATCGAGACCGGTGGTTTCGAGGTCGAAGGCTACGATGGAAGGCATTTCGTCGGGAAAAACAAAGCGGGGAAGCCCGCCGGAAAACGTGCGGATTGTATTCGGAAGCGGCTGGAAAGCCAGCGGGAAAGGCGTTGGACGAACGGCTTACTCCGAATCGAAAAGGTGGAAATATTGGAGGTTTTTCCAATAAGAAACCTCTTTCGAACATTTACCCGAATCTTTTGCGAGCGACGCTGGCGGAGGAAGGCATTCCGCCGCCTTCGATCCCGCGTGGAAAACCGCGTCTTGCGGACTGAGTCCAGCGGCGTCGAAGACTGCGCTCGAAAAATTGGAAGCGCGAATTTTTTCGTAGTTCTTGGGTATTCGCGGATTTTCGAAATTGCTCCACACGAGAAATGGCGTCGTATGCATTTTCAGGTATTCTTCCGGGCTCCACGCGCCCTCATCGAGCGTTTTCAGGTAACCGGTCTTCGCGTACGCGCGGTATTCTTCGCCCAAGATTCCCATATGGTCACCGAAGAACGCCACGACGGTGGGGCGGGAGGATTTCTTAAGCGTTTCGGTCAGTCGTCCGAGTTCGCGGTCGGCGTCATGGAGGCCTTGGACGTAATTCTTCAACGTGAGCTTGTCGTCTTCGGAGAGCGATGGGGCTTCGACGTCGATTTCGTGCTCCGCATATTTGTCGCCTTCGTAGGAAAAGTGGTTTTCCATCGAAATCGCGAAGACGAACGCGGGTTTTCCGACGTC
>JASDUA010000167.1:7379-9319 GCA_041891375.1 Patescibacteria group bacterium
GTCTTTCCTTTCGTTCAGTTTGGAGAGGATCGTATCCGTAAGAACCGCATCGGAGACGAATTTCCCCTTTATGGGAGCGTTCGGCAAATCTTCGAGGCCGGTAAAATTCTCGAATCCCAGGTACGGATACGCTCACGAACGGTTGAAGAACGACTTATGGTAGGTGTGCACCGCGTCGGCCGAATACCCGGCATTACGGAACTCGAGCGGCACCGAAGGCACGGCGTTTCTCAGGTATTGCTGGTACGGAATGCTTCCGTCCGGCAATCAGGCGATGGGGGTTCCGGTGAGCACTTCGAATTCGACGAGCGCCGTTTTGCCTCAGAACATGGGCGAAACGAAATCCCCTCCCCCCTTCTCCGAGGCGAGCGCTCGGTAATTGGGGATGGGGTCTTGCGAAAATTTCACTCCGGGCAGCTTGGTAGGATCCCAAAAGGATTCGCTCAGAATGAGCACGACGTCGGGGCGGACCGCTCATGAGGAAACCGGGGTTCCGAATTTCTCCGCGGCGAGTTTCGCGACCTCCGCACGGTCATACCCTTCTGGCTTTTTAATGAACGCGTTGCCGAGGTTGGTGAAAAAACCTCAAACGAACCCGTTGTCGGCGTAGTTTTCGATCTGTCTCCAAGAATAGTCTTCGGGCTTAAGGGCCGCGGCGGCCTGCACGGCCGTCAGGAATCCGAAGGCGTTGGTGAAAACGGCGGCGTGGAACGCCGCGAGAACGGCGAAAGCGGAAATTCTCAGTACTTTTCCACGAACGCCTCTTGCCGAGACGGATACGGATGCTCAAACCTTTCTGCCGGAACCGCTGCGACGAAGGACGTAGAACGTTACCGACAATGCCGCGAGGGCGGCGAGGGCAATCCAGGTCGCGGGCTTTCAGAAGACCCCGGAAAACGACGACAACCCCCCGAGTTGGGTCGCTTGGGCAATGACGTCGGTGAGGTAAAGCGGTTCGCCGAGAGAGCGGAGCTTCTCAACGTGGGAAGAACCGAGGATAAGAAAGGAAACGAGCACCGCCGCCGGAGCAAGAGCTCAAATCGCGGAATACAGGAACGCGAAAAGCGCGAGGATCCAGAGGTACGAAAATGCCGCCGATCCCGGATGAACCAGGATGACGTGCGCGACGGCAAAGGGATTTCTCGCCGCCACGGCCTCCGCGAACGCGAGCGCGACGGCGGGAAAAAGAAAGAAAGTCGGAAGGAAAAATCCGAACCGGTTACCGAATGGGGTTCTCATGCGGAAAATATACTTTCCGATACGGAATATCGCAAAACGGAATTCTAAATGAAGGGGTTGAAGGGATGTCGAAATAACGTAAAATGCGTCCGTTTACCACTTCGTCATCCACATGGCATCCTTACGCAAACCCGTCATGTCGGCAGTCGCGTTCTTCGGAACGCTCTGAATGCTTTCCGTCTGATATTCCGCCTACACGGGTCTCTCGACGGTGACTTCGGGACAACCGCTCACCGTTTCAATGTGGACGCAACTGCGGGACAATTTCGCCGAATTGAACTCCAGAACGTCGGCCATCGCCTCTTCGGGAGGAAACGTAGGCATAGGAACCGCCAATCCTTCGGCCAATCTGGAAGTAGTGGGATCGGTAAAATTCGGAGGAAGGCAAATCAGCAAGATTACCGTCTGCAGTTTCTGATGAACGCCGAATTCGACCCTCACGAACCGTTTCTATCACTATTGGACTGCCGGAGAATGCGACAACGGCCTACCGTCTTGAACCTGCCTGGGATTCATTACCAAAGCTTGGCACAACGGTTCCGACCAAGACTGGGAAGTCGTCTTCCCGGGAGAAGACCCGGGATCCGCCGGATGAGCCGCAACTAACGGCGGCATGGCTTGGTGGACCGCGTCTTCCTGAGCCGGCCTCGGCATCCGCGCGACGTACATGTGCCAATAACCATGAAAAAAACAGACTTTAA
>JASDUA010000168.1:0-9192 GCA_041891375.1 Patescibacteria group bacterium
CCGTTATCGAAAGAACGCGAACCGGAGAGTTTGCGCTGGATACGGGAAACCTGTCAGATTTCGTCGAAAAAGACGGAGACGTCCTCGAATCATTCGGGACGCGCTACGGAATCGAAAGAAATTTTTTCAGGTTTTCCAGAAGGGGAAAGCCTGACGATTCCGCCATCGAAAGTTTTCACCCCTTCTTTTCGGGAATCGCGGGCAGAATCGAGAATCGGCTTAAGGAAGGATTCCCAAGCCACGTGGTCGAGAGCGGAACCGGCGACGGAAACGGATTTTCGCATGGAAAAAATGAAAGTATCGGATTCCGTTTTTATACGAAAAACCGTCGTTTCGTCAATGAAAGCAAGGAAAAGAAAAAGCCCGGGCATTACCCGGGCATTCCGTTCCGTAGAGGGGAATTTTAGAGCGACCTCGTCGAAACTTCTTCCTGGAGTTTCGCGACGAATTCGGCGACGGACATGACGGTCTGTTCGCCGGTCTTGCGGGAGCGGACGGAGACGGTCTTGTCGGTCACTTCCTTTTCGCCGATGACGAGCGCGTAGTTGACGTGGTCGGTTTCGGCGTTGCGGATCTTCTTGCCGAGCCCATCGGAAGACGAATCGAGTTCGACGCGGAGTCCGACCTTCTTGCAGATGGCGAAGACTTCGTCGGCGTAGGCCATGAAGTTTTCGGAAACCGGAAGGATGCGAACCTGCTTCGGAGCCATCCAAAGCGGAAAATCTCCGGCGAAGTGCTCGATGGCGATACCCATGAAGCGTTCCAAGGATCCGGCGATGGCGCGGTGGATGACGACCGGGCGTTCCTTTTCGCCCTTTTCGTTGACGAACGAGAGGTCGAAACGTTCCGGAAGATTGAAGTCGCACTGGATGGTAGCGAGCTGCCATTCGCGGCCGATGGCGTCCTTGAACATGAAGTCGAGCTTCGGTCCGTAGAACGCGGCTTCGCCTTCGACGCGCTTGTAGTTGAGTCCGTTTTCCTGTGCGGCGGCTTCGAGTGCGCCTTCGGCGGTGTTCCAGACTTCGTCGCCGCCCAAGTACTTGGAACGGTCTTCCCCGCGGACGGAGAGCGATACCCAGTACCCCTCCATGAGGCCCATGGTGGTGTAGAACGACTTGATGACCGAAACGATGGTCGATACTTCTTCGCGGATCTGGCCTACGCGGCAGAAGAGGTGGCCGTCGTCCTGGGTGATGGAGCGGACGCGAGTGAGGCCGGAGAGCTGTCCGGTCTTTTCGTCGCGGTAGACGGTCGCCGGTTCGAAGTAGCGGATCGGCATGTCGCGGTAGCTGAACTGGTTGTCCGCGAAGATCTGCATGTGGTGCGGGCAGTTCATCGGCTTCAAGTGGAACTTTTCCTTGCTGGTTCCGCCGTAGACCGAGAACATGTCTTCGAGGTAGTGGCCCGCGTGGCCGGAGGTGACGTAGAGGTCTTCCTTGGCGAGGTGCGGGGTACAGACGCGGAGGTAGCCCTTGTCCTTGTGGAGTTCCCAGAGGTATTCTTCGATCGCCTTGCGGATGACCATGCCGTTGGGCTGGATGAGCGGAAGGCCGGAACCTACGAGCTGCGAGATGGTGAAGAGCTTGAGTTTGGCGCCGAGGATGCGGTGGTCGCGCTTCTTAGCTTCGGAGAGCATGTGGAGGTGCGCGTCGAGTTCTTCGCGGGTGTCGAAGGCGAAGGCGTAGATACGGGTGAGTTGCTTGTTGGCGGCGTCGCCCTTCCAGTAGGCTCCGGCAAGCTTGTCGAGCTTGAAGGCGTTCTCGTCGAGTTCCGAGGTCTTTTCCACGTGGGGACCGCGGCACATGTCGACGAAGGTTTCGGTACCGTTCTGCGCGATGTTCTTGTAGAACCCGATTTCGGTTTCGCCCCCCGCGGCGAGGTCTTCGGCCATTTCGACCTTGTAGTCTTCGCCCTTGGATTTTAGGAAGGCGACGGCTTCGGCTACCGGGAGTTTGTAGGCTTCGAACTTCTGGTTCTGCTTGATGAGATTCTTCACCTTCTTTTCGATTTCCTTGAGGGATTCGTCGTTAATGGCGACGTCTCCGAAATCGAAGTCGTAGTAAAAACCGGTGTCGATATCCGGACCGATAGCCATTTTGGCTTCCGGGTAGATCGACTTCACGGCCTGGGCCATGAGGTGCGCGAGCGAGTGGCGCTTGGTGGAGATGGGGTGGGACATGGGAAGAAGCGTAAGAAAAGAAAAAACGCCCCGCCTTTTCGAGCGGAGCGTTTTAAGAAGCTTTTGAAAGCACTATTAAACCGTCGCCCGGATGCGGGATGCGGTTTCGGTAGTGTCCGGTTGTGCGACCATTCGAGTTTCCCTCGGGTTGGTTACGAAAATATCGGATGGGCGAATCCTAAACGAATCCGTAAAAAAATCAAGGCGGCGCCAGTCTCGTGGCACGAAAAAACCGTCCGGTAAACGGACGGTTCGTCCCGATGGCGTCCATTCGGACGTTACGGGGAAAGCCTGTTACGAATCCAGAGACAGGCCGCGGGTGCGGATGATGTTCTGCGCGCACTGCGAGAGCGGGCGGTCACCGACGACGGCGCGCAGGCTCTCGTTGCAATGGCAGTCCTTGATATCCATCGAGGTGACGAAGGAACCCTTGTTGCCGGCGGATTGTTGTTGGTTCGTTGCGGCTTGTGCGTTGCTCATGAAGAGCCTCCTTTTTGGTTGTCTGCCCGAGATTGGGCACGGGTGATTCTATCCTGTCGCGAAAAATGTCAAGATATTCAATTAGAATTAATCAATTGATTGTGTCAACACTCGGTTTTTGCCAGAACCGAACGACGCATGGTAATATGGAAAAGAACCGAAAAAACTATGTCGACCACGCCTAACGACATCCTCGAAAACCTCCAAGGAGGAATCCAATCCCCTTCCGCGCTCAAGCCGGAATCGGGAGCTTCTAAGAACGAAGCGAGGATCGTCGAAACCGAAGAAAGCGCAAATAACGACCCGGAGCTCTCAATCAGCGGCGTATCGCTCGAAAAGGGCCGCCGCGACATCGAAGCCGGCATCCTCGCCGATACGCGCCGCCGCATTCTCGAGCTCGCGCTCATGCTCGAAAAGGGCGAAGTCACCGAAAAAGTCATCGAAGAAACCCAGGCGTCGCTCCAGAAGATCGCCGCGGAAATCGGACGCTCGAAAGGGAAGGACGAGCTCTTCAACTATCCGCTTCTCGACAACGTCGGCCGCGTAGTGTTCGAGGACCTTCCGCTCGTTTTCGGCAAGGACGCCCAGGTCGAATCGGCGCTGAAAGTCCTTCAGAAAGTCTTCCGCCAGCGCTACAACGCGGTCATCGTGGTAGATTCGAACCGCAAGGCTTTGGGAATCATCCCGAGCGCGGTCCTCATCAACTCGGATCCGGAAGAAACCCTCGGAAAGATCCCCACCGTCACGAAGGAATTCTCCGTCACGCTCGATTCGAAACCTAACGAAGTCGTATCCATCATGGACCGTCTCGGCGTCAACGTCCTCCCGGTCGTCGATTCGAAGGGAACCGTCATCGGAACCTTCACGAGCCGCGACCACGTCAAAGGCGTCGCCGCGCTGTACTCGAGACAGCTCATGGAAACGTTCAAAACGCACGGAATGCTCGCGCAAATCCAGCAAAACATAGAAAACCCGTCCGCATAAGGACGGGTTTTTCATTTAGTTGGCGATTTCCATGACGGTGAGGCTCGAAACCGGAGTGGCGTCGTACCCTTGGGAAGCTCCGGATTGCCACGTAGGGCTTCGGTTCAAATACACGGTTTTCGTATCGTAAGCGGCCATTTGGATTTCGTACGTGACCGGCGAAGCGGAAGCCGGCGCGTCGACGTAACTTCCCCCGATGAACGCCATTCGGTACTGCTGGGTAGCGACGACGTCGTCGTACGGAATGATGACGCCGGTCGCCTGCGGACGACCTCCTTCTCCGGCGCCCAGCACCACCGGCGTGCCGTTTCGGAGAATCCGGTATTTGATTTGGTAATTCGTCGTTCCGGCGAAGAGCGCGGGCGAAATGAGGAACTTGCTATTCGAAGAGGTGGGCGTCAGGGTTACGGACAATCCCGGCACGGTGTAGAAATTGTTGCCGGTCGTAACGGCGCTCCAGGTATCGTTCTTCATGGCATTTGCCACCTGGAGGATTTTTCTCGCGTTGGTAGCGCCCTCCAGGGACGCGATCCTGGATTCGTGATCGGAAAGGCCGTTCGCCACCGCGTTCCATTCTGAAGAGGAAACATGGTTTCCCGAAACCTTGTTGTTCGGAATCGCGGTGTACGCTGCATACGCGACGGAGCAAAGAACGACGGTCGCGGAAAAAACGATTCCGGACGCGACCGATCTTCGCAAATGCTCGAACTTCCTGTCGGATTTTTCCATGGGAGCGGCGGTTAATCTCGGCAGATTATACGGAGAACTGCCGCGCAACGCAATCTCTCCCGACACGTTCGGGCACAAATGAAAAATCCGTACATACGAGGCATATGAACCGATCAAATGATGCCTATGTACGGATTTTCTTGTGTGTCCGACCCCCGCCGAAGGGTTTCGGTACGATACCGCTGCTTTTGCCTCTGTTTTACCAGAATGAGGGGCTGGTTCCTCGGATTGAATCCTTTCGGTTCTCTCCAGAAGATGAATGTGTTTTACAATTGGTTCCCTTGCGGGCCGAATTTGTTTTTGTTGTCCTTCGGCACTTCGGCGTACCTGTCTATAGCAGCGGACAAATGTATTAAAACATGAAATAGATTACTTGTCAAAAAATGGCCCCACTTTTTTGGGACCATTTCTGCAAATACGACTTCGTTGGCTTCGTAGCGCTATTTCTCGGTTGCGCGGTAAACGCCCGTCCAGCCTTCCGGAACGCCTTCTTCCACGAGTTTTCCACATCGGTTCATGAAAACTTCCGACGGAGGATCCTTATAGGTGGCCCAAAGTTTCGCGAAAAGTTCTTTTCCGCGGGTCGCTTCGCCTTCGGCGTACAGCGCGAGGGCTTTTTCGAATTCGGCGATGAGGGTGCGTTTGTCGTTGTCGACTTCGCCTACGCGGCCCATGAGCTCGTAAATGACGGTGGGTTTCTCCTTCCCCTTTACCATGATGGAGTCGAGCTTGCGGAAGACGAATTCGTCCTTACAGGTTTCCTTGACGGTTTCGCCAACGCACACGAGCGTGCCGTACAGCTTGTTGATGCCTTCGAAGCGCGAAGCGATGTTCACCGTGTCTCAGAGGGCCGTGAATTCGATCTTCTTGCCTTCGCTTCCGATGTTCCCTACGACCGCGGGGCCCATGTTGATACCCATGCGCACCTGGATTTCGAAACCGAAACGGGTATTGAACTCCTTGTTGATTTCGCGGATCTTTTCCTGCTGCTCGAGAGCGGATTGGCACGCGAGACGGGCTTGGTCGGACTGTTCGCGGAACGCGCCCCAAATCGCCATGACCGCGTCGCCTTCGTACTTGTTGATGAAGCCCTTGCGGTGCATGATGATGTCCGAAACTTCTTTCAGGTAGACCGAAAGGAAGTTGACCAATTCTTCCGGTTCCATGTTTTCCGAAAGCGTCGTGAATCCCGCGATATCCGAGAAGAAGAGCGTCACTTCGCGACGTTCTCCGCCGAGGCGCATCTGGTCGTAATTGCTGAGCACCGACGTGACGAGGTCTTCGGCGAGATACTGCGAAAGGGCGTTGCGGAGGAGGCGCTTGCCCTTTTCTTCGAGCATGTACTTGTACGCCGTGGACGCGAGGGCGACCATGACGACGATGACGGAAAGTTCTATCGGGTAGTTGAGGTTCTTGCGGAACGCCCAGAAGATGAAGACGTAGAACGCGCCGGCCAAGACGAGGGCGACCGCCGAGACGAGCACCTGGTAGGCGCGGTTCCCTACGTGGAGGAGGAATATCGAAAAGAAGAACGTGAGGAGCGCCAGCACCGCCAATTCTATCCCCTTGGAAGACTCGGTGACGTACGAACGTTCGAGCACGGTATTGATGGCGTTCGCATGGACGTACACCCCCTCCAAAACCCCCATCGGCGTGAAGAATTCATCGTGGAGGGCGGTGGCGGTCGCTCCGATGAGAACGATCTTGTCCTTTACCATTTCGGGCTTGTAGTCTCAAAATTCGCCCTTGGTTTCGGCACGGTAAACGTCCGAGAAGGAAATCTTGGGAAAGCCTACTTGCGGCGGAAGGTAGCTGATGAGGAATTCATTGCCGGACGCGTTCATCGCGTACGGGACGAAACGGTATTCGCCGTCATGGAATTCGTAATACTTGTCGTATTTGACGCGGTCGGCCGTCACTTCGGTTTTCTTGCCGTACACGAGGTCGAGGTAGCGGCGGAGGATGGAGAACGAAAAGCTCTCGTAGTATTTCCCGTCGACCCTGCCCACCGGATTGACGGCGTAAACCACGGAATTGATCGGATGGATGGACGGGTCGAAAAACCCTACCGAAGAAGCCGCCGAAAGGAATTTCTGAATGGGAAAAAGTTCTTGCCCCCGAGAAAACCCGAGCACGACGTTGCCCGCGCGGGCGATCGACTCGGCCAGTTCGTCGTCTCAGGAATTCGCCTTTTCGGAAAACAGGACGTCTATCCCCACGACGAGGGCACCGTCCTTTTTCAGCCGGTCGATGACCTTGGCGTAGTAATCGCGGCGGAATTCCTGCCAACGTCCGAGGCCGCTCGAATCGGAAAGCGTACGGTCGTCGATCGTCACTACGGCGACGGCCGGATGGGCGTCGCGCTGCGGGTACGACTGGAGCAGCATGTTGCGCACCCCGAGGTCGGCATTGGCGAAGAACCGGTAGAACGGGTTCGATTGCGGAGCCACGCGGGAGGCGAAGCCCACGACGAGAAGTACGGCAACCGAGATGAAGAACGCGGCGAAAACCTTGTTCATGAGGAAAATCGCGAAGCTCGCCGTCGGCTTATTGGCAGACATGGGATCCGGTTATTTGATGTTCGGTACGAATTTCTGTACGTCGTCGAGGACGGACTTGGCGGCGTCGGTCGCGGAATCGAGGACAGCCTTCGGCTGGGTCATGAAGAGGTTTGGGTCGGACAGGGTGTCGAAACCCTTCTTCTTCAAAGAATCCATTACCGAGTTGAAGCGATCCATTTTGTCGGCCGGGAGTTTGGATTCGATGCGGCGGACGGCATCCTGATCGGCGCCGGCCTTGATGTATTCGGAGAGTTTCTGACGGGTTCGGAGAAGCTGTTCCTCGTTGGAAAGCGAAGTCCAGGAATCGTAGGTTTCATGGATGGCGAAGGCCGTCGCGAGTTTGGATTTTTCACTTTCCGGAGCGGCGGCGAGAATCGCGTCACGGAGGGCTTCTTTGGATTTCACGTTCTCCGGATTCTCTTTCAGCGCGGCGGTAGCCTGGTACACCTTGAGCAATTCCTGGTAGGCGATCTTTCCTTCTTTCGCCTTTTGGGCGTAGTCGGGAGCGAGCGTTACGGAGAGGTCGCCGCCGGAAAAGGATGCCGACACCGGAAGGTCTTTGAGCGCAGCGAGGCGGGCGGACATTTCTTCCTGCGCGCGCTTGGCCATGTCCTTCGCGAGTTTCGCGTCTACGGTCTTGTTGAATTCTTCCCAAGCGGAATCGAGGGCCGCGTCGACCATGGATTGCAAATTCCTGATGCCGACGATCGCCCCTTCCGGAACGGTGGCGAGGAGCTTTCCGGTAGGATCGGTGACGTCTACCGCATGGGACTGGGTACGGAGAAATCCCTTGGAAGCGTCGATTTCGAACGCCGTTCCGCGTACGGCGGCGAGTTTGCGCCCCTCGTCGAAACGCTCGTGGAAGTACGAGTCGTCGGAGAGGTAGCGGTATACGCGGGACCAGGATTTTCCTTCTACGAGGGAAAAGTCGACCTTGGTGGACGCGGTATCCTTGTTGCTGAGAAGTTCGGAAACGTTGACGGTGGTGTTTTCGGCGAGACGGGTGACACTGCCTTCCGTCCAGAACACAGTAGCCGAAGAACCTCCGCGGGTGCGGATCTGGTCGCCCTGGAAAATGTCGGCGGTTTTCTCGGCCGAAAGCACGACCGATTTGTCGCTCCGCTTCACGATAGTGGTCCCCTGGGTACAGAGGACGTGGGGAGAAAACTCGGACTTGTTCGAAGTCGGCATTCCTGCGGAATCGAACGCGAGGAGCGCGAAAATGAGAACCGCTATCCCTGCCATGAGGGAAAAGGCGAGGTGCCTCGCGAAAAACGAGAGGATGGAGTTCATGCGGGGTGCGGAAAATTTCCGATATCCGGAATTCCGGATATTCTGCCCGCAATTCTACCGGAAACGGCAACGAAAGTAAAACGGAACGCGGATGAAGCCCCGATACCAGTACGTTCTCGCTCTCCTCATTCTCATAGCGGTCTATGAGATGTACCTTATTACGTGGTACAAATACCGCGATTTCCAGATCAACGCCTACATCGGCGTACTCGGAGTGGAAAATTCGAAGGTCGAAGCGAACATCGAACGTAAGAAAAGGTACCTCGCGTACGTCAAGACGAACGCCTATCTCGACCGCGTCGCCAAGGCTTCGCAAAACCGGAAGAACCCGGGCGAGGAAGCGGTGTTCCTCGTAGACGCGGAGGAAGTGAAAAACTACTCGAAGATCGACGTCGAGCGCAACATCGTCGGAGAAAACCGGAAGTCGTCGCCGACCGTCGGCATGTCCAACCGCGAAAAGTGGATGTACTACGTGTTCAAGGTCGACCCGCGGGAATAGCGCTTTGCCGAAAACGCGGAATGGGATACCTTATGGAAAACCCCGTAACCGCACGAATTCATGACGAACCACGAAAAATCCCGCTCACGAGCGGCAGCGAAATCGGCCGCGCTTTGGGCGATTTCGTTCTTTTGAACGCTCTGCGTCCTTTCCGTCGGTTTCGCGGCGTACGTCGGAATCTATCCCGCCACCGCGACGCCCGGCACGTCAACCCTCTCTTCCGCGGAATGGAACAAGATGGTCGCCCTTCTCCAGAATCTGGACAACCGCGGCGCGACCGTCACCGTTGCTGGAACGAGAACGGCGGTCGCCCTGGGGACTTTCGCCGTGTCGGGAACGTACGCCAACACCCTTCTCGCGAGCAATCCGACGACGAGCTCCGTCACCATTCCCAGAAACGGAACCTACGAAGTCACGATGATCTGATCCCTTTGCGATACGGGCGCGAACGGGTACGTAAGTTCGTC
>JASDUA010000169.1:0-1567 GCA_041891375.1 Patescibacteria group bacterium
GAGCTACCACTTCTTCAAGACGCGCAAATCCGGCAAGATCCGCCACGTAGAATTCCATCTCGTGTTCCGTTCCGACATCGGGCTCTACGACGCCCACGAAGTCGCCGACCGCATCGAACTCGAAATCCGCCGCCGTCTCGAACATGCCGAAGTGCTGGTGCACCTTGACCCGTACGACGATTCTTCCATTAACGACATCCGCTCCAAATAGGGGCGGATTTTTCTTACCCGGCCTTGATTCCCAAGGGGTTTGTCATAAAATGCGACTAAATTAGTCGCTTTTTATTTTCCGTGCTCAAAATCAAAGACCTCGCCGTTCGTGCGGAAGGGAAGGACATCCTGAAAGGCGTATCGGCGGAAATGCCGTCCGGCACCGTTTGCTACCTTCTCGGAAAGAACGGGTCGGGCAAATCCTCCCTCTCGTTTTCCATCGCCGGACATCCCAAATATTCCGTCGCCGCGGGCGACATCCTTCTCGACGGCGAAAGCCTCGTCGGACTCTCTCCCGAAGAACGGGCGGCGAAGGGGGTTTTCCTTTCGCTCCAGAACGTTCCGGAAATCCGCGGCGTGAAACTTTCCGAATACCTCCGCGCCATCCTGAACGCCAAGATCAAGCGCGAAGACCCGGAGGCCAAGCCGCTCACGCCGTTCGTGGCGAGGCGTCTCTTTCTTAAAGAAGCGGCTGCGCTCCAGGTTCCGGAATCCTTTCTCGACCGCGAACTCAACGTCGGATTTTCCGGCGGCGAGAAGCGCCGTATCGAACTTCTGCAAATGCGCCTTTTGAATCCCAAGTTCGTCATTTTGGACGAAGTGGATTCCGGTCTCGACGTCGACGCGTTCCGCATGGTAGCGGATTTGCTTGCGTCGCTCCGTTCGCCCGACCGCACCTTTTTGGTCGTGACGCACAACTTCGGCCTTACCGAAGCGTTTCCGCCCGATTCGGTATTCGTCATGGAAGACGGGAAGATCGTGAAGACCGGCGGTGCCGAACTCGTTCGGAACATCGCCGCAGAAGGTTTCGCCCAAGCGGCATAAAAAAGCTCCCGCCATTTGGCGGGAGCGCGGTTCTTTCCCATACGTCAGGCCTTCCCCTTGAGCTTTTGGAGCTCTGCCAGCTTCCGCTGGGCTTCCCTGATCGCCGCGGCTTTCTCTGCCGCCTCCTTGGCTGCCTCGGCTTCCGCCTCCCGGCGGTTGCGTTCGGCGATGATCGGGGCGTTCCGAGCGGCTATGGCATCGGCGATCTTTTTCTTTCGGTCCGCTTCCTCTCGCTCGCGTTTTTCACGTATGCGGTTGCGAACGTAACTGGCGAGCGGGGGTTCGAATATCACGAGCACGATGAGTCCGAGAGCGAGCATGACTCCTTCGGTATCCCATCGGCCATGAATCTTCGCATCGACGTAATAGACGGGAAGGGAAATGAAGCCGGCCGTAAGGCAGACGTTTCTGAGAACTTTGGACATCGGCCCTCCTTTGCATGCTGAATCCGAAAGCCCGTAACCTATACGGAACCTAACGAAAAAATCAAGATGGACATCGAAAACGAAATTCAGAATCCCGTCTCCGCTTC
>JASDUA010000170.1:0-1562 GCA_041891375.1 Patescibacteria group bacterium
CTACCGCGGCGAATACATGGTCAACTACTCTCCGGCGCTCGGTTCCGTCATCTCGGACATCGAAGTCGACTACAAGGAGGAGGACTCGAAGATGTACTACATCACGTACTTCGTCTCGGGTTCCGACAACGAACTCACCATCGCCACCACCCGTCCCGAAACGCTTCTCGCCGACCAGGCCGTCGCCGTCCACCCGAAGGACAAGCGCTTCAAGAAGCTCATCGGACGCTCGGTAATCCTCCCGATCGCCAATAAGGAGATTCCGATCATCGCCGACGAAATGGTCGACATGGAATTCGGAACCGGCGCCGTGAAGATCACCCCGGCGCACGACCCGACCGACTTCGAAGCCGGAAAGCGCCACAACCTCCGCCTCGACTACCAGGTCATCGACAAGAACGGCATCATGACCAAGGAGGCCGGCATCTTCGCCGGACAGCCTGCGGCGACCACCGCACGCGACAACGTCGTCGAACTCCTCAAGGCCAAGGGCAACCTCGTAAGAATCGAGCCGTACAAACAGCGCGTAGGGTACTGCTCGCGCGGCCACTGCCGCATCGAAACCGTCGTTTCGACCCAGTGGTTCGTCAAGGCGTCCGAACTCGCCAAGAAGGTGACCGCCGGTTACAAGAAGGGCGAATTCAAGATCGTCCCGAACCGCTTCAACAAGACCTTCGAAGAATGGATCTACAACCTCCGTGACTGGTGCGTTTCCCGCCAACTCTGGTGGGGACACCAGATTCCGGCCTACTACGACGTCAAAACCGGCGAACTCGTCGCCGTTTCGATGAATCCGGAAGAGGTCTACGCGAAGTTCGGCAAAGAAAACGTCCGCCGCGACGACGACGTTCTCGACACCTGGTTCTCCTCGGCGCTCTGGCCGTTCTCCATTCTCGGCTGGAATCCGGAAAATCCGGACGAACTCTTTAAGAAGTTCTACCCGGCAAACGTTCTCGAAACCGGGTACGACATCCTCTTCTTCTGGGTCATCCGCATGCTCCTCATGGGCTACGAATACACCGGAAAATCCCCGTTCGAAACCATCTACCTCCACGGCCTCATCTTCGACGAAACCGGCCGCAAGATGTCCAAGTCGTGGGGCAACGTCATCGACCCGCTCGACGTCATCAAAGAACACTCCACCGACGCTCTCCGCCTTTCGGTCGTCGTGGGCAACACCCCGGGAAACAACCTCAACTTCTCGATGAGGACGGTAGAGAACAACACCGTTCTCATGAACAAGCTCTGGAACGTCGCGCGCTTCGTCTGGATGAACGTCGGCGACGTCAAGGACGACTACTCCGCCATCCACGATCGCATCCTCGCGAACGCGGACAAGCTCCTTCCGCACGAAAAGTGGATCCTCTCGCGCACCCGATTCGTCGTCGACAAGGTCACAGAGGGAATGGAGAAATACAATTTCTCCGAAACCGGTGCCGACCTCATCAGCTTCATGCGCGACGAGTTCGCGGACTTCGCCATCGAGGAATACAAGATCACCAAGGATTCGTCCGTTCTCGGAACCGACGTCATGGGATACTGCCTCCTTACCATCCTGAAAC
>JASDUA010000171.1:0-9033 GCA_041891375.1 Patescibacteria group bacterium
CCCTGCGAGATGTGTATAAGAGACAGGGCATATTGATTCTACCGGCAAAGTCATCTCCGGACTTCAGTACTGCAACGGAATCACCAAGGAATCCGAACGCATTTCCATGACCGGAAGCATGTTGTATACGACGAACGGTGCTGGTGACGCATCCTGTCAGACGATCTGTAACTACAACGCCAACTACCGTCTCAATTCGATGGGCGTCTGTACGAACGACCGCGCCGACCGCAAATACCAGTGGAGGATCGACTTCGATTCCTGCGGAGGAACCCCCGACGTTTACGGAAAGGGTATCCAAAAAGCCCTTCGCCACTATTGCGTCGACACGAAGAACAACGAAGCCGAAGTTGCGGATGGGTACTGCGAGAATACCATCGGCGGCAACAATAAGGACGGCGTAGGGTACTGGCCTTCGTATCCCCAGTACGAAACCGCGCAAATCGCCCACGCCTGCGACCTCAACGCGCCGGCTGGCAAGTGTCCTTCCAATTACACCTGGAACGGAACCTCGTGCGACCCGAAATCGAAGACCGTCAACTGTATCAACCTCGCGGACAACGCCCGCTGGAATACGGCTTCTTCCATCCTTCAGACCTGGAACGGTTCGACCTGGCTTCCGAGCGAAGACTCCGTTTACGATACCAATCCTTCGTCTTCGGAATGCCGCTATACCTGTAAGAGCGGATTCGGTTGGGACGGAAACTTCTGTATGGCGGCAGTCGACGGACAGTGCGGAACCGCGGCGGGAGGAGATTCGTACGCTTATCCCACCAAGAACTTCTGTGCCAAGGGTTCGAAAACCGACGTCGACAAGATCGGTGCGGACGGAACCTTCGGATGGACGTGTTCCGGAGCGTACGGAGGCGTAACGGTATCCTGTATGTCCTACAAGAGCATCAACGCTTCTTGCGGAACTTCCGACGGGGGAACCTTCTACTCCAAGCCTACCTGGGGTCTCTGTAGCGTCGGAAGCGCCTCGAACGTCTCCGGAACCGGACCGTGGAGTTGGACCTGTAACGGAATCCATAGCGGTACGAATGCCAACTGTTCGGCGAACGCGTATGCGGTGAACGGAGCTTGCGGAACTTCCGATGGAGCGGATTTCTCATCCAAACCCACTAACAACCTCTGTTCCGCCGGCAACGCCTCGAGCGTATTCGGAAGCGGCCCCTGGAGCTGGACCTGTTATGGAACCAACGGCGGATCGAGCCAGAGCTGTTCCGCATCCGTCACCCCGGTCGACGGCGCGTGCGGAAGCGCTGACGGAGGCGCGTTCCCGAGCAAACCCACCAGCAATCTCTGTTCCGCGGGTAGCGCCTCGAGCGTCTCCGGAACCGGACCTTGGAACTGGACCTGTTACGGGGCTTGAACCGGCGCCGACGTGACCTGTAGCGCCACCAAACAGTAAGACGAAGGCACTAGAAACTTAACCGATCGTAAGAATGCACTCCAACGTCAAAATCTTCGCGGCTTCGACCCTCGCCCTTTCGCTCCTGCTCGCTTCTTGCGGCAAGGGCGAAGAGGCTCAGGTAACCGCGCCCGTACCGAAACCCGCGCAATCTTCCAAGGACGACGCCCAGCCGAAACCTCCGGAAAAGCCGCGCACCCTCGACGAGGTGCTCAACGCCCTTCCGTCCGACGTGAAGGATTCCAACGTGTTCCGCATTTGCGCGGCGCGTGCCGTCGAATCTTGCGAGAACATGGCCGTTACCGAAGAAGCGAAAACCAAGTCGGACATCTCCCTTTGCGACAAGATGAAATCCGAAGAGAACCGCGAATCGTGCAAATCTTCGCTTATCGCCGAAGAAGTCCGAAAATCGGGAGACGCTTCCAAGTGCGAAATCCTGAAGGCCGGAAAAGAAGACTGCGTAAAGAACGCCGTCGTCGCCTCGGCTTTGAAATCCGGAGATCCTTCCAAGTGCGACGCGCTGAAGCCGAAAGACGGAGGTCCCCGTATCGACGACAACGTCGACATGTGCGTCATCCAGGTCGTCCAAGCGACCGCCAAGTCGGCGGAAGACGAAAAGAAGTGCGCGAAAATCCAATCGGAAGCCATTAAGACTTCTTGTGAAACCTTCGTCCGTACGAAGCAGTACGACCGCTAAATGTGCGAAAAGCCTCCGGGATTCCCGGAGGCTTTTTTATGCGCTACGCGAAAATCTTTCCGAGAAAGCCCCGCGATTTGAAAACCGTTCCGTCCGTGGAGACTAGGAGACATTCCACGTCTTCCGCCCTTTGCGAGTATTTTCTCGCCATTTCGAATCCCATGGCGAAAAACGCGGTTGCCCACGCGTCGGCCAGGTATCATTTCCGGGAATGGACGAACGTGGCGAGCATTTCGCAAGCGGGCTTTTCGGATAGGGGATTCGCGATATGTCCGTGACCTTTTCCCCAACTTCTTCGATTCGCCGAACTCCCCGCGACGAACCCGTAGTCCGCAAAGCGTATTTTGCCTATCGCGAGCGACGGATCAAGCGGATGTTCCAGTGCGATGGAAAACGGGTTTCCCGACGCGTGCCGTCATTTGACGAAGACGTCCCCGCCCGCGACGACGCAGACGTTTTCGAACCGTTCGAAACGGGATTTCGCCATATCGAGCAGGAGGCCTTTGCCGATGCCTCAGAAGTCGATGCGGAAATCCGTGCGGAAGGGGAGGGTGGCGTTTTTCGGTTCGAAACGTTCGCCGGGAACTTCGTCCCTTCCTAAGGAAAACGCGGGATCGGAACGGTAACCCCAATCGGAAAGCAGAGGTTCGATCCGGACGTCGAAGTATCCGTCGGTTTTCCCCCGCATTTCTTCGGAAAGGTTCCAAAGCTCCATGAACCCCTCGGTCACTTTCAGCGCCTTTCCGACGTTGCGATTGGCGTGCGAAACTTCGGAATTCGGCAAGAACCTTGAAAATCGGGCTTCGAATTCCCGAACGTCGCGAAAAAAATCCCGAGCCGCCGTTTCGGCGTCGACCAGGACGTCGGCGTACCCGTTTACCGTCACCGTTATTTGCGTTCAGAGCGCGTTCGCGCTTTTTCGAAACGTTTCCATACTACCGGGGCGACGAGGCCTGGGCCCGTATGTTCTCGACGGCGATCATGAATCCTTGGTACGTAAGCGTCGACCCGCTGACTCCGCCCAGGCTTTCGATTTCGGATATCTTTTTTCCGACCACCTTTTTGATGTCCGTAGAAAACCTCTCTATCCATTCCGCGTTCATCGAAAGGGAATCCGCTACCGGCTTGATGGCCATTCCGGCGATCGTCCCATCGCCGTTGGCGAGAGTGACGTCCACGACGATCCCGTCTTTCCCGATAGGGGACATGAACGGTCCGTCCGCACGGTAAGTGCCGTCGGAATAGTTCGCCGTTTTCGGAAGGGGGGAGGCGTTTCCGCCGCGGTTCGTGACCGGGGAACCGCTTTCGTTCGAACATCAGGCGAGAGCGAGCGTAACGGCAGCGGCGAGGGGGATGGTTTTTTTCATGGGCGGTAAGTTCGTGAATCGGTACTATCGTACGGTATCCGTCATCGAAACGGAAGCTATCCCGTGACGAATATTTTCCAAAAGAAGGTCGCGATCGAGAAGGCGTATCCCGCGTAGAGCGCGATGCCCATTTTGAAGCTTTCGTAGGCACGGATTTCGATGTTGAGACAATCCTTCGCCTTCGCGGCCTCTATGAGTTCGTACACCTCGTCGCCTTGGAGGGGCGATTCGCGGAGCCGGATCCCCGTTTTTTCGTACACTTCCCCGAATGAAGCGGAGGAGACGATGTCGCCTTGCCGGAGTTCGCCCAATTTGACCGGCTTGGTGTCGATGGCTTCGAATACGGGTTCCGTTTTCGCCTCGAGCCATTTGAATCCCAGCGTGAACGCGATCGAGAGCGCGAATCCGTATTTGTTCCCGTAGTATGCCGAGGACGCAAGCGCCGCTATCGGGAGGACGTACGCGGCCTTCTTGCCGAAGATCTTCCCGGCGAAGGACATGGCGACCAAAAAGAAGAGCGTCATGGCGAGGAACGGCGATTCTTTCGGGAGGTGCGGTCAGACGAACTGTCCTCAGAGGTATACGAACGCCGCGACGTTCAAATGCGCGAAATTCCACCACGGACCCGATTTTCGGATTTCCGTCCGGTTCTTGCGGAGTTTCTTGAAGAATTCCCAGCTGACCGCGAGGAGGAAGAATCCGAACGACGCGTACGTGAAGTGGTTGAGGACGCCCGTTCAAAGTCAGAACCCCCGTTCCATGACGAGGAGCATCCAGGCGAGCACGACGTAGTATTTCCCGTCTCCCGCCCCCCATCGGTCGTAATGGTAGAACGCGTATCCGAACCCGAGCGCGATTCATAAGGAAATCGCGAAACCCGCGTCGACCCCGTTCTTCATGGTCGCCATGGCGACGACGCAGAGAAGGAAGAGCGGCGCGGTGAGCGAGTTCCTGATCTTACCGGATTTGTAATCCGTCCAAGCTCACCAAGCGGGAGCGAGGAGAAGAACGGCGAGCACGCCCGAAACGGCGAATTTTCAGAGGAGTACGGTATTCACGCGAAGTGGTTTTAATGCCGGAAGTATACGTATTTTTTCATATTCGGGGAGTCCTGCTCGCATTGACATTCCCGGCGAATTGTAATAGCATCCGGTATGACGCTTAACAAAGCGCATTACCCTCCTGTCGTATGTTCGAATTTCCCTGGGTTCGGAACGCGTTCCGGAAGCTGCTTCCGGTTTTTTTCGCGATTTCTCCGATATTCGCCTTTTCTTTGGCGAACGAGGCCGCGGCGTACACGCCGGCGACCATCCCGAGTCTCACGAAAGCCTGTTACTACAAGATTTACGGCAATAAATACGACGGAACCGCTTGGAGCAGCGGAGATTGGAAAACGATCCCCTGCGGTACCGCGGCCGCGCCGTCTTCTTTGAACTTCTCGTCCCTTCCGAACGCGTTCGGAACCATTCCCGACGGCGTGTACTTCATCGAGCTCACGTCGGTCGACAACGCCGACAACTGGATGGATTCCACGAAATACGGTCCTTACCGCGTCGACACCACGCCCCCTAAGTGCGACATTACCGACGTAAAGCTCCTCGCCGGAAATTCCGGGAACCAGTACTTCGACAAGGCGACCAACACGTTCTATTACAAGGGGACCGGCGGAGCGGGGAAATTCTCCGTTACGGTGGATTCCAACGCGTACACTCCGGGAGGAGCCGTGCCCGCGAAGACCTGTGGGGCGTGAGGAAACGAATATTGTTCGGCGCCTCTCGATTCCATCACCTTCGAAAATACCATCGGACCGGGAAACGACTATAAGTTCCCGTATGACCCGAACCTCACCTCCGGAACTTTCGCCAAAACCCAGTCGCACGTTTACGAGTGGAGCGGAAACAATTCGTATACCGGGAACCTCCTCTGAGGAACCGGACCGAGCGGCTGCAAGGACGCCGCAGGAAACGTAACCTTCTTCAAGCCCACCAATACCAAACTCACTTACGAAGACGGCGGATTCGTCGTTCAGCCGATCGGCGGAATGGCTTTCGTCCCCGACTCCTCGGCCCCGTCGTTCGCGACCTCCAGCTTCTACTTCAAATCCGGTGACGACGGTACCGGACCGAACGAACTCCTGTATTCGGGCAATAACGTCAAATACATGTCCGCGCTTGCCGCGCGCAACGTATCGGCCTCCGTTTCCGACGGGGGCGCGGGTATCCGCCCCTTCGACGTGAATATCGAAAAAGCGCTCAACAGCACGGCGTATTCCACCTATCCTTTCGCCGCGAGCACGTACCTTTCGCGCGTCCCCGGACCGGTGGCGGTAAGCATCACCCACGATTTCTCGAACGCCGGGGGAACCAGTTCTTACGACCTGAACGCGAGCGGTTACCGCGCCTACGACTGGAACATCAATACCAAGGCCATCGACGGGACGACCTACATGACCGACTGGATCTGCGACATGGTCGGTAACTGCAACCCGTTCCCGAATACCGAGTTCCGCATCGTAGCAAACGCTCCCGACGTCGCAAAGACGTCCTACCAGTCGTCCGTCGCGACCAAGAAGATCGCCAACGGCACGGACGAGCATTTCGCCCGCGTGAAATGGCGCGACAAATACGACAACTGGGTCATTCCGGTCAAGGGGGTCAAGACCCTCACTACGGACGTGAATTTCACTAACACCCTCGGTCTCGACCAGGTGACCAAAACCGCCTCCGACGCCAACTATTTCACCAAGGGTACCGGCGTGGACTTCTTCATCGAAGACGGGTACAACGGCGCGCTCGGCGGCGCTACGCATTCCCCGTCCGAAAAGAAGGACTTCAAATTCGTTACCGACGATCCCGCCGACTTCGGAATGGGCGAAACCTGGATCAAGCTCGCGAGTTCCGTCCCGACGTACGCGGATTACAAAGATACCCGAAACAACGTTTCCATCTACGGTACCGACGCGACCAGGGCGAAACTCGACCTTAACCAGCTCAAGCTCACCGTGGCCGCCCAGAACGGGTATACTTCGGTCGGACAAAGCACGTTCGCCTGCGTAGGAAGTTCCTACCAGTGTTCCGGAGGAGCCTCCCAACTCAATTACTCCTACGTCGCGCCCACGTATTTCTCGAGCCTCGAGAAACTCGAACCGGTCGTAGAAAACAAGATCAAGGAGCTCGATCTCGCGCGCACTTCCACCGGATCCGCGAACCCGGTGAGCGGATACCAGCTCCGCACCATGCTTTTGACGAACAATCCGTTCTTCACGTTCTACGATTTCCAACTCGACGGGTCGGGAAACAAACGTAACGACAAGTACTACGTGGCGGAGTCCAATTCCGCTTGGCCGGTTTCCCAATTCTCCAGCGTGGATAGCGATTCCACCGAACGCGACGTATCTTTCGCCGGAATCGACGGCACTTCCACCCGCATTCTCTCGTTCATTCCGAAGACCGTCGGAGGCATTACCAATACGAGCCAGAACGTCGCCCTCGTAACCACCATGCGTTATAAGGTCAACGGCCGTTACGTCCAGCTTCCGGGCGTACAGTCGGGCCTTGCGAATTACGACAAGGTCTACGACGCTCTCGTAACTCCTGGATCCGTAGCGTACGGAACCGGACCTTCGTCCATCTATTCCTCGACGAGCAAGCTCACGCTCTCCGAAATCGACATCCGCGGTATCGTCCAGTCGAAGAACGACGGAACGACCAACGGCGCCAACGCCGTCACGACCTCGTCCGCGGCTACTAAGTTCCGCGACTTCTCGTCCATCACGCTCTACGACGTGAAGACGAACATCCAGAAGAACGTCGCGGCGCTCATCGCCGGATCGAACGTTTCGGACGGCGATCTCGCCGGTGCGAAGAAGACGATCACCACCAATTTCTCCGCGGTCGCCGGAGGATTGAAACTCCAGGGCGAAAACGTCCTCTACTTCAAGAACGGCGACGTGGTCATCGACTGCGGAGGCGGTGACGCCGTCTGCGAAGTGTCGGGCGCGAAGACCCTCATCGTCGAGAACGGAAACCTCTACGTCAACAGCAATATCAAGTACGCCGACGGAAAATCCATCCTCGGCATCATCCTCCTCGGCAACAAGGACGGAACCAAGAGCCACGCGTACGTCAGCGAAAAGATCACCAACGTCTCCGCCGTCGCCTATGCCGAAGGTGCCGTACAGAGCTATGACGGCAACGCTTCGAATCCGAAGGTGTACGACGGAAAGAACGTCGGCGAAGCGAACCTTCTCAACCAGCTCCACTGGTTCGGCAGCCTCGCGACCCGAAACACTATCGGTTGAGGTATCAAATCCCCGTACAGCTGTCCGTTCGGAACCCCGGAATACCGCCAACCTACCTGTGACGACGCCAAGTCCCACCAATACGACCTCATCTACCTCCGCCGTTACGCGCGCGCCGATACGACCGAGTATCCGGCCATCGTGGGCAATCCGATGGGCGACGGAAAGATTCCCGCGGGCATCGACAAGTCCGACGTGAAGATCGCCGGAGGCATCAGGTTCTCCATGACGACCGGCACGAAAACGATCGGACCGGCAGGATTGAAGACCTTCTCCAACCTCGACACTCCGCTCGCCGTAGAATACGATTCCCGACTCCAGACGCTCCCGCCTCCGGGATTCGAAAAGAGCAATTAATTCCGTTATCCGCCAGGGCGGACCACTTCGACCATGAACAATAAGAGTACCCTCGTCACCATCGCGATCGCCGTTTTGGTCATCGTCGTAGGATTCGCTTTCATGAGCGGAGCCTTCAAAACGAAATCCGGGAAGGACTGACAGGAGACCCGTCAGGTGCCCGTCCTTACCGACGCGGAAAAAGCCGATGCCGACAAAAAGGCCAAAGAAGTCGTCGTGAATCCGCTGATCGATACCGGATCCGGCAACACCGTGATCGAAGAAGCGAAGAACGAATGTGAGAAATACGAAAAGGCGGACGACAAGAAGTCGTGCTACCAATCTCAGGAACGCGATCTTATGTATACCTTCGCTTCCATTTCGGAATGCGCTTCGCTCCGTTATTCCAAATCCGATTGCGAGGACTACTTCTACTACAAGTCCGCCGAAAACGAGAAAGATCCCAAGTACTGCCAGATGATCAGCGAGCCGAAAGTCGCCGCCGCCTGCGCGGACAAGGTCGGATACCTCGCCGCCGTCGCGAAGACCGACGCGAAGTATTGCGAACCCATCAAGAGCCTATCGCTTAAAAACCAGTGTGCCGTCGCGGTAAAATCCGCGTCCGAACAGAACGCCAAGGTCGTAGCGGAAGAAACGGCGTTCAACAAGGCGGCTACTCAGGGCGACACCGCCGCGTGTTCCGCCCTCGTCGATCCGCTCAAGGTCGCGAGCTGCATCGAACCGGCCGTCACCGCGAACCTCGACATCGCCCTTTGTTCGAAGCTCCTCCCCAAGAAGGAAGACGCCGACGTCTGCTACAAGAAGCTCTCGTACGATTACGACCGCATGGTCATCCGCCGGGCGCTCTCGGATAAGAATCCCGCCGTTTGCGACAAAGCGTACGACGCGAACATTCGCACCC
>JASDUA010000172.1:0-7625 GCA_041891375.1 Patescibacteria group bacterium
CGCGCTCACCACGGGGGTCACCATCATCTTCGCCTCGCGCGCGATCTAGCACCCGCCGCCGCTGCTTACCCAGTTCGTCGAACAGTACTCGCTCGACCGGGTCGCGAAGTAACCGTTAGGAATTTAAAACCCCTCTCCGTGCGAGTGGGGTTTTATTTTTCATGGTATCGGAGATTGGGGGATTCGGACGTGAGGCCGAAGGGGGTGGGTGGTCGTGGGGCGAGGGTTGGATGAACGCGGTCGCAGCGACTTTAGGACCCTAGGAGCCAGACCGCGTTCATCCAACCCTCCAGGACACGTTCGTCCGACATCCGCCTACCAAACCCCCGGAACGAACCGGTAAGGAACCGCTTTCGCGTATTCGGCATACCCGTTGTCCGCCATGAGCAGATGGCGCTCTTCGGTCGCCGCGCGCAAATAGTAGAGGAAGGTCCAAGCCGAAAGGGATGCGAGCGCGAAAACGAAATTCGAGGTTCCCCAGGCGGTGGCGAGGGCCGGTACCGCGCCCACCCACCACGCGAGGTTTTTCGCCGCGTAGGCCGGATGCCGCATCCAGCGGTAGGGACCTTTGGCCACGATTCCCCGGTTGGTGAGATTGGAAGCCTTCCATCCGAGAGCGACCGACGCGTATGCGTAGAACGCCATGAGCGAAACGACGAGAGCGTTCAGAACCAACGTCACCGAAGGCGAATCCGCCAGTACCGGCGTATCGGACGAATACCATCCGAGAACCGTGTTGGTCGCTCCGTTGAAGGGCGGGTAGCAAAGTAGGCAGACAACCCATCCCGATACCGTCGGATCCACCGAAACGATGCGGTTTTTCAAAATTCCCGCTTCGAGAAGGTATCCTGCCGTAAAGAAGAACACGTCCGCGAAGAGTACGGCCTGGAAGGCGAAAGCGAAGAACGGCACGGTCGTGAGGGCGTTCCAATCCAGATTTCCCGAGAAGAAATACCGTTCGATTCCGATGACGGATTGCGAAGCGTGGGAAAGCGTCCAGCCGATCATGAGCGGAGCGAAGAACGCCTTGAGCGCGAGCGATCTGCCGGCCTTTTTCCATTCTTCCCCGAAATCCCGTTTCAGGAAGCCTTTGAAAAACCGGTAGGCCGAAGATTCGCCCCTTTCGAACGCGTAATAGAGCGGCAATACCGCGGCGTACGTCCAGATGATCGCGACGAACGCGGCGTCGGTCGTAAGAGCCATATCGAATGCCGGAAAGACGTGTTTTCCGGTAAACAGGTGGGCGAACCTCCCCGATCCCCAGTAGAAACCGTAGGTGAGGAAAAGGAAAGCCATGGTGGACGCGTAATTGCGCGCGGCCTCGCGAAAGCGTTTGGACATGCGGCGATTTTGTACGGAAGGAGCCCGAAGTCAAAAAATCCCCCCGGACGCTCCGGAGGGATTTTCGATTTCGCCGATTAGGCGTGGCGGGAGAGCATGGCTTCGAGTGCCGAGACTTCCTGGGTGCCGACGATCTTTTCGACCGGCTTGCCATCCTTGAAGAGGATCATGGTCGGAATCGACATGATGCGGAATCCGGACGGGGTGATCGGGTTTTCGTCGACGTTCATCTTCGCGATGACGGCCTTGCCTTCGGTCTTCGCGGCGAGCTCTTCGAGACGCGGAAGCATCATGCGGCACGGTCCGCACCATTCTGCCCAGAAATCCACGAGAGTGAGTCCGGAAGCGATGTCCGCTTCGAAGGAAGCGTCGGTAACGACCTTGAGATTTGCCATGTTTTTGGATTATGAAAATGGTTCGCGCCGTTCGGCGACGTCGAATAGTACTCCGAGAAGCGAGGAAATCAAATCCGGGAAATCGTTTCCGGCCGTTGGTCGGAAGGTTCGAACGAGCCTATCGGAATACGGCGTACGTGCCGAACTAGATTCCGAGAATCGCCAGGATGGTCGTTGCGAATACCGCACAAAGCGCGAGTGGCGCGGTTCCCAGTTTCAATCCGCTTCCGCCCCCTCCGTGGTTGCTGGATGCTTTCGGAGCGTGTCCGCCTCCTCCGTGTCCGTGTCCTGCCATAGATTCAAGCCTAAAAATAGGCATGGAATCTACGTATCGGATTCATTTTGTCAAGAAATCTTCGCAGCCCCTGGAAAATAGCGGTAAACCCCCCGTATCGGGAGTCATTTTTTCAGCTCTTTTCCATCATGCGGAACGAAATTCCTTTCGTTCAGGGCGATGTGGTTTTCGCTCCATCCGGAGAATTTTTCCTTCGAGGGCGTTCCTTCGGGAAGGAGTTCGAGTTCTTTTCCGTCGTGTTCGGCGAGAAACGCTTCTCGGACGGCTTCGGCTTCCGCCATCAGGCGCGCCATACGGTCGGATTTGACCGCTTCGGGCACCTGGTCGGGCAATTTCGAAGCGGGAACGGCGTGGAGTCCTTCATGCGGAGAGAAGGGGAACGCGTGGACCTGCGTGATACCGAAATCGCGTACGAGCGAAAGGGTGTCTTCGAAATCGGCTTCCGTTTCGCCGGGGAATCCCACGATGAGGTCGGCGCCGATATTGATTTTCACGCCGTCTTCCCGGACGAGCGAGCGGATTTCCGCGAGTTTTTCGCGGAGGAAGTCGCGGCCGTATTTCCGTCGCATCTTTTTTAAAACCGAATCCGATCCGGATTGTACGGAAAGGTGCACGTACGCGTGCGAACGCGGTTTCGTGAAGGTAGTGAGCATCTCCGAGGAGAGGAATTCCGGCCCGAGGCTCGAAACGCGCACTCGGCGGATGTCGGTTTCCTTCCAGAGGGTCTCGATGAGTTCGAAGAGTTTTCCGTTTTCGAAGTCGTTGGAATCCGTCGAGCCCCAGGCGCCGACGTTCGTACCGGTGAGGACGGTTTCCGCACCGCCGTTCACGGCGAACTCGTCGATTTCGTCCACGATTTCTTCGGCGCTGCGCCATTTGTGGGCCCCGCGTGCCGCCACCGTGAGGCAGAACGTACAGAGATTGTCGCACCCGGTCTGCACGACCGAATACTTGCGCGTGAAGAGGTTCGACTTCGAAAGGGCCACAGAGAGCGAACGAAGTCGGTCGGAAGGGGATTTTTTCCGCATTTCCACCGCTTCCGTGCGCTTGTTTACCGCGGTTTTCCCGTCATGGCCTTCCGCTTCGTGACGGTGCTCCCGACGGAACGACCCCTCCGCGTCGTCGGGATCTTCGGCGAGGAGTTCGATCTTGTCGCGAAGGGGCGCGAGGTCGGGGTATTCTTCGTAGAAACGATCGGTGATTTTGCCTTCGGTGAGGCTTCCGCAACCGGAAAGGTAGATTTTCCCGCCTTCCGGCAATTCCGCGGCGGCCTTCTTTACGAACCGCTTCCATTTGCGTTTCGCGTTTTCCGTAACCACGCACGAAGCGACGAAAATCCCCGGCTTCGAAGAGAAGTCGGGGCTAGAGAGCCATTTGTCGGTGAAGTACTTGTTGGTCTTGCACCCGAAGATTCGGTATTCCATACGCCGGGGAGTATATCCGTCACGTTTTCGGTGTCAAAACGGTACGGGTTTCGCGTTTCCATGAGGTTGACAAAAAACGTATATATTGGTAATATCGAAAGAACCGCCAGCGCCGAAAGCGCGAAAAAATTTCAATTTTCCCATGGGAACGGGCTCATACATGCCTCGCACATCCACGAACGCCGCCTTGCGGACGCCGGGAGAGAAGGAGAAATTCCTCCTCAATACCCGCTCGCTCCTTTCGCATACCTATAAATCCGGCTTCATTCCGGGGATATTCAAGCAGACCCTCGAACGTCTCGATCCTGAGAATACCGGCGATTATTCCGAGCTCGCGTACGCGATGTCGGAAGACGCGTACCGCGAAATGTCGGAAAAGATCGACCTCGAATGGGAAATCGAATTTCTCGACCTCGCCTACGATATCGCCGTAGAATCCCACGAATGAGTGGTTCGCGATTCCGGTGAGCCGTACGTGACCCATCCCATCGCGGTCGCCAAGATCACGCTCGAAGAATTTCCGAACCCCACGACTTTCAAGGCAATCGTCGCGCTCTTGCACGACGTGATCGAAGACGCGCCGGATCCCGTAGCGAAGAAGAAGGAACTTCTCTCCCGTTTCGTCGCGAAGGCCGAAGAGAAGCGCCCGCAGTTCATTGCCGAAATGGGGGAGTCGGCGGCGTCGAAAAAGATCGCGTTCATGATTTCGTTCGCCGAATCCATCGTCGAAGCGGTGGAAATGCTCTCGAAAAAACGCAAAGAAGACTACCTTTGGGCATGGGAAAAGCCGCTCCTCGCGTTTGAAAACGCCATGGAAAACGTGGCGAACGCCGCCCCGGGGTTCCTTTGGTGGTCGCCTCTCGCCAGGCCTCCGAAGGTCTGGAGCAACCTTATGAAGGGTAGGGCGGACGACGAATACTTCTCGCGCTTCGAATTCGTCCTCTCCAACCGCCTGTTCATCGCCGTCCTGTACGACAAGCTCGCCGACCGTCTCCATAACCTCAGGACCCCGAAGCCCGACAAGGCCGATAAGTCCAAACCCGACCGTAAGGCGCTCGTGAAAATGCTTGAAGAGACCGAAGCCCACTACCTTTCCCTCGCGGAGAGGCTCGATCCGCAGATTTTCCAACTCATCCAATCGGAAGTCGAGTACTGGAAATCCTATCTCGCCACCGAACCGGTACGGGAATCTACGAAAACCAGAACCAAGCGTACGCTCGGGAAAAACGCGTAAAACCTCCGGAAACGGAGGTTTTTTCGTGTCGAAGATGTCGAAAAGCGTGTCGAACGACGCTCATGGTCTTCTTTTCCATACTGGATCGCTTTGGTTTTCGGGCATGAAAAAACCCCAGCGCGTTGGGTAACGGAGGCTGGAGTTGTCTTATTGGTCCCCAGTAGTCAGCGAAGGTCACGCTAGGTGCCATGGATGCGACGTACTGGTGGAGAGGTTCCCTTGTCAGTGGGGCGGTGGAGTACCGACTCGCTCAATTTGGGTAGGAATTTGTTGACCGGCATCTTCACCTTTCCGGTTTTCGTTTTTGTTCTTTTGGAAGCGGACGCGCCGCAAGCCCGGAAAATTTTCCGGAGGAAGCGGTTCATCCGCTTCCGTTTGGTCTGGCCGTCCGCACTGAGTCGGAGCGACGTGTTGGTTTTTATTTTTTGTTGGAGGCTGACCGATTTGACGAATCGGGGCCGTTCTGATTGAGCGAGATTATCTTAATGAGCGGTTGTCCCTTTAGGAGAGAAGCTGATTTGTGCTTCCTCGGTGGGTACGCAGATATAATACGCCACTTCCGAAACCCTGACTAAATACGAGGTATTGCCAATATTGATATTTATAGTCTCAAAATAAAATTGCATACCGTAATTCTTTTGTGGAAGCCAAAAACGCCATTTTTTAAAAAATAAGAACATTTTTCTTGTTCAATAGGGCGAATTCGACGAAATTATGTATTCGCGTACAAAAAAATAAAACGGTTTCCGTTTGATTAATAAGCCAAAATCCCTACCATCTGAACAAGTTTTTCCACTGAAATCAGAAGAGGGTACGTTGATGCGTTCGCATCGGGCACTATATCTTGTGATTTTCGCATTTCCTTTCACCTTTCGAAACCGATCATGAAGCGCGTAGCCGTCATTCCCGCAGTTCTCGTTTTCGCGTTTCTCCCCGTTTTCGCCATCCAGGCCGAGAAACTTTCGGCTCCGATTCCGTCGCCAAAGGTCCTTGCGAGCGCCAATTCGGAGTTCGTGTTGTCGGTTCCGAAGCTCCGTTCGACCCTCGTGACGTACCGGTATCCCGAAGTTTCCGGAAAGAAATACTCCCTCTCCGCGAATTGTTCCGCTTTCTCAAAACCCGTCTGGTCGTCGCTTTCCACTTCCGGAATCCGTACCGAAATCATCCCGATGTCCGTTTCGGCCGATTGTCCGGACGATTCCGTCAGGATTTCCGTTTCGGAATCCGGCGTCGAAATCCCGGGATCGGGCACGGCATTGCCGATATTGAAGCCGGAAACGCTCTTCGTCGAACTCTCCGACCTTTCCGATGACGCCCTTTTTCTCTACGCGAGGGATTCGGCGCAGGCTTCCAAAGTGGCCGCCGAAGCGTCCAAAGCCTCAATTTCCGCATCCGGAGCCACGGCCAAAGAAAAACTCGCCGGACTCACGCAGTCGTACCGGTCGAACCTTCTCGCGTACCGATCGGGACAAGCTGAAGCTCTCATCAATGCCCGAAAGGAGTTGAAATACGTCATTCCGGTCGCCGGAATCCCAATGCCCACCGAATTCCCCGATATTCCGGGCGGAGGACGCCCGTACCGTAAGGACGTCACCGACGGCATCCATCACGGATGGGATCTCATGTCCCCCATCGGCACGCCCGTGCGCGCCGTAGGCGACGGAGTGGTCGTCCGCGTCGTTTCCGGTTTCGCATGGCGCGATTTCGATCGCATCGTCCGCGCGAAAACTTTGAATCCCGATCAGGAGGCCCTCAATCTCGATATTTATCGGGGAAACCAGGTTTGGCTCAAAACCGCCGACGGCAACGTCACGTTCTATTCACACCTCTCCAAATTCGCGCCGGACATCGTAGAAGGAAAGCGCGTCGTCGCAGGCGAAATACTTGGCAATATCGGTATTACCGGAGTTCCCGATCGGAACTTCGGACGTCCGCACCTCCATTTCGAAATCCAGGTGAACCCCCATGACGGGTCCGATTCCAAATCCCCGCTCTCCGTTATGCGCTGGAAGTGGCTCACGCAGGGCATGGGTCGCGGCGGCGTCGACGAACTCGCCGCGAAACTCTTCGTACGATAACAAAACCGCCCCCGGATAGGGGGCGGTTTTGTTTATAGGCAGACTAATTTTACCTGGGCGGATTGATTGGTGTATCCGGTGTCGTCACCGAATCAGACCTTTGCCGTCGCGGATCAGAGAGGGGCGCATTGCCATCCGCTGTTCGACCACCCGTATGAGGGCGAGTAGTGTTCGTGGTAGAGGCAGGCGTTGAGCGTCTGTCCGGACGGGCACGCTCAGGAGGAAGCTCCGATGGCCAAAGGTTGCCACGTACCCGATTTGCATACTTGCGGGGTTCCGGAAGAATCTTTCGACAATCCGCCGGCGGTCGTGCAGGCAGAACCCGAAGTTACGATGTCGGAAAGTGCCACCTTGCCCGCCGTCAGCGTTTTTCCAGCGGAAAGCGAGACGTCTCCCGAAGAAATGCCGAGTGCGCCGGCAATGGCGTTGGACTGGTTTACGAGATCGTTCCAAGCCGAAGCCGAGACGGGGGTTGCCGTCGTGACGCCCGGAAGGTTTCCCCATGCGGCGGCGCCGAAAGAGACGCACGTCCAAGCGGCCATGGCCGAAACGACGGCGCCGAGTCACCAGAACGAACCGGAAACGAAATTTTTAAGATACTGGCGCATACGTGAATTTTGTTAGCGGTTTTTTTTACAGCGCCTTGCAGCAAGCCACGGGAAGCGACGTCGTTCAGGGTTGACAATGGACGCGTCAGAGATAGCCGTTGCCATATCTGCCGTACCAGGTCGGATAATTCCCGGTAAGGCAGTTTAGGGTATCCTGTCAGTTCCAGTTGGCCCTTCGATGGTATTCGACATTCGGAAAACCTCAAATTATCCATGATGTCGGTCAAACGTCGCAACCGTACGCGATACC
>JASDUA010000172.1:7635-8870 GCA_041891375.1 Patescibacteria group bacterium
CCGTATACCTGGGCTTCGTCCGCGTTGCAGACGTGCCGTCCCGCTCAGCAGATCGGAACGCCCGTTTCGTCAGCGTCCAGGCTCGCGTTGATGCTCGCGTACGTCCTTGCGGAAACCGTTTTTATCCGGTTCGCGCAATTTATCGAAAACCCGTTGGAATTCAGCGTTCCGCCGACGTTGACGTTGTTTCAGGTCACGCTCATCGCTCCCGCGAGCGCGTTGAGCTGCGAAACGATATCGTTCCACGCCGTCGAAGAAAGCGTGGTTCCGGCGTTCGGTAGAGCTCCCCATGCGGATGCCGCGAAGGAAATCCCTCACCAGACGAGCGTGAGCGACGCGCATATCCCCAGGCCGATTTGCCCGCCCTTCAGGAGATTTTTTCAGAATTCTTGCATGTTTCGGGGTGACGGTTCCTAAGTGCCGTCCTGAGCGGTGTTCGGAAAATCGCGAACCATAAGACAGCGTGACAATATTACGCCTCTTCTTTCACGATTCAAGCGAGCTCGTCGAAACGTTCGCCATTGAAATGCTTGCGGTCTTCGAAAACGTGCAGTCGTGCGCCCGGAAGGGTTCGGACGTATTTTTCCGCGTCCGCGAAATCGACTACCGGATCGTCTTTGGAATGCCAAAGGTGGATATTGGACGCGTTTTTCGACAACTTCGACAGGTCTTCGGACAGTTCGAAATCCCCGCAGCGCTCGAACGGAGCCGCGATGAGATGGAGGTTCTTCATTTCGAAATCGTTTTCCGAAAGGTACTTCGCCAAAAAGATTCCGCCCAAGGAATGGCCGACGTAGGTCGTGGTTTCGGGGTCGAGATCCGGAGCGAATTTCTCGAAAAACATCTTCCATTCCGCGTACCGGGCGTTACCGGGCGTCGGAAAATCGGGGATGAGCACCCGGAACCGGTCGGAGAGCTCCCGGTAGAAGGTGGTTTTCCATCCGGTGCGGTCTTCGAAAAACCGAACGTTCCATCCGGAAATGGTTTCGAGGTAGTGGTCGTGGGAATCGAAGGCTTCGCCGCCTTTGAGGATGACGAGGGTCGGGAGTTCGGACATGGCTTCCGCTTATTTCGCGTTGGGGTTCGTGGTGATGATCTTTTCTTCGAAGTAGCTCGCGAGGACTTGGATGCCCACGTGTTCGCTTCCGGCGAAGAAGAGTCCCTGTCAGACCGAGGCGTTGAGGAGGATGTATTTCTCTTGGTCGGTGAGCTTGAAGACGCTCTGGAGGACGTCG
>JASDUA010000173.1:0-8729 GCA_041891375.1 Patescibacteria group bacterium
GGCACCCATCGTGAAGAGACAAAGAAAAAGGGGTCCGAAGACCCCTTTCAGGCGATTTTTCCGATCACGCGTGCGAAACGTCCGTCCGCTTGCGTTTTTCGTAATTCCAATCGCCGAACTGCACCCCGATTACGAACGCGGGACCAAAGTTGAGCAAGGCCCAGAACATGAACGAGAAGTGGGGATTGCCTGCCGGCGCCGCGCGCAAAGCGAGGACGTGGATAAGTAGGAAAACGGCACCGACGAGGAACGGCAACGGCTTCCATCCGTTCGAATTGGACACGTAGCCGAGCCAGTACAGCAGGCCGGTTACCGCCGCGACCGAAGCGACCGCGATTGCGGCATTCGGAGCGGTCATCGCGGAAAGCGCCTCGACGGATTCATAGGCATAAATGCCCAGGAACGTAGCGGCCATCGCGACGATGGCGAGTTTTATTTTCAGGCTCATTGCGACACCTCCTATTTTGGGAAAGTGATTGGACGATATTAATTTCAAACGGCAAGTCAATAAAAAAGAACCGGTTCCCCGGTTCTTTTTCCAGTATGGCGATTATGCTTCTTCGGTTTCCTGAGCCGCTTCGGCGACGGCTTCGGGTGCCGGTTCTTCGATGACGAAGTCCTTGGTGGGCGAGTAGAAGTCGAGCTGCTTGGCGTCGATGTTCGCGACCACGCGGTCGAGAAGATCGGAAAGCTTCATTTCTTCCTGCGTGCCGTTCTGCATGTCCTTGAGCTGGCAGATGCCCTTCTTGGCTTCCATGATGCCGACGATGGCGACGTAACGGGCGCCGAGGCGGTTGGCTTTCTTCATCTGCACCTTGAGCGACGGCGTACCGAGCGAGAGCATCGAGTTGATACCGCGGTTGCGGGCCTCGATGGAAAGCGGGAGGATGAGCTTGGTGGCGTCTTCCCCGAGCTGGATGAAGTAGAGGTGGATGGCATCCTTGTTGCGGAGCTTCACGCCGGTGTCGACGATGGCGTCGACGAGGCGTTCCATGCCCATGGCGAAACCTACGGCCGGAACGGCTTCCTTGTGGCCGACGTTCTTGGAGAGTTCGTCGTAGCGGCCTCCCCCGCCGAACGCGTCTTGGGTGCGGCCGGAACCGTCCACCCATTCCCAAACGGTGTGGCTGTAGTAGTCGAGACCGCGCACGAGGGTGTGGTCTTCTTCGTACGCCACGCCGAGGACGTCGAGATAGGCTTTGACCTTGCCGTAGAATTCCTTGGATTCCTTCTTGAGGAAGTCGGAAAGCTTCGGCGCGACCTTGAGGAGTTCGCGGACGTCTTCGTTCTTCGAATCAAGGATGCGGAGCGGGTTGGCACGGAGTCGCGCGAGGTCGGTTTCGTCGAGGAGGTGCGCGCGGGCTTCGAAGAAGGCCTGGAGTTCCTGGATGTACTTCTCGCGTTCCTTCGTGACTCCGAGGGAGTTAATTTTGAGCTTGTAGCGGCCTTCGAGCCCGATGTTATCGAGGATCGAACAGCCGATGTGGATCATCTTGGCGTCGAGGACCGGGTCGATTTCGCCGATGATTTCGGCACCAATCTGGTGGAACTGGCGGAAACGCCCCTTCTGCGGGCGGTCGTAACGGAAGTGCGGTTCGATGTAGTAGAAATAGACCGGCTGCGGTTCGTCGAGGCAGTTCTCAAGATAGGCGCGCATGACTCCCGCGGTCGATTCGGGCTTGAGGACGAGTTCGCGCCCCTTGCGGTCTTGGAAAGCGTACATTTCCTTCGAAACGACGTCGCTGCCTACGCCTGCCGAGCGGACGATGAGGTCCTGCATTTCGATGACGGGGGTCGAAATACGGGTGAACCCGTTCTTACGGAATTCGTGACGGGCGACCTTCTTGAGGAAGTTGAAATATCTCTGGTATTCGCCGAAGATATCCTGCATGCCACGGACTTTCTGCGGAACGGATTGGGACATTTGTAGTGCTCTGAAAAGGATGAAAAAAGGCTCGAAGTTGGCGTTCGAACCAGTTATGACTAATCGAGTTTAGGCTACTTGGCGGAAAAATCAACGCGATTCTACCGATCCGAAAGTTCGGCCTCGACGCTCTTGGGTTCGAAATTGCCGAGCGCGGATTTGCGGTAGATCTTGAAAACCACTTTTTCTCCGGGGAACTTTTCGGACAACGCCTCTTTGACCCCGAATGCCGAGGAAAGCGCCTTCCCGTCGATTTCGGTGATGAAATCCCCGTCTTTGATTCCGGCCTTTTCGGCAGGAGATCCCGGGGCTACTGCCGGACCGCTCGAATCGCCCGTAACGAGCACGCCGGAAATTTTGGGAGTCTTCGCCTTTTCTGCGACTTCCGGGGTGACGGAAACGTAACGGATGCCCAGATACGACCGCTTGATGGCGGAATATTTCGTTACGGAATCGACGATGCCGTTCACGATCTTTTCAGAAAGGGGAATAGCGAATCCGATGCCGTTGGCGCCCTGGGTAACGGCCGTGTTGATGCCGACGACGCGGCCTGAAAGGTCGACGAGCGGACCTCCGGAATTTCCGGGGTTGATGGCGGTGTCGGTCTGGATGAGACCGGTGAGCTGTTCGGAAGTTCAAGACGACTGGTCGCCGGCTTCGATGGAACGCCCGAGCCCGGAAACGACGCCGAACGTGAGGGTGTTCTGGAATTCGGCGAGGGCGTTGCCGATGGCGACGACGAAGGAACCGACGGACAAATCCCCCGTTTTGGGAATCACGGTCACGGGAACGGCCGAATCGTACGGCTTGCCGTCTTTGCGGTACGCCCTGACCATGGCGAGGTCGGTCGTGGGGTCGAAGCCGAGGACCTTCCCGTCGAGCTCTTCGCCGTTCGAAAGGACGATGGCGTAGCTGGCCTGCGGGTCTGCGACGACGTGTTTGTTCGTGAGGACGTACCCGTCTTTCCGTACGAAGAACCCCGTTCCCCCGCCGACCTTGCGACGGACGGTTCCCGCGGGTTCGTAGAAGAATCCGAACGGGTCGGTACGGTAGGTCTGCATGTCTTTGGAAACGACGATGGAGACCACCGACGGACCCACGCGGGACGCGACGTCCTTCACGTCGGATTCGATGTCGGCGGCGGTTACCGACCCCTCGGTCCTGAGGGTTTGGAAGGTTTGGACCGGCATTTCCACCGGAGTCCGGGAATCGGGAAAATATTTGAGGAACGCGAACGAAACGACCGCGGAGGCGGCTATGGAAAACACGACGGTGGACGCGACGATCGCCTTTACGGGAGACATGCGGAATCGGGTTAGGAACGATGCCGGATTATACGGCTTCGAAAATCCGGAGCAAGGGCAACCTCGAAAATAGCCGTTTCTTGCCTCACGTGCGCGCATATGGTAGCATGGGCGAAAGATTCGAAAAGCTTACCGATCCCATGGCGGAAACACCGAATTACGAAACCTCAGGAAACCACCGTCGCCACCCCTCTCCCGAAAACGGACGGGAGGGCGAAGTTTCGAAGGCGCGCGAAACGAAAGAAAAGGCCCGGCAGGTTCCGGAAAGCCTCCGAGAAGCGTTCAAAGCCGCCGCCGACGTGGCGGTTTCCCGTATCATGTCGAAGGTCGCGTCGAAGGAAGGCATGCCCACCGACGCGAAAACCTACCGTGCGGAAATCATCGCGGTACTGAAAGAAACGGACGCCCGCCTTCCCGAAGGGCACGCGCTCAAGGGTACGACCGACCTCATCGTGGAAAATTTCCTCACTCCCGAGGAAAAGGGCGCGGAACTCGTCCGCACCATGCTGGAGAAGGGGTATTCGGTAGCCAAGGAGGGCGCCAAGCTCACCGCCGGACCGAAAGAATACGACGCCGGAATGGGCGCGATTCGCTCGACGCTGGGTTTTTCCATCGACCTCGCGAAGAAGAAACCGGAAAAGATCGGCGAATTCATGAACGAAATTAAGAAGGTTCCCGAAGCGGCGAACCTCCTTTCGCGTTTTCCGGATTTGGAAACGGTGCTCGTGAAGATCCTTCCGGAAATCGCCAAAAACGTGGACAAACTGTCGTTCCTCGCGGCGTTCGATTCCTTCGCGGCGGAAATCAAAACCCCCGCCCTTTCCCTCTTGTCCGGCAAAGAACTGAACCAAAAGGAGCGCGGCGACGTGGCGATGAAGATCGCCCACGAATCGGCACGGCTCGTGGGTTCGGCGCTGACGAAGGAAACGGTCAAAAGCGGAATCGAGGGGATTTCCACCCTTTCGCTCGTGAAGAACAATCCGATCGCTTCGAAATTGGTCGAACTCGTGAAGCGGCCCGAACTCTCCGACGACGACCGGCTCTCGCTCGTGAAAAAGGCGAACGAAGGCGTCGTGGTTTTCACCCGAAATCCGCCGAACGAAGCGGAGCTCGAGAAATACGCGAATTCCGCTGCCGAACTCGTCTCTTCGCTTTCGAACAAACTCCCCAAAGCGCTCGTGACCGACGTCATGACGGCGATGTTCCGCCCGGAGGATGGCGGTACGGGAAAGGGTATCGAAATCAAAAGCAAAACCGAACTCGTCAAACTCCTCTTCGACAACAAGGCCAAACTGTTCGAAGCGATCAAGCGCTACGCCACGGGCGAACTTTCGACCATGCGCGACGTCGTGAAGTTCGTCGTGGAAGAAAAGGTCCTCGAACAGAACATCGGGCTCGCCAAGGGCGAACTCGTCGAGCGGATGAAAAAGGTAGTGGAAATCGACCTGGCTTCCTTCTCGGAAAAACTCAAGGCGAAACTCTCCGCCGAAATGGCGAAGAGCGAACCGAAGGCCGCGGCGGAATCGCAACCCCAGACGGCCCTTCGGGACGCGCTTTCGAACAAAGTGCTCGCGGAAATGGGCGCGACCTTCTTCTGACCGGACCGTCCCGCGAGGATTACCAAGGAACTTCTCGCCGACCGGGCTTCGAAGGCAGCCGATTCGGCAATAGACTATTTTTGAGTATTTTAGGTGATTTTTGGAGTGAATTAATTATTGTTAGTCTGGGTGAAGACCGCGGTCACGAGCATCGAATTTCGGCTCTTCGCCGCCGACGCGTTCGCGAAACTCGCCGGGGAAGCCGGAAAAAGCGGTGCTTCGATGGAAAAGCTCGCGTCGATCGTCGCCGAAATCATGAAGGATCCCTTGGGGAACAAATACGTCGGAGAACGAACCCGCCAGTTCGCCATCGACGCGTTTTGCGCCATGCCCGCTGCCGACATCGCGGAGACCGTGACGAACAACCTCGAAAGTTCCGGACTCGCGAAATACCTGAAAAAACCCGACGGCGCGCTCGCGTTCGACAAACGGGACGTGACGGAAATGGTCAACATCCTCCGCGACGGGGAAATCCTTCCTAAGGAAACTCTTTCGAAGCTCCTTTCGAAAGAAAACCTCACGCCGCCGGTAAACGTTCTCAAAATACTCAAAGACCTTCTCGGTTCGCTCTCCAAAGAGCAGCTGAACCTGCTTTTGGACAAGGTTTCCGCAAAGCGTCCGGACGGTTCGCCGAGCCTCCTCCAAAAAGGGCTTTCGATCGAAAGGAAAGGCGGCGGCCCCATGACGAAAGAAGACGTGGTGAAGATTGCGGAAATCGTCATGGAAACGTCGGGAAAAACCGACGCCGATTCGAGGAAACCCTTTTTCGAAGCGGTCTGAGCAGATCCGAAAACCGCCGAATACGGATTGTCGTTCTTCAAGAACTTCGGAAAAGAACGGGTCATGAAACTCGTCTCCGACCATCCTGACGTTTTCGGGGACGTCTTCTCGGGAAAGATCGATCCGAAACGCGATGCCGCACGGCTCATCCCCGTGGGCATCGACATCGCCTACGCGTCGGACTTCGCATCCGACACGAAGATGGTGGCCGACACGAAAGCCGCGTTCCCCGAAATGAAGGGCCTTCTCGAAATGGAAGTCTTCTGAGGAACCGCGATCGACCACCTCGACCGTCTCCGCCATGCGGTTCCCAAAGAAAAGACGCTCGCTTTCGCGAACGCGCATTCCGCGGAACTCGCTTCGCTCGCGTCGAATTTCGACAAAGCGAAGGCTGCGAAACTCTGAAGCGAATTTCTCCTTTCCGTCGATCGCGACAAGCTCGCGGTCCTCGCGAATCCGTCGAAACTCTCGGGAGCCGAAAAGCTCGCGGCGGAAAAACTGCCGCAGATCCGCGACGCGCTCGAATCTTTCGGAAAAGAAACGGTAAGGACTCCCGACGGGAAAACGGTTTCCCGACTCGACGCGCTCATCGACGCCGGAACGGCGGCGAGCGAAGGCAAACTCGACAAGGCCCGCGCGGATTTTCTCGCCGGCGAAGCTTTCGATCTCGTATCGCGGCTTTTGCCCGCATTGGGCGATTGGAAAATTCCGGAAAGCGGCGGCGATACGTCGGAAGCGGCGAAAAAGTTCAAGAAGGAGTTCGTTTCCAACAACCTGGGCTTCGTCATCGGACAAGCCCTCCCCTATTTGTTCGGCCGGCCCACCGAGAAGATCGTGGGGGCGTATTTCGCCGACGCCGGAAACAAGAACGCGTTCGTAAAAACCCTCTCGGCGACGATGGTGGGAAAATCTTAAACGCGTACCGCTTCCAGAATGTTCGGAATTTCAAAACCCTTACGCCGGCTCCGGGCTTTCGCCATCGGGAACGTCACGAAATTGGAAAGCGCCGAAATCGGCGTTTTCGGCTGGTTGGCGACTTTCGCGTCCGTGGTTTGCGTGCGCGATTTTTTGGAAACCTGGTCGACCAAGAACTACGGCATCATGGTTTCGATGGAACACGCCGTCACGAATTTCGTTTTCTACCATACCTTCCTCTCGTATCTTTTCCCGTTTCTGGGACTTGCCGTCATCATCCGGTGGTTCACGGGGGAAAGGACTTCTAAAATCCTGAATTTCGTCCTGGGGCTTTCGATGATGATTTTCATAGCGCCCACGGTCGACCTTCTCATACGGGCCCTGACCTCGCATACGACGCCCATCGTCTACGATCCGGCGATCGGATTGTCGACTTTTGGGGACGTCGTGAAATACTGGCTGGATTTCGCGTTCTTCTGACCGTACGGATTGTTCTTCTCGGGAGACGTGAACGCGCTTCGGTCGTGACAGAACCTGGGAATCCGGGTCGAAGTGAACATCATCCTCGCGATAGCGAGCTCGTACGTCTTCTGGAAAACCCGGGATGCCGTAAAGACGATCGCCGCGTATTTCGCGATGAACGCGGGGTTCATGGTTTACGTCTCTTTTCCGATGTTCCTCTGAGTATTGGCATGAGCGTTCCCCGAAGCGAAATGACCGAGGATGTTTCCCGAAGCGGTGGGCACCGGGCTTTGACCGAGCGACTTGGCGTACCTGCTTTCGGTCATGGCCATGGCGGCGTACTTGCTGCGTTCGGCGAATACGAAAAAATTCGACGCGCTCCTTTCCAATCTCAGAATCGGAAGGGTGACGAACGTTCTCATCCTCTACGCGTTCGGATTGTTTTTGGGCTTTTCTGCCGAACGGACGCCTTTCGGCTGGACGGACGTTTACGACCCCATGGCCATTGCCGTAGTATGATTGGCCCTCGTGTTCGAATGGGCCTGCGCCGTCGGGCATAACGATATCGAAGACGAAGAAGGCGACAAGTTATCGATGTCGCACAGGCCTTTGCCGAGCGGACTCGTGACGAGAAACGAAATGGTTTCGTACGCGCTCATCGCCTGAGCTTCCGCACTCTATTCGGCGAATCTCGCCGGACATGCGATCTTCGTGGCGGTCGCTTTCAAAATGGCGCTCCACTACCTGTATTCGGGAAAACCTTTCCGGCTGAAGGCGCTCCCACTCGTTTCCAATTTCGTACTCTCGCTCACGTACCTTTTGACCGTGCTGGCGGGATACCTGCTCGTCTATCCGAACGGACTTTCCGACTTCCCCGCATGAGCGGCGGCGTTAGTGCTCGTAACCTTCACGCTGGCTACGCCCTTCAAAGACTTGAAAGACGTCGAAGGCGACCGAAAAACGGGAGTCCGGACGATCCCTACGGTTTTCGGACTGGAAAAGGGAAAGAAGATCGTCGCGGCCTTGGGCTTCGCGGCGTTCGCCTGGATCCCTTTCGCCATGCCGGCGTACGCGTCCAGAATCGGAATTCCGGCGCTCATGGGTGGCTTGGCCTTCACATGGGCCGTCACGCGGAAGGATTACGACGAGCGGAAAGTGTTTTGGGTCTACTACGGTTTCGCGGCCGTTTCCGCGATTATCATCTCGCTCGGATAAATGAAAAAGATCGACTGGAACGCGGTGGCGTTCGGAATCCTCATTTTCCTGCTTTTGAAAAACGCCGCGTTCAACGCGGCGAGTTTCTGACTTTTGAATCCCTGGAGATAGGGATTAGTCGCGTATCCGGATCTTTTCGACGGACACGCATTTCCCTCCTTCGATTTCAACCAATACCGCATGGAGCGATCCGGGGCCGTCCGCAAGGGGTTCCGGTTTTTTCGAGAACATCGAAATGCCCGTGACCATGCCGGGAAGGCGTCCTTCGAAAGCCTGGCCGATGGCGCTGTGGAGCGGGCCGGTCATGCCGACGTCGGCGATCATGCCGGTGCCGGATTCGAGGATATGTTCGTCGTTAGTCTGAACGTGGGTGTGGGTGCCGTAGACGAACGTCGCGCGACCGGAAAGGTATTCGGCCATGCAGTAGATTTCGGCAGTGGTTTCGCGGTGGAAATCCACGAGGACGGCATCGAATTTTTCACCCGCGTATGAAGCGAGGATTTCGTCCGCCTTGAGGAACGGGTTGTACAC
>JASDUA010000174.1:0-1517 GCA_041891375.1 Patescibacteria group bacterium
AAGACCGCCATGGTCTTCGGACAGATGAACGAAGCTCCGGGTCCGCGCGCACGCGTCGCCCTCACCGGCCTCACCATGGCGGAATACTTCCGCGACGTGGAAAAGCGCGACGTCCTCCTCTTCGTCGACAACATCTTCCGCTTCACCCAGGCAGGTTCCGAAATCTCCGCGCTTCTCGGACGCATCCCGTCCGCGGTAGGTTACCAGCCGACCCTCGCGACCGACATGGGCGCGCTCCAGGAACGCATCGCCTCCACCAAGAACGGTTCCATCACCTCCGTACAGGCAGTCTACGTTCCGGCTGACGACCTTACCGACCCGGCACCGGCGAACACCTTCGCCCACCTCGACTCCACCGTCAACCTCAACCGTTCCATCGCGGAACTCGGCATCTACCCGGCCGTCGACCCGCTCGACTCGACTTCCACGATCCTCACCCCGAAAATCGTCGGTGAAGAACACTACAACGTCGCCCGTTCCTGCCAGAAGATTCTCCAGCGCTACAAGGAACTCCAGGACATCATCGCCATCCTCGGTATGGACGAACTCTCCGAAGACGACAAACTCACGGTCGCCCGCGCCCGCAAGATCCAGAAGTTCTTCTCGCAGCCGTTCTTCGTCGCCGAACAGTTCACCGGCAGCCCGGGAGTCTACTCCAAGCTTTCCGACACCGTCCGCGGCTTCAAGGCCATCATCAACGGCGAGCTCGACCACGTAGGCGAAAAGCACTTCATGTACAAGAGCACCATCGAATCGGTTCTCGAAAGCTACGAGAAGGAAAAGGCCGCAGCCTAATCTTTTTTTCCCGCGATGACCAAAGGATTTCCCCACGCGTTGCACGGTACGGACCTTCCGATCGTCGTCCCTGACGACCCGGGATGTTCCATTGAAGCCATCAAACAGAGATTCTTCGGCCATTACGACGACATTTCCGTTGACAGCCTCCTTTCGGAATACGACGAGCGCATTGCCATTTTCCGTGAATTCTGACGGCATGGCGAAGCCCGAATCCTCGAAGAAGGAAAGCGTACGTGGGGCGATCTCCGTGCCAGAATCGGCGAAAAGAGGTTCAAGGAAGAACTCGTCATGACGCTCGCCCTCGCGCTGCACGCGACGTTTTCCATAATCACCCTCCCCCGCTCCGAACCCCAGGACGTCGCCGAAATCCGAAAGAAGGTCGTCCATGGCGCGCAGCGTGCCACCTCAGAAGCATCCTAAACCGCCGTTATGCGTTTTTCTCTCATTTCCATCGCGAAGAAGGTTCTCGAAACCGAAATCGCTTCGGTAACCCTTCCGACCAAGACCGGAACCATCACCGTCCTTCCGAAGCACGAACCGCTCGTCGCGGCGCTCACTCCGGGCGTCCTTTCGGTAACCGTCGAAGGCAAGGTCCAGTCGTTCGCCATCGGCGGAGGCGTTTTGGAAACCGACGGGGAGAACGTTTCGGTTCTTGCGGACAGGGTGGAAGAATGCGCTAGCATCGACACCGAAGTCGCCAACCAGCGGAAAAAAGAAGC
>JASDUA010000175.1:0-1170 GCA_041891375.1 Patescibacteria group bacterium
AATACGCATCACTTAACTAGCCGGCTATGTCCGCAAAAAACACCCTCGACGTTACTGATGCGAAGAAGACCGCACGCAGCGCGGCGGTATTCTATCTTCCGGTACTACTCGCCGTACTAGTAAGCATCCAGAACGGCCACTACGACATCGAGACGCTGAAGAACGTGGCGATTGCATCGGCGATATCGGTGACGGCCGACCTGATACGAAGATACATGGCGGACAATACCTCCGCTAAACCTTAGCCGCCAATGGACGCAACCCCGCTCATCGAAGCGATACTCAAAAACGGATCTTCCTACGCGATCCTCGTCGGAGTCCTCTACTGGCTCTTCACGAAATACATCCCGGCGAAGGACGCGCAGCACGCCGCGGACATGGGATCCGCGCACGCTACTTTCCGCGAAACGCTCACGCAGCTCGTGGAGAGTTACGAGCGCACGATAGGAGCGCTGACCATACGGCTCGACCGGATCGAGGAACATATCCATAAAAAAAGATAGCCCATGAAAACCAAAGCCTACCGAGGACTCGACAAACTCGCCCCGGGTTTCCGGAAAAAGGTCGAAATGTTTCTCGCCGCCTGCCCGGAGATATTCGTCACCGAAAGCTGGAGATCTCCGGAGCGGCAATCGGAACTCGTCAAAATGAAGCTCTCGTTCGTCAGCCACTCGAACCACCAAGACGGACTCGCTATCGACGTCGGCTTCAACGGTCCGGACCTATACCCCGTCGACCAGGCGAAATGGCGGAAGGTCGCCGACGTCGCGAAGAAGTTCGGAATCGACTGGGGCTTCGATCTCTGGAGCTGGGACAAACCCCACTTTCAGGACAACGGCTTACCATTACTTCCCACACCGGAAAAAACCATGACCACCAAGTACGGCGACATCCTCGACGGATACGTGAAGGGCGGATACTCCCCGGTATTCAGCAGCCATGACGGAGCGGCCCCGCTCAGCGAGGCGGACACCAAGGCGCTCATCGACATCGGTATCGCGAGATCCGAGGAACGGGCGAAAAACAATGGCTAGGAGGATTTCCGGAGTATCGGATCCAAATCCTTCCGGAACCGCTCGAGGTCGAACCGGTTCAGCGCCAGGACGAACCGGAGGAGCGGTGAAGATTCACCCGGTGCCGAGCGGGGCTGCCATTGAAAATCATTAAGCG
>JASDUA010000175.1:1180-8580 GCA_041891375.1 Patescibacteria group bacterium
GCCATCTGACACGTTAAAAACCCTCTCGTTACCGAGAGGGTTTTTAAATGACGGCAAACCAGGCTGAAGGAGAAGTAGGGCACTTTCTACGAAAACCTGCTCAGAATCTTGTCGACTTCGGGGGACCACTTCGCCATCTGCGATCTTGAACTTTCGGAAACCATTCCACTCGATGCTCATTTGCGCAATCAGTCGGCAAGTTCTTTAAGTTGGGACGCGATCTTCCCCTTCGTCTCCGGGTTTAATGAAGACTGGTTATCGGCAAGCAACATCAAATCGTTCACGTTTTCCTGTAAATACTTCTTTACGATCGGGGTCGCCTTATCGACTTGACTGGAGATGTTGAACAAGTTGGTCTGCCCCTTGATGACCGCAATTTCGCTTTTCAGCCTATCGCCGTTCGCCGTTACCTTCTGTCAGATGGCGTCCATCGATTTTTCTTTCGACTCCGCCTTTTCGGATTCCCCCTTCGGCGACTGCGAAACATTCTCCGAAGAATTCGGAATCGGCTCAGTAATGTCGCGTGATTCCAACACGGTAACAACGGTCCCGTCTGGCAACGTTATCTTTTCGCCTACTTTGGCTTCGGCGATCCTGTTTTCATCCTCTTCTGAGAATTTCGCCGTTTCGGCTTTACTTCCCGCAAGAGAATCGGGCTTCTTCACTACGGAAGGCGATTCCCCATGAGTTCATGCGACGTTTTGCAGCGCGCTCAGGGTCATGGGACCGAAGTGTCCATCCGGTTTTCCATTTTTCGACACGGTTTTTCCCCAATCGGCCATGAGCGAATTTTGAAGCGCGAGGACATTATTCTGACTGGGGTTTTCCTTGCAAGCCTTCAGGAGGCTCGCGAGCTTCTTTTCCTTATCACCCCTTCATTCGAGGGTCGCGAGAGTATCGGAAATCCGATTTCAGGAATTCTCTAGAAATTTCTCCGTATAGGTACCGGAGTTCGAATCCGAATTTCGACGAGGCGCGTTCTTCACTTCTCGGGTATCCGGCGATTGTGCAGACAATTTCGCATTCGCGTAGTCCTTGAGGGGTTTTTGCCACGCGCTTCCGATAATTTTCGACATTTGCGACTGAAAATCGGGACTGTTCAACCGTTCAGAAATTTGTTTGGGGAATTTTCCGATATTGGCCAGGACTTCCCGTGAGAGCTTCGCTTCCGGGGTCTCCTGAATGGCTCAGTTCCTATCGCTGAGAACGTTTTGATTGTTCAACATCTTCCTTAACTGATAACGTGTAGGATACGAAACGCTTCTTCCCGGTCCTTTTCGATGTCGACGATTTCGCGTTGTCTCATGAGTTCGAGCCTCTCGAGTACGGATTCGAAAAATTTCTTTTGCTCCCCATTCGCAACGGACTCGATCTCATTACGGAAAAGCCCTATGAGTCAGTCGATGGTATTTTCGTCGTACACGCTATCCCGAACGTATTCGTACAGCCGTTCGGCAAGATGAAATATTCAAAACAATTCTCGAAGAATGGAGAGAAGGGCTTCCTTTTTATCCATAACGTTCATTTTTGACGGACAGGTATTTGGAGTATCGTAGCACACTTGTCATTTCCAGACAAAATCCCAACCATATTCCCTTTTATTCCGCACAATACGATTGCATTTTAGCAATACCTGCTTATATGGGTATGCGGAAATTCCCGCTTCACAAAGGAGAAAGGTAAATACGCTTATGGACGTGACGATTCAAGACATCGCTCTCTGCGGGACCGAGACGCTCGAAACCATCACCGTATGGCATCGTGCGGAATGGGGGGACGAATGGGCCGAACAGATCCAAACGTTCTCCAAAAAAGGCGGGCTACCCGGCATCTACGTCGCGCTGCTTGACGGGAAAACCCCGATCGGCACCTCGATGCTGCTGTTCGACGACATGGTGACCCGAACGGATCTCGGCCCCTGGCTCGGCGGAGTGTACGTACTCCCCGAGTTCCGGGGTCATGGCGTAGGTACGGAACTTACCTGCCACGCCATGGACAAAGCCCGCGAACTGGAACTTCCGGTCCTCTGGCTCTACACCGCCAAAGAGCGCCACCTCTACGAGCGCGTCGGCTGGAAATTCGTCTCGGAAGAATACTATCCGGTCGAATCCCAGAACGTATCCATCATGAAGTGGGAACCGAAATAATGTTCCCGCGTACGTTAAACCCCCGCTCAACGCGGGGGTTTGTTTTGTCACACGGAATTATTTCGCGTTTGAAATTCAGAATGCTTTGAGAAACTTCTCTTGAGCCGATGCCGCCGCCGTTACGGCTTCCGGCTTCGGAAGGGATGCGCGGTCATCGTTGAAAAGCTCCTCGTAGCGCCTTTTGATCGCTTGGACGTTTTCCACCTCGGTCCAATCGTTAGGAATCCCTTCGCGAGGCCTGGAAACGTAATCGAGGCAAGCAAGCACTTCTTGACGCAAAGTCTCTTTGAAGATTTGGGCTTCTGAAATAGCGGTCTGCTGGGCAAAATACACCGGAGCCCATCTCTCGAGGAGCAGGTCGAGTCCGCCGTTTTCGAACTTCGCGAGAAACGCTTTGGTTTTCTCGTCAAACGCCGCGGACTCTTCTGCGAAATGGCTTTGCTGGATAAGGGGCATGGATGAAATTGTTTATGCGAAAATCGCCCGCAATCATACGTCCTATTGAGGATTTTCCAATTTTCCAGTTTTCGCTATCATCTTCCTAATTCCTAACCTTCCTTCCCATGGAATTCTGACGCAGCAGCAACCCCACGCTCAATACCAACGTCTTCATCAGCTCCGATTCCGACTGAAGCGGCAAAGTGATGACCATCGAAGGAGCCGTCCATAAATCGTTCATCCTCGTCGCCATCGTCATCGCGTCGGCCGCCTACGTTTGGACGCATCTCAAGGGGATGCCCATGGCATACGTGCTCGGCAGCCTCGCGATAGGGTTCGTCCTTTCGCTCGTAATCAGTTTCTTCCCCAAGACCTCTCCGTACCTCGCGCCGGTCTACGCGGCGGCGGAAGGCGTCTTCCTCGCGTTCCTCTCTTCGCTCTTCGAAGCGAAATACCCGGGCATCGTTCCGCAGGCGGCGGCGCTCACCTTCGGCATCTTCGTTTCGCTCCTCGCCGCGTACCAATCCGGGTGGATCAAGGCGACCGAAAACTTCAAACTCGGCGTTGTGGCAGCGACCGGCGGTATCGCGCTCGTATATCTCGCGAGCCTCCTCGGTAACCTCACCGGTTGGTACCACTTCGGATTCATTCACGAGGGCGGGCTCCTCGGCATCGGATTCAGCGCGTTCGTCGTATTCATCGCCTCGATGAACCTCGTGCTCGACTTCGACTTCATCGAAGAAGGCGAAAAGTTCGAAGCGCCCAAGTACATGGAATGGTACGCAGCGTTCGGGCTCCTCGTCACGCTCGTTTGGCTCTACGTCGAAATCCTCCGGCTCCTATCGAAACTCAAAGACCGCTAACATGAAAAATCCCCCGTATTCCGGGGGATTTTTTTATCGTTACTCTCTCGCGAGCGCTTGCGAGTCGTTCTTGAGGACGTCCTCGTTCTTCAACGCCTCACGACCCTTGAGCGTCAGTCAGACCTTGGGATACATTCCGGGGGTTCGATACAGGTACCCTTCCCGCTCCAGTGCCTTCATCATGCCTTCGATGACGTCCTGCGAATACCGTTTAAGAACGCCGTAGTTGCGGTCTTGGTCGAGCGAGTACTTCTGCACGTTCTTCGATTTGCTGCCGGCGAGACATTCGCGAATGCTCGTCATGCCGTATTTCTCGTCGTATTTGTCGACCGTTTCGAGAACGAATTCGTACGCCGAAATGGGGAGCGGATCGGCTTCGCCGCCTCCGGAACCAGAGATTCCCAAGCAAAAATCGCAAGCACCGCACCCATTGGCCATCTTTGCGGCGTCTATTTCGTCGCCGAAGTATTCGAGCACCCGCTTTTTGCGGCACTGCGGCGAGAAGAGGAACTTCTTCACCTCTTCGAGCTTCGAGTAGGAATCGTGTTCCAAAAGCTTCTGGCGGTTCCAGTCGATGCCGATATTGGCGTGCGTTTTCCTCCCGGAACGCAGTACCAATCCCCTGCCCCGGAAACCTTCTTCGCCGTCGGCCCCTCCGCGTTCGAGAATGCCGTATTTTTCGAGGATGCGGATGATCGCGCCAACCTGCATGTCGCCCTTCAGTCCCGATTCGTTCGCCATGGCCATCTGGGTTTTCGCGATGGGCGTATCGGAACCCTCGCCCGGCTGGAACGGCGAATAGAGGTAATCGTAGAACTTGAAAATATCGGCCTGTGACGGGTGCGCGTTCTCGATGAAGAACTCCTGGATCTTGGTATCCTGGTACGAAGCGAGCACGACCGAATAGCTGTTCTTTCCGTCACGTCCGGCGCGTCCGGCCTCCTGGTAATAGCTCTCGATGCTTCCCGGAAGGTTGTAGTGGATGACGAAACGGATATCCTTCTTATCGATGCCCATACCGAAGGCGTTGGTCGCGACGATGACCTTGTATTCGTCGTCCATGAAGCCGTTCTGCACCTTTTCTCGGTCTTCGGCCGTAGCGCTTCCGGTGTACTTTCCCGAAGGGATTCCCTGGGTCTTGAGGTACTCGTACACTTCGCCCACGTGCTTGATGGTCGAACAGTATACGATGCCAACGCCCGGGGTTTTCTGAATCACTTCTTTCATCTTGGCGAGCTTCGCGTCCTTCTTGGAGATTTCGCGGACGATGATGGCCACGTTGGGGCGATCGAAACCCTTGATGAAGGTTTCGTACTTCCTCATCCCGAGACGCTCGACGATGTCGGCGCGCACTTTGGCGGTCGCAGTGGCGGTGAGGGCCATGAGCGGAATTCAGCGCTCATCCAACCGCAACGTCTTTACGAAGTCGCGAATCTGCAAATAGCTGGTTCTAAAGTCATGTCCCCACTGGCTGATGCAGTGCGCTTCGTCGATGGCCAATAGGCTTACGGGGACGTTGGAAAGTGTTTCGACGAAATGGCGGCTTCGAAGGCGTTCCGGCGCGATGTAGAGGAACTTGATCGGCTTGTCGGATTCCGAAGACCACTTGATGTCTTCGAGCACGTCGGAAATTTCGCCGGGACTCTTGGTGGAATTGATGACCTCCGCCCGAACTCAAAGCGAATTCAGCTTATCCGCCTGGTCCTTCATGAGCGAAATGAGCGGCGAAATGATGATCGCGACGCCTTCACGGCACATGCCCGGAATCTGGTACGTCAAAGATTTGCCTCCGCCCGTAGGCATGAGGACCATGGCGTTTTTACCGGACATGACGGCGTCGACGATTTCTTTCTGCCCTTCGCGGAAAGATTCGAGACGGAAAACGTCCCGAAGAACGCGTTCGGGAGATGGGGACATTGGCGGTAAGGCTATTTTTTAGCGGTTTCGGAAGCGGTCTGAAACCCCTTCTTGGCGGTCTTCTTCATTCATTTGGGAGCGTACGGCCCCTTGCCGTTTCCGAGCGCGAGGAAATCGAGCGCGGAAAGGTATTCGGTGGGATTGTCCGGAGAGAGGACCTTCCAATCGAGTTCGCCCTGCACGGGCTTGGAGAGCCCGTAGGTCTTGTCGCAATTGAAGTACACGACATAGGAAAGGTTGCCGCCGAAAGCCGAGTAACGGGCGAGATCGGAAATCCAGGCGTTCTTGTCATCGAGGTTGTCGAGGTACGAGGTGCGGGCTTTATCCCAAGTCCATTTGCCGTTGAACCGAGCGGAAGTCGTGCCCACTTCGTCGAGCCCCACGGGCTTGCCGAAGCGTTGGAGGCGTACGAGCAAACCGTATTCGCCAAGCATTTCTTCGGCGGTTTTCCAGTCGGCCCACTTGTCCGCCTTGGCGCGCCCCCAATTGTACAAGGTCGTACCGACGACGTCCACGTATTCGTCACCCGGCCAATAATCCTCGAACGTCGGGCAGAACGGCATGTCTTCCGTGACGGGTCAGTCGAGTTCGCAGGGGACGAGCGCCGAACTCTGGGTAGGCACGTCGTCTTTGGTGGGAAGGTCGAGGGAATTTACCGAAAAGACCATCTTGAAAGTCTCTTTGGGAAGGGCGTGCTTTCGGGCGAGTTCGCTGACGTGGCGGAACGCGCGGCGGAAATCGGCGGGGTGCGATGCCCAGGAATACCATCCGCCGTTCATTTCGTGCATGGTACGGAAGAGCACCTTGACCTTGAGTTCGCGTGCGGTTCGGAAAAAACGGGAGTACGACTCGTCGTACGCGCCGGAAGCGACCTGAGCGGCGGTGAAACCGAACGGCGAAATGGTGACGTGGTAGACGCGAGAAGTTCAAAGGAGTTTTACCGATCGGCGAAAATCCAAGTCGGTGCCGGTGCCGTAATCGTCGTAAATGAACGAAACGGTTGAAACGCGGGTACCCGGATAACGGCTTTCGATGCCGAGGATTTCTTCAGGAAGGTTGTGTTCGGCGCGGAGGCCGGTCTGGACCAAGTGCGGAAGTTGCGGTTTAGACTTCAGGAGGGAGCCTGAGAACGACGTGCCGGAAGCGGTTTTTCCCGAAAAAGAAACCGAGCCCGAAGACGTCGCGGATCCCGAAGCCGAAACGGCCGCCGATACCGAACCGGAAAGAGTATCGCCTGAAGCCGCCGAAAGATCCTGCGGAACGAAGTTCGGCAGGAGGAAAATCACGAGTGCGGGGAGGAATTTCGAAAAGGTTCGGAAGGCCTTCGGCATCAAACGGAACGGGATACGGTCAAACATCGTTCGAATCCTAATCGAAACCGTGAAAACGCAAGCCCGGAAGCCGTTTTTCCGGGATTATTCACCAAGTATTCGCAAATGGGGTCCAAATCGGCTTGATTCGCGCGCGGACGGACTAGAATGACCGAGGTATCCGTTACCTTTCACCCCATGAGCGACAGAGTCATTTTGGAGGTATTCGCACTCGTTTACCTCGCCGTCGGAATCGGTGCCATTACGGACAAGAAGATGCTCAGAAGCCTGATGTGAGATTTCGAAGGAAACCGCTGACTTACCTACCTTTCCGGATTGTTCGCGATCGTTCTCTGATCGGTCATCGTGTCGACACGTACGGATTCGCAGGCGATAGTCGCGATATTGGTAGCCACGCTTTGATGGATAGCGCTCGCCAAGGGCTTCTTCATCATCGCCTTCCCGAAGTGGACGTTCGCCATCGCGGAGGAATTCGCGAAGTCGAAACCCTTCCAGCAGATATTCCCGTACGTGGCGCTCGCCATGTCCGTAGGGGCGTTCGCCGTAGCGCGCCTCGCGTAATCGGTCGTCCTGTAAGAATCGAACGCCAAAGAAAATACCCGCTTTCTCTCGCTTTTCGGGAGATTGCGGGTATCTTTCGTCAGTACCAGTAAACAAGAAACATGGAATTCGCAGTATCCGGCGGACATATCGAACTCGCCCAG
>JASDUA010000176.1:0-8492 GCA_041891375.1 Patescibacteria group bacterium
GACTAACCCATCAGAGAAATCTATAACAGAAACTGCGAGAATCGCCACAGCGGCGAGAGCGGACTTCTGAGAAAGTGCTTTCATGGAAAATGAAAGTTAGAGATAACGACGAACCCTCAATACTCCGTTGGCGGAAAAAGTCAAGGGTTATTTCTGGAGAATTATAAACTTTCGTCCAGGGATGCCTTTAATAAGAGAACGAAACTCCGATCGCGTGGGTCGAAACGTACGTTCAAGCAGCGTTGAGTTCGTCAGGTTTCGCGGAAAACGAGACGGAATAGGTATAGGTTTTGAGGTTTCCGTTGGAATCCGGAGAAGCTCCGGAAACGTTTTCCAATACCGCATTCGCCGCAATGGTACGCTTCGATCCGTCGCAAACGGTTCATCCGGCAGATCCGGATACCGCGCATCAGAACGCGTAGCCGGAAGTTCCGTTCCACGAAGCTATGCCGTCGTACCCTGCCGAAAGGGAACCTCCCGAGAGAGTGAGGGAAAACGGAGCGCCTACCGTGGTTATGGTGACGGTCATCGGTAATGAATCGGTTACCGCGTTCGAATCGAGTACGCCGATGTTCACCGAGTTCGACGAGACGGAGAACGAGAAGGCGTCGACGTAGAACGAAGATACCTTCTGAGCCTGGTTGCCCGCGCTGTCGTATACGCTGAAGGTCGCGCGGTACGCGCCCCTCTGGAGCGGATTCAACGCGAAATGCGATTGCGAAGCGTCGGTTCCAGACGAAGAGACGGCGCCCGAGGTGATATCGGCGAAGTTTCCGCTTCCGTCATTCTTTTCGAGCTTGAAGGTCCTGTTGGGCGAAGCGGCCATGAGCACGTCGTCGGAATAGGCGTACGATACGGTAATTCCGGTTCCGCTCGCGAGCAAGGTGCCGTCTGCGGGAGTGATGGAAGACACCGTAGGCGCGGTGGCGTCGAAGACGTTGGCGAGTCACGGGGTACCCTTGGGGCCAGCGACGTCGAAGCTCGATCCCGCCGTCTGCGCGGAATACCAGTTCGCCGCGGAGGTGCCGTCACCCGGAGTGTCTTTGCGTTCCATGGAAACGACATCGGAATTCGAGCCTGCCGGGAACGGGTTCGCCTTGGCGCGGTCGTATACCGACCCGCCGGAGTTCTTCAATACGAGGTTCGAGGTCTGCGAAGGCGACATGGACAATGCGCCGACATAGTTCGGCGACACTCCGGCGGAAAGCAGGTTGCCCGCCGTGGCGACGTTCGATGTCGCGATGAGGTAGTATCCGTTACCCGGAACGCTTTGTCCCGCGGGCAGCGTGAGCGTCGCGGTTCCACCGGACGCGGCGCCGTCGATCAGGAAGCCCGACAAGTCAATGGGGGTCGGTCAGAGATTTCGGAGTTCGACGTATTGGGTAAGCGAAGATCCGCTCGAAGACCACATGACTTCGTTGATGACGACGGTTGCGGAAATCTTGGAATAGGAAAGTGCCGTTTGGGCATTTCCGTAGGCGTCCTTGACCTTGCCGGAAGCCGCGGAGACGGAAGTCGTTCCGTACGTGACGGTTCCGGTGACGTTCAGTTCGATTTCGTTGGAAGCGACGGACGTGGCGGAAACTACGCTTACGGAAGTTCCGGAGAACGAGAACCAATCGTTTGCCGGGGTTCCGGAGAACGCTTCCGACAACGTGACGGTCACTTTGGAAACTCCGTCGTAGCGGACGGACTGGACGACCGGTCATACGGCGTCGGAGGCGGAAGTTGAGGAAGCTTCGGATGCGAAGAGGTTGCCCGCGGCATCCGAGAGGGAAACGTTGGAAATCTGCACCGCGGGAGTCGCGTCGGTATCGGTGACGCCCTTTTCCACGAGATTCACCGTGAGCCCGGTTCCGCTCGAAGCGTACGAGGAGACGGAATATCCCGCGACGGTCGCGGTCACGCCTGAGACGTTGCCGTTCAACGTTTCGCTGAATCAGATGGCCACGGAGTCGATTTTGCCGTTGCCATCGGAGTCGCGGGTTTTTCTCGAGACGATTTTTGGCGCAACTCCGTCGGATACGGAAGTCGTCGAGACGGCGGCGAGGGCATTGCCCGATTGGTCGGCGACCGTTCACGGAACGTATGTGAACGAGAACGGCTTGGCCGTATCCGTCGCGGTGGAATCGGCGGTTCGGAAACGGTACGTTTTGGAGGAAACCTGTGAATTGGCGCCCGTATACGTGGAAGTGCCGCTGAACGACATGCCCGTGAAATCGGGAGATTGGAGCGTTTCCGTGAAGGTCACGTCTACCGAGTAGGTTCCCAACGAGTCGTACGTGACCGCGGAAACGATCTTCGGTGCCGCCGCGTCGGCGAGGGCTTGCGACGATTTGGGTGCGGCGGCGTTGTTGGAAGCGTCTTTCCATGCCGATCATCCGGCGAACGAAAGCGAGATTCCGCCGGTCGAGGTTTCGAACGAGGTCGGTTCCGTAATGGCGAGTGTGACTCAGGTGCCCGATACGGTCGCAGACGTGGGCGTGGCGGACATGCCCGGCAATACGGAATTCAACGTCCAAGCGGAAGTATCAGCGGTAACGGAGAGGTTTTCGGAGAAGATCGCCTTAATGCGGTCGATCTTTCCGTTGGAATTCGAATCGTAAAGCGTAGCGGAGAGGATTCTCGGAACGGCCTTGTCTACGGAGGCTTTCGATACCGGGGAAAGGAGGTTGCCCGCCCGGTCTTCGAGCGTTCAGGACGGCTGGTACGTAAGCCACGGAACCGACGAAGTGTCGCCGTACGGAGCGAATTCCAAAACGAAGGTCTGCGAATTGCCGGTACATGCGCTCGTCGCGGTGGGCGTTCCGATTCCGGCGACGGAGAAATCCGAAGCCCGGAGCGTGGAACAATTTATCGGTTCCGACATCGTGACGAGGAGTCCGTCGATCTTTCCGGTTGCGGAGCGGTCCATGGTTTCCACCGTTGAAATCTGCGGCTGGAGGGTGTCTACGGTCACAGTGGGGCTGACGACTCAAACCGACGCGTTACCGAGCTTGTCCTTCGCGGAGATTCTGAAGTTCACGTCCGCGTCGAGCACCGGAACGGTCCAATCGAGGGAACCGGAGTTCGCGTACGACGAAGCGATCACGTGCCAAACGCCCGCTCAGGTGGCGTATTCTACCGTAATTCCGGCAGCAGCGTCGACTCAGGAAATGGCGTCGGTGATCTTCGTGGGATTCCAAAGAAGGGTTTTGGAGGTCGCGCCCTTCCAGAATTGGTTGGTCGTCGGGTACGTCCAAACGTCCGAAGCGAGCTGCGGTCCCGTGGAGTCTTTGACGAAAGTGGCGCCCGTGGAGCTCTCGTTATTTATCTTATACGCTTTGTCTGTTCAGAGTACCTTCAAAAGGTAGGACGTTCCGTCAGCGTCGCCCGAGGGGATGGAGAAACCCGTGAGCGTCCAATCCGCATACGAATTCGAAGTCGAAGTGAGGAGGAGGTATTCGGAAGATTGGTCGAACGCGGTTCCGCCCCAATATTTTCCATCGGATACGCGTTTGATAGACGCGCGTACGGACGAAACGCCGCTTCTCGCGTCGGACGAGGTTCCGGCGATGGAGACCGCACCGGAATACGAAGATCCGTCCGCTACGGTTTTCGTGAGCGAAGGGGATACGAGGTCGGCGACGTACGAAAAGCTTGTGGAATCCTTCACGTTTCCTGCGCGGTCGGCGGAGCGGTAAACGAACTGGTACGATTGTCCGTCCGCGAGGGTCGGCATGGCGGTGCCCACGGCATTCGCGCAGGCTGCCGATCCGGAACAGAGGTCGTTCCACTGCTGCCCTCCGAGCCAGGAGGACGAACTCGCGTTCCAGTAGAACGAACCGTCCGTAAGGGAATAGCTGACCTTCGAAAGGTTCACGTCGGTACCCGAAACGCCCAGGTCGAAACCGGAATTCGAAAGGAAGGATCCGGTCGGCGGAGTCGGCGGCACGGTCGGGGTGACGGTGGGAAGCGTCGAGTCGACGGAGAAAACCGCATCGGAGGCGTCGGAAGAAGTTCTGCCTACCTTGTCGGTCGCAGTGACGCGCACCTTTACGGTGTTCGAATCGAGAACTCCGGTCGTCCAAACGTACGAACCCGAATTCGGAAGGTTCGACGCGATGGACGTCCAGTTGGTGCCGTCTACGGTGTAGTCGAGAGAAATCGGCGATGCGGCGATATTGGAGTCGGTGATCTTCGCCGGATTCCAAAGGATCGTTATGCCGGTTCCGGTGGAACCCTTGAGATATTCGCCGCCGTTCGGGAACGTAAGGGCGTCCGACGCTACGGAGGGGTTCGTGGAGTCGACCGTAAGGATGACGGTTCCGCTCGCGCTATTGGAAAGCTTGTCCGTAGCCGTAAGTCGGACCTTGAAATCGGAGACGTCGACGGCGGGAACGGTCCAAGGAACGCTTCCTCCGTTGGAGACCGCCGCGGCTACCGTCGTCCAATGCGCTCATCCGTCGGAAGACGTTTCGATAGTGACGGGATTGGAAACCGGAGAATCTTCGGATGCGTAAAAAGACGTGTCCCAAGTGATTCCGGTCGAAGAGCCTCCGCTTACGTATGCGGAGGGGGAGGGGTACGAAATGACCGAATCCGATACGGAAGGAGCAGTATTGTCACAGATTGCGGCGATGCCGTAGGAAGCGGAGTTGGTCGCCAAATCCGTCGCGGAAACCGTGGCGGTCTTCGTTCCGTCCGAACACGTGGCCGTAAAGTTCCAAGTCGCCACGTTCGCGGCGAACGAGCCGGCCGTGACGTTCGAACCTGCCGAATACGCCGACAGGTTGGCGGAAATCCCCGTCGAAAAAAGCGTGCCCGCGTAGTTGTCCGTGATTTTCGAGCGGAGCTGTACGACGTCGCCGCTTTTTACGTATCCGGAGAACGACCGGCTTTGGTTCCAGAAGTAGCTTTCGGATCCGAGGGAAGAAATCGTCGGTGCGACGTTGTCGAAGAAGAATTCGCGCGAAGGCGACCATGCGCCCACGTTGCCCGCCGCGTCGGTCGGCCTGACCCTCCAGTAATAGCCGGTGTTGGTAGCGGCACCGGGAGACATGACGTACGAGACGGCTCATCCGGAAACGTTTCCGAACGCGGACATGACCGAGAAATCCGAAGTGAGGGAAACTTGGATTTCATACGATATCGCGGCGGCGGAAGAAGCGTTGTCAGTGGAACCCGCCCAGGAAAGCGGAACGTTCGCGACGTTGGTGAAGGCGTTTGCGGAGGGGAACGAAAGGTTCGGGATCGACGGCGCGGAAACGTCGTAAACGATGCCGTTCACCGCAGGTGACGATGCCTGATTTCCCGCGAGGTCTTTTCAGGATACCACGAGAGAGTACGTCCGACCGTCCAAAAGACCGATCGAAGAGCCCGTGAAGGTTTTGGATTTGTTGCCCGCGGTCGCAGCCGACGCGAGCGAAGCCGATACTACCGATCCCGAACCGTCGGTGAAATGCGCGAAGAGCGTCGCTCCGCTCATCGATTCCGAGAGGGAATAGAGAACCGTGAACGCGCCGTTTCCGGCAATGAAAGCTCAGGCCGTGGGGCTCGAAATCGAAATGGTCGGATATTGGGCATCGGTCACTCCGCCACCGGAAACCGAACCTTCGTTCGCAAGGCCTTCGGAATCCCGTACCGCACCCGGGGCTATGGAAAGGTCGTTACAGGTTTTCGATCCGTCGGAAAGGTTTTCCACGGAAAACGTCACGGAGCTTCCCGAAACGGATTTCGCTCACGTTCACGACGTCGAATCCACGAGGAAACATCCCGACGGGGAAGAAACCTTGGAAGAGTCGAAATCCGAAAGCGCGGTCGAAAGCGGTTTGGAAAAAGTCAGCACGAGCCCCGTTCAGCTGTCGAAAGAAGCCGAAACGAACGTCGGGTACGAAATGGAGTCGGGAGTAACGTCCGCAGGCGACGAAGACGCCACCGAAGATTCGAGACCGTTCGATTTCCTTACCACTACGTACGCCACGTACGACGAAGCGCCCGTTTGCGAAAACGGGGTTCAGAGGGAATCGTTGACCGTCGAATCGTCAAGGAACGCGCCCGTGGCCGAATAGGAAGCCACTCCCTTCGATACGGCAAGTCCGGTTCCGGTGAACGGCGTACCCTGGGGCAATACGTAGACGCGGTAGGATTCGATGGATCAGGATGCGGCATTCGCGGGCGGATCCCAAGTCACGTGGAAATCCCTACCGGAAAGCCCGCTTCTCGGGTTGCCCTTCGCGGCGCAGGGGGTGGACGAATTTCCCAGGTAGTCGCAGTCAGTCAGTACGACGGACGTTACCGGCTGAGGAGGGGTTCCGTCCTTGTGGATTTGCGAAATTGCGGATTTTCCTTCGTTTCCAGCGGCGTCGGTCACCGTAACGTAGAGCGAATTGTATCCGGGGTCTACGGTGAACGCGGAATTCGGCACCGTAACGGATTGGTTGGAATTTCCTCAGGAATACGAACCGGTAACGCCGACGTTCACGTCGTTGACGTACACGCGGTACGTTCCGGCTTCGTTCGCGGAAAAGTCCGCGACGACGTCTTGGGATACGATATTGTTGGTGCTCGAGACGGGGGATACGGTCGGAGCCGAGGTATCCCTGTTCAACGATACGGATACGGACCCTTCGGTCGGTTCGTTATTCGTTACGCAGACGGTGACGGAATTCGATCATTCCGTGAGGGCGTCGACCGATACCGAGGTAACGACGTCCGAATTCGGCACCGAAACGTTTCCGGTTTCCACGGGCGTTCCCACTCCGCAATTCGCCGAAGGTCCGGCGTAGACACGGTAGCTACCCGATTGGCTCGACTGCCAAGTGATCGAAGAAGCCGTACCGGCCTTCAGGAGCTGCGGGACGACGGAAGATACCGTCACTACCGGAGCGGTGGCCGAATTGACAGTGACCGTAGCGGACGACTGCGTGTCATCGGAGGCGAATACCGGATCGCTGCCTTGCAGGTGGCCGGCCGCGTCCATCGCCGTAACGGAAATCGTTTTCACTCCCGGGGAAACGACCGTCGTGAAGGCGTTCGAGCGGTACGTCGCCGTCATGCCGTCGACGGCACAGGAAACGAAAGAGAGCGGTTCGATGGTGGAACCTCAGAGCGCGCTGAAATCCGCATGGGCGGACGCGATGTCCGAACAACCGTTCCTATCGAGGATTGCGGCTTCCAAAACGACCGAATCGATTCCGTTGGAAATGAGGGACGATTTGTTCATCGTCACTGTCCGTACGTGCGGAACGACGTTGATGGCCACGGAACCGGTCTTCGTCGCCGATACGAAACCGGAAGCCGTGTAGGTCGCGGAAAAATCGAACGTCTTGAACGGATACGATTGCGGGATGTTCACGGTCGTACCGGAAAGTCAGAACGCGCTCAAGACCGTCCCCAAACTCGCGTTGACGGTTCAAGTCGCGGAAGAAGGCGGATTGAAATCCGTCACCGGATAATACGTGGTGACGCTCGACGCGGTGACGTATCACGATCCGGCGTTGACGAGCGCGTAGCCGGTCTGCGTGGCGAAAAAGCTGACTTGCGGATTATCCGTCGCCAATCAGAGAGGCTTTACGCCCTGGAGTTTCAGCACGATATCGGAACCCGGATTGGTTCTCGCCGGACTCGGAACCTGGGAAGGGGAAAGGATGACAATCGTTGCGTTCAGGGATGACGCGGCGAAAACGGTCGCAGGAAAAACAGCTTCGAAAACGAAACAGAGGGAAAGTACGGAGGCTATGAGTTTCTTCAACCGAAGCATGGCCGGGGTTCGAATCAGGGTTTCTGGCGATTGGCCGAAGGTTCGTATGCGGGATTATACCGCCAAGGTCACGATTGCAAGGCGGGTTTCTTTCCGACCCTTAGTAAGAGATGTAATCGGTGAGGGTGGTGTTGAGCGTTCCGGAATCCGTCACGGAGTACGAAATTCATTCTCCGCCGATGCCGCCGATGTCGGAAGAAGGCGAAGTATAGTTGAATACGACGTTTCCGGTAGCCGCGCCGGTAATGGTAACGCTGGAAGTTCCGTTGCCGGAAACGCTTCATCCGCTCGGGTTCGTCACGTTGACGCTTCCGCCGTTGTCGACCGCGATTACGACGGTGAGCGGCCCGGTATCCGAAATCGCGAGAGAGAGGCCGGATTGGGTCCAATTCAAGCCCTTGTTCGGCGCGAACGTCGGAGTGGAGCTGATCGTGGGGGCCGAATTCGCCGACACGACGATGTTGAACGACTTCGAGTCGGTAGCGTTGCTGCCGTCGGTCGCGGTATACGTAATCGGGAAGGTTCCGAGGACCGAGGGGGTTCCGGTGATCTGACGGGTGGACGGATTGAAAGAGAGGCCGGTGGGCAGTACGCTCACGGAGTAGGTGACTGGGTCGCCGGAGTTCGCGTCATTCGCCACCGGAAGGGTGAGGGCCGCGATAGGCGAGTTCTGAACGAAGGGCTGATCGGCGATCGTCGAAGAAATCACCGGAGCGGAATTGGTGAAGGTAACGGTGAACGAACCGGTCGT
>JASDUA010000177.1:0-1446 GCA_041891375.1 Patescibacteria group bacterium
GATTTATGCCGACTTCGCGGGAACCATGTCGAGCGCCTTGCGGATTCCGACGGTGAGCCCTCCGTCGTCATTATCGCGGAAGTAGAGTTCGTCAACGAGGCGGGTAATCATCTGAAAGAGGCCGCGTCCGCGTTTGCCGAGGTAGTTGTCGAACCCCTGCATCTCCTTCATTTTGCGGATTTCTTCCATTTCTTGGCTGCTCTTCGCTTCGAGCCCGCGTCCGGTATCCTGGACTTCGAGCGTGACGTGGAGAAGCCCGTCTTTAGCACGGAACGAGATGAAGAACCCGTTCTTATCGAGCGGCATGCTGCCGTATTCGATGGAGTTATTTACGAGCTCGTCGGAAATGAGAGCGAAGCGGTTCTTCCAAGGAACCTCGATCGAATTGCGTTCGAAGAGGTTGAGGATAAGGTCCCGAATCATTTTCGATTGTCCGTAGTCCGCCTGAAAGGTGACGAAGAGGTCGAACGTTCCGGGATCTTTGATGTTCGCGTTCGCGAAATCGAGGAGATCCTGGTACTCGAGTTGGGAGATGTCGACCTGGAGCTGGGGGTCCATTCCGAAGCGTAAGGAAACACTATCCCTAAGTGTACCGTATCGGGATCCGAAAGTCAAAAAGACAAAAGAAAAGCCCCTTGCGGGGCTCTCTTTGCGTACGCATGAATTAGCGAACGGATTCCTTGAGGGTCTTTCCTGCGCGGAAAACCGGGGACTTCATAGCGGGGATGGTGATCTTCGAGCGGGTCTTCGGGTTTACGCCGTTGCGAGCTGCACGTTCGGAAACCTTGAATGCACCGAAACCGGTAACGTTAACTTCTCCACCCTTCTTGAGCTGAGCGGTGATAACGTCGATCATGGTGTTGAGCGCCTTGGTAACGGCGTCCTGGCTGAGACCTGCCTTGGTGGAGACCTCCTTGATGAAATCCTGCTTCTTCATATGCGGTTATCGGGTTAGTTAATATAACCGGGACTGATTATATGCGGAAAAAAGGGGACGCAAATGATTTTTTTGGCTCTGTAGCGCTACGAAACGGGGAGAAAGCATGTGAAAAGGCTTGTTTTTGGCTTTGTGATGCGGAAAACGGATTTTTCGAAAAAATGTGCGAAATCCCGACTTTTCGCACTGGATAAGGACGAAAGGGGGTATTTTTGAACGTAATTTTTTCACTTCTCCCCCACCCCGGAATTCAGAAATGGAAAAGGGAGAAATTCATGACGAAAAAATTTTGACTTGGATAATAATTTCCATAGTATTCGCCCGCTTCGAAAGAAGTTGCCGTATTCCTCGATAGCTCAGCGGTAGAGCAACCGGCTGTTAACCGGTGGGTCACAGGTTCGAATCCTGTTCGGGGAGCCATTGTCATCGAAAAAGCCCCCACGTCGCAAGACGTGGGGGCTTTTTAGTGACTCGTGGGATTCTGAACGGAATTCGAACGCGAGGCATCG
>JASDUA010000178.1:0-1676 GCA_041891375.1 Patescibacteria group bacterium
ACCTACGTACGACCAGTTCCGACACGAGTTCGGCTTCGGGTTCGTATTCCGGGAAATTCTGGGCGACGCCTACCGGATACGGGGATTCGCGTTTCAGGAAGAGCTTGATGAAGTCGTTCGGATTGGTGACTTCGGCGCCCATGATGGCCTTGGTGAGGGCCGGAGTGCTCGGACGCTCGGTCAGGAACTCGGCGAGGTGGAAATTGGTCAGATTGGCGAGGTCGAACCCTCCGTTTTCGAAGCGCTTCAGGAAGGCTTCGTGGGTGACGTCGAATCCCGCCTTCGCGAGGGTTTCGCACTGGATGGCCATCTTACGTACCCGGCCGTTCCTCGTTTCTTTCATGAGAACGTCGACCTCGGGAACGAAACTCTTGGAGTAGGAAGTCAGGTGCAAGTGCTTCACCTTTCCGCCACCGATCGGCGCCCTTGCTGAGATTTCTACGCCTTCGAGCGTGCCGATGCCGTTTTCCGCGGCGAGCTTCGCGAATTCGCGGTTCACGACGTCGTGCTCGGTAGCTATGGCGAACTTCACGCCGTTCTTCACGCACCTTGCGACCGCTTCGGCGCTGGTCGCGCCTCAGTCGGACATCGTGGTGTGGAAATGGAGGTCGGCTTTGTCGATTACGGCATTCGCCGAAGTGTTCGAATCGTTGCGCATGGGTTTGGACGGTTATCGGATGTGGGTGGTTCGTCGTCCGGACATCCGCATCATCTCCACAAGCCGAATAAAATCTCAAGATTCTGACAAATATGAAATTTCGAATCCGCCACGTTTTCCGTTTTTCTTTTTCAGTAAAGGAATATACTCCATTTGAAAAGTGTAACGGATTATTCCACTTATGGATAAACTCCTCCTCCTGAAGAAAGCCGGGCTCAACGAACGCGAATCGGAAACGTACCTCGCCCTGCTTTCGAAGTTCCCCGCTACCGTCGCCGAAATCGCCAAGACCGGGAACCTTCACCGGCCCGACGTATACCGCGCTCTCCCAAGCCTCATGGAATCGGGATTGGTCACCGCCCATCCGAAAGGGAAGCGTACGCTCTACGTTCCTGAAAGTCCCCGTAAACTCGAGCGTCTGTACGAAGAATCCAAACTCTGATTCTCCGCCATGGTCGAAGAGTTGGATTCCGAATTCTCGCGTTCGGTCGATCGTCCCACGCTCCGGCATTACGAAGGGCAGAAGGGTATTCACGAGGTTCTCTACGACATCGTCGAGCGGGTACCGAAAGGAGGGGAGTACATGCGTTTTTCTTCCAGGAAGCAGATCCCCTGAGCCGCTCCGCCGCCGCTTCAGGAGCGGTACGTGAAACTGCGCGACGAAAAGAACCTCTCCCGCCTCGTCATCACTAACGAAAAATCCGTCGCTTCCAAAAAGCAGCGCCCCAACCGCGAACTTGCCGCCATTCCCGATTCGTTCGGCTCGTTCGACGACGACGTGACCAAGATCATCTACGCCGACCGCGTCGCCATCATCGATTACGCGTCGAAAACCGCGTTCACCATCGAATCAGCTCCGCTCGCCCGTCTCGAAGAGAAGATATTCCGCATGATGTTCCGCTATCTCCGCCGAGACGGCCAAGACGAAGCGTCCGTCCGCGAACGCCTCAGCCGTTCCACCGGAAAATAACCTCCAGCCCCTACCTTCAAACCGTTTTCAGAATGTCCGAATCCGAAA
>JASDUA010000178.1:1686-6346 GCA_041891375.1 Patescibacteria group bacterium
ACCTACCACGACGAAGAATGGGGCGTCGAGGTCCGCGATTCCCGCGAGCTTTTCGAATGCCTCTGCCTCGAAGGCCAGCAGGCCGGGCTGTCTTGGCTGACGGTATTGAAAAAGCGCGAAACCTACCGTTCGCGCTTCCATGGTTTCGACCCCGTAAAAGTAGCGTCCATGACCGATGCCGAGATTGACGCCGCGCTCCTCGATTCGGGCGTCATCCGTTTGCGGCTCAAGCTCGAAGCCATTCGGGCCAACGCCCGTGCGTATCTGGCGTTTACCGAAGGGGGAGGGGATTTCTCCAAGTTTCTCTGGTCGTTCGTGGGCGATCGTCCGATCGTTTACGTACCGCGCGACATGTCGGAATTCAGGGTGAAAACGCCTGAGAGCGACGCGATGTCCAAGGCGCTTTTGAAACTCGGGTTCAAATTCGTCGGTTCCACCATCTGTTACGCGTTCATGCAGGCCGTGGGAATGGCCGTGGACCACGATTCCGGCTGCCGCTTTAGCGGTACTCCGCGTCGACGATAGACTCGCTTCGCACCCGGCTGCCGCTTATGCCCGCCACGTCGGAGTAGATCTTAAGCTTTTCCGCGACGTCCCGAACCGAACGGGGAACCGTCATGCGTCCGATTTCCCGGACGCATTTTTCATACGCGGCCTGAACGGAAATACGCGATACTCCGATGGATTTCAGGTTGGTCGGATTCGACAGCCATTCGTCCCTCGCCAAAGCGACGGACCTCGTGGAAACGGAAAACGCGTCGACGCCTTTCCCTTGGGCGAGTCCGATCCACGTTTCGAGTTCGCGTTCGAGCCTTTCGTAGTCGGAGTAATCCTGCGCTTCGGGGTCGCTGCCTTCCATTCTGAGCATGACGGAAAAATACGCTCACGACGTCGCGCGGAGTTCCGTTTCGGTTCTGGGGGTTTCGAATTTGATGGCTTCGACGGCGTTTTCCGCCTCGATCCTGAGCGCCATTTCCGCCCGTACTTGGTTTTCGAGGGAGGTGAGCGTTTCGGTAAGGACCGAAACCTGCCTTTCGAGTTCGAAATTTCTGGCCGTCGTCCTCTGAAAGGCCACGCGCTCGGCATCGGTTTTGTCTTTCTGCGTTCTGAGCGTGGCGATTTCCGATTTCGCACGCCGTACTTCGTTCAGGATTTCGGAGAGTTCCAAGGCCGGAGAAGCCCCGCTTTTTCCGTACCCCCGGAGGAGTTCGGCGATTTTGTCCGCTTCGTCGGCCTTTTTCGCCACTTTGTCGTAGAGGCTTCTCGCCAAGCCGGTTTCCCGTACTGCCGCTTCCATTTTCGCGACCGCTTCGTCCCTGGAGGCGAGCGCTCCGTCGCGTTCCGTAAACGCCGCGTTCCGCGCATCGACAGCCCCGTCGCGTTCCGCCAGAGCGACGTCCCGCTCCGCGACGGCCGCGGCTCGCGCGGTTTTTTCGGATTCGAGCTCGGTCAGGAGCGATTTGCGGTTTCCTACGAATTTGGTTACCGCGTCTTTCAGCGTGGCGTTCAATTTCGAAAGGCGTTTTTCGAGCTGCTCGCGCTCCGTTTCTGAATTCAGTGCCCTCTCGGTGGCCGAAACCTTTTCCGCTTTGTCCGCTTCCGATTGCCGGAGTACGAACGATACCGCCGCGTCCGCTCATTTTTCCGCTACGGCCCTGATTCTCGCTTCGGTTTTCTGACGCACGTAGGTTGCCGCGAGTTCGCAACGTTTGAGGTCGCGATCGCACCTGTCGGCGTCTTTATAAATCGCGTAGCTTCCGTCTACTTCGCGCATGATGCGTTCCTCCGCTTCCGCGATTCCCGCTTCGACCTTCGAGCGTACGCTTTCCGTCAGTTCCGAAATGGATCAGCCGCCTCACCGTACGAGTTTTTTCAGCGATTCCTCGAAGGCGGAGAGTACTGCGAGCGAAAGTTCCGATTCCAGTTTCTCCGCGTCCTTCGCCGTATTCTTCCCTCATTCGTACACGCGGAAAAGAAGCCGGCTTCCGGCTTCTTCGAGTCTTTGGCCGATTTCGGCGTATCGTTGCTCCCCGTGCTGCATGTAGGTGAATTTATAACTTAGCGGACAAATATGTCAAGAAATCGGGAACCATGGAAAAACCCCCGCGAACGGGGGCTTTTACGCGACGTGTCCTGGCGGCTCCGAGTAGCGGATTTGCTAGGATATACCTACTCTCTTACCAATGAATGATGTCCTCAATAGGCGAATCGCCATAACGTAGCAGCCAAACAGCGCGATTTTTTACTGCGACGGATTGCTCCGTTTTCTTACGAATCGCCGTCTTCTTTTCTGACGGCAACTTTTGCTGATTGCTCAGCTTCTGATTACTCAGCGGTTGGTTCTTGGAAGATAGCATCCTTCGCTGTATTCCCAGAAGTGGTCTCTGAGGTCGGCTCCGGAAGGGGGTTCTCCATATTCGTCGGATTTCCAAAGCTGATACATCGCCTCCCTTTCGGAAAAGTAATGTCCAGTTGGAAGACAGTCTATGAAGTCTTCGTCGAATATTCCTGCTTCCCTTGGTATTGCTTCGTCTTTTCTTTTAGCCATGACAGGCCCTCCATATGGTTGGTTTGTGTTGCATAGAACCGCACTATTGCGAATTCCATGGCGGAATTATATGCGTTGAAACCCATTGTCAAATCGAATTGGACCGCTATAAATCCGTACCGCGCTTTATTTTGACAAGCGTATTTTCGTAGATATAAACCACTTGAATCTTAGCCGATCAGGATTGCTAAATGAGCTGAAACGGTACGAAAGGAGCGGGAAACGTAAACGAGGAGTCCTGATTGGACGAATTGAAGGAAGTATCCGACGCGTTCACGTCGGTGCTTTCTTCGTTCGAAGGCGGATATGGCAACCGTCCGTACTCCAAAGAAGTCATACAGGGCGTTCGCGACACCATCCCCCGCCTTCTGACGAAACGCGGAATCCTTTCGCTCGCGCTCGAAAACGTTCTCCTCAAGCAGGACGTCGAATCCATCAAGAAAGAAAAGGCGAGGCTCCTTGCCGTCATCGATCTCCTCTGACGCAACGAGGCTTCGGTAGAAACCGACTCGACCGGAGTCATTCTCTCCATTAACCGACGGCTTCTCGAAATCTCCGGATATTCCGAAGACGAGCTCATCGGCAGGAACATGTCCGTTTTCCATTCCGGCTTCCATGACCCCGGGTTCTGGAAGGGTTTTTGGGATACCATCAAGACCGGTGGCGTTTGGGAAGGGAACGTTTGCGAAAAAGCGAAAGACGGCAGCCTGTTCTGGCTCCATACGGTCGTTTCGCCGGTCCTTGAGAACGGCAAGGTCGTTTCTTTCCAGGTCGTAAGCCACGACGTCACCGAGCTTGAACGGCTCCGACACGCGCAAGCCGCCATCGCGTCTTCGAAGATCAACGTCCTAACGGGATTGCCGAACCGCAACCAGCTTATCGAGGACCTCGATTCCAAATCGTTCAAAACCCTCGCGGTCGTTCACGTGAACCACATGATCGTAGTGAACAATGCGTACGGTCCGGAAATGGGGGACAACGTCCTGACTGCCGTTTGAGGCCGTCTCGCAGGGCTTTTCCGCACGAAGGGCGGGGAAGCCTACAAGCTCGAAGGCGCCGATTTCGCCATCGTGTGCCCGGATGACGCTACCCAAGATTCCATCGCCCAATTCCTTTCCCACCTCAACGGGCTCGAAGTCGCCCATGACGGATCGAGAATCCCGCTTTCGTTTTCGGTCTGAATCGTTTCGGACGGATCTCCGGGAAGGGAAATGCTCATGCGCGCGTACATCGCCCTCCACCAATCCCGGGAGCTCGGAGAACCCGCCGTGCTCTTCGATTCGACGCTCCTTACGAGCGCGTTTTTCCGCGAAGGGCTCGAAATTGTTTCGCTCGTGAAATACGCCCTCGAGAAAGACCTCTTCGTCCCGTTTTATCAGGAAATCCACGATAATTCGCCGTTTCCGTCTTCGAGAAAGAAGGCCGAATGCCTCGTCCGTATGTTCGACCCTTCCGATTCGGTTTCCATCATCGCTCCCGGGAAATTCCTTTCCGCCGCGAAAAAGGGCGGACACCTTCGATCCATTACGAGGGTCATGGTAGAAAAGACGTTCGCCCATCTTGCGGATTCGGACACGGAGTTTTCCATCAACCTTTCTTCCGACGACGTTACGGATCTCACTTTCGTGGACTTCGTTCGGGAATCGCTCGTAAAATTCGGCATCAAACCTTCAAGGGTCATATTCGAAATCTTGGAGGGCATCGACACTTCGAAAAGCGAACTCATGGTTTCTACCGCCCACGAACTGAAGGCTCTCGGATGCAAGATAGCCATCGACGACTTCTGATCGGACAACGCGAACCTCACTCGCATGATCGACTTCTCGGCGGACTATATCAAGATCGATATGAAATACGTTCGGTGAATAGATTCGAACCGGCATAACGAGAGCCTTCTCCGACATATCATCGGGTATGCCCACGAGAATGACATTCTCGTCATCGCCGAGGGCGTTGAGACCGCCGAGGAACAGGAAGTGCTCGTTCGCCTCGGTGCGGATTATTCCCAATGATACCTCTTCTCCAGGCCGTCCCAGACCATTTAGAAAACGCTTGTGTTTCTAAACTGATTTGCTTTTTTAGACTCATTCGAGAAAATGCGTGGGCTTAACC
>JASDUA010000178.1:6356-8145 GCA_041891375.1 Patescibacteria group bacterium
ACCGTACCCTTACGCCATGTCGAATAAAAAGACCCTCGCGGCATCCGCATCCGCCTTTGCCGCCTTTGCTCTCGTAGGTTGCAACAAGGAAGAAGTCCAGACTCCGGCTCCTGTCCAGCCGGCAACCGTCACCCCGTCGGCCGAAACCAATCCGGCACCCGTTGCCGCCCCGGCCCTCGTCTCCACTGGCGTCAACGCCGCACCCGTAGCGGCAGCGGAACGCGCCGTCGAATTCAACCAGCCCTATTCCATCGGCGAACAGACCGCGTATCTCAAGGGGCGCCTGGTTCTCGAGAACGGCATCGTCAAATCCGTCGAAGTCGTCGATCCCAAGGGGCCTCAGGCGACTTTCGCGGCCGGCATCGCCGACGAGGCTTACGGAAAGCCGGTGAAAGGCCTCCAGATTGAAACCATCTCCGGAGCCAGCCTCACTTCGGCCGCGTTCAACGAATTTCTCAAGACCGTAGAATAGTCCATTGAAACGAAAGTTCGACTATACTTTCCGCGCACTCGGATCCCTGTTCGTCATCACCTACTTTCGTGAAGACGACGGGGATCTTGATGCGTTCGTCCAGGACGCTTACCGGAAAATTTCGGATTTCGAACGGGAATTTTCCCGCTTTATTCCGGATTCTTCGCTTTCAGTCCTCAACCGTCTGGGAAGGTTCGCCGTTTCCGACGAATTTCTCGAGCTCCTTTCGGTTTCGCGAGAGTGCTACCGACTATCGAACGGGTTCTTCAATCCGCTCACGAACGTCGCCCTTTTCGGGTATTCCCACGATTTCGAAAGCGGGAACTTCGTGCCGGAAGTCCTCTCCGAACCTTCGAGAACGGATTTCGAGAACGTCGTCGTCGAATGACGCGAAGTCGTACTCCAACCGGGCATGAAACTCGATTTCTGAGCGGTGGGGAAGGGGTTTCTCGCGGAAAGGATCGCGGCGTATTTTAAGAATTGCGGATATTCCGACGCGATTTTGAATTTCTGAGGCGACGTTTTCGTTCTCGGTGGAAACGCGACGGATCCGTTCCATCGCGTAGCATTGGCTTCGCCCTTCGAAGAGGGCTGAGTTTTCTGAACCCTCGATCTCTCCGGCGTCTCCGTTTCCTCTTCCGGAACGTATCTTCGCAAATGGAAAGTTGGGGATGACGAATTCCGGCACATAGCCTTTCCTACCGCGATTGCCGCAGGCGAAGAGTGCGCGTCCGTAACGGTGGTCCATCCGTTCGGCGCGGTGAGCGACGCTTTCGCGACCGCCATGTTCGCTGCCGGTGCCGCCAAAGGTTTGGAATTCGCCGTCTCTGCCGGAATCGACGCCCTCGTCGTGAAAACCGATCGGAAGATCGTCACGACCCCGGGATTTTCCGAGAAGTACGGCTTACGAACGGCGTAGCCGAATTTCTGGGGCCGCGAGCGAACGATAAAAAAGAAGGGTCGAAGCCCTTCTTTTTCGTATTCGCGAATTACCAGGTTCTCGCGAGTTCGTTGAGATTGTCCATCTGTTCGGCGAGGGAGAGCCCCTTCTTCGTGAGCGAATAGCGGATTCGGACCGGTTTTTCGCAAATGACTTTTCTATCCACGATGCCGTATTCCTGCATGTCGGTAAGGCGTTCGGAAAGCATTCTCGAGTTGATTCCCGTCGCGGACTTCTGTATTGCAGAAAAGGTGTCCGCCCCGCCGTGTACGGCATGAAGGATGATGATGATCCATTTCTTCGAGATGAAATCTATCAGCTCGGTAACTTTGCATTTTTCTGCCATGGCGCTTGGTGGTTCGGTTTCGAGTATATTC
>JASDUA010000179.1:0-8039 GCA_041891375.1 Patescibacteria group bacterium
AACGCGCATGTTATTACTTGGAACTCCCCCTTTGTCAATTACCTGATCATGATTTTCAATTGGTACCAGGTGTTGTACGAGCCGGCGGCGTCCGGTCAGCGGTTGGAATACCCGTTGCAGACCGCGGTGCCTCAGCGGTTGAACATCGAACCCGTATATCCGTAACCCGGAAGGGCCGCTTCTACGGCTCCGGGCGCGCAGGTTGCGGACCATTCCGGAGTTTGGCTCCAAACGTGAGCGGAATGACAAGACGTGTACCATCAGAACGAACCGTATACCGAGATGTCGGCACAGTTGCCTCAGGTATTGCTGTCGTTGTCGTAATCGTACGTGGTCAGTCGCACGCCGTTGTAGGCTACGAGGCTGTTCAGTGCGTAAACGGCGGTACCGTTCCACGTGAAGAAGCCGTCAGAGGCGAGGTAGTGGTTCGAATACTGGAGCGTGCGCTGCCAGGGGTCGCTCGGTTTGCCGCTTTTTCCATACCAAGCGTAATCCACCTGTTTCGAGGAGTTCGCCATCGCGATATAGCGGTCCATCGAGATGTGGAAGTTCGTATTCGCGCTCGTCATCGTGCCCACGCCGACGGTTTTCAGCGTGTTCCATCCGACATTGAACGGCGCGGAAGGATCGGAAGTGGCGTTGGCGAGGGATTCGCCGATGATGGTCCAGCCGCCGCCGTCGGTCGTCATGTCGCAGAGGACTTTGAATCCTGCCATGGCTCCGGCGCCGTCTGGGTCGATCCAATAGGTTCCGTCTCCGGTCGCGCCCGCGTAGGTCTTGTTCCCTACCCCGTTCTTGTATTCCTTACAGCTCGCGGCGTACGAACCGTCCGCCCAGGTCCTTCCCGTAGCGTCGTTACCGACGATCGACTGGGTGAGGCAGGAAGCGCCAAAATAACCGGCCGTGCAAACGTAGGTGCAGTTTCCCGGGGTAGCCGAATACGACCATGCTGTCGCTACTGAAGCCGGGTTTCCCACGGTGAGCGTGGAAAGGTTGGCGAAAGAAGGATTCGCGGCACAAGAACCCCTGCTTGCGGTACAGGTCGGCGATGCCGCTCCGTTCCAGAGTCCGTTGCAGGTCCAGGTGGACGAGGCTCCGGAGGCGGGGAAAGCCGGGGTCGTCGAAGCGGTTCCCTGTCAGCAGAACGAATCGGATCAGAATGAGGCGTCGGCGAACGCGTAGGTTTTAGCAGCCGCTCAGCATGCTCCGTCCACGGACGCCTTGCAGGACGACGTCGCGGAATCCCATCCGTATCCGGTATTGCAGTCCCAAGTGCAGAGTCCGGCAGTGGCGGATCGGCTCCAATTTCAGGAAACGGATTGCGAGGTTGCCGTAGAATGGGCGTTCGCATCGGCGATCGTGCCTCAGCAAATGTCTTGGACGCACGAAAGCGACGCTCCTTCCACCCAACCCGGCACGCACGATACCGAAGCGTCCGTGACGCTTACGGACGCGAAAGAACAGGAAGCGGTTCCGGTTTTCGTGCCGATATTCAAACCGGTTCCGGACAATACGGCCTTGTTTACGCTGGCGGTGGCTCCGTGGCCGAGCGTCGGGACGACGTATCCGTTCACGGTTCCCGATGCGCAACCCGCCGAAGTTCCGGCCTTTCCGCCGTCTACGAGGGCTTCGGTCGATCCCGGGGCCTTGACGAGCCCGGTGACCGATCCTGAAGAAGCCGGGTAATTCCCGATTACGGAGACGGCTCCGGTGGCAGGGCTGATGCCTACGACCTGGAAATACGATACGCTCCTCGACTTTGCGGACCTTACTGAGAAATCCGCCGCGCCCACGTTCATTTTTCCGGAAACCGCAGCGGAGGCGGCGCTTACCGCACCAAATTTTCCGTCCATGAAAGCCGCGCGGAATTTCGAGGGGTCGAGCTTGAGTTTCACGTAATCGGGCTCCCCTGCCGAATAGTTCGTGCCGGGTTCGTTCCATGCGCCTCACGTGAGCGCCGATTGGATGCCGTCGACGTACGCGAAGGCTCCGGACAGGGCCGCCCCCGTATCGTGCACGACGTAATACCTTGGCGAATTGCCGGTCATGGCCGACTCCGACGCTATCGCCGAATAGATCGATCGGACGTTGGCCTTCACGGCGGAATCTTTCGCGTCCTGCGAGTAGCCGGACAATGCGAGGAAGCCGATAGTCGCGAGAATCGCGAGTACGGTTACTACGACCACGAGTTCGACCAACGTGAACGCTGATAATTTGCGAGACGCGGTTCTTCTAATCGACTTTGCCACGTTGCCCGAAACCGAATCGGTCAACGAAAGAATTCTCGTATTTCGCATAAATGGCACCTAAAAAATATCCCGTGCCATTTAAGACCAAAAATAACGGAAATCAACGAAAATTTAATCCCAAACGAACGAAAGTTTGTATTCGTGTTTCGCCGCCCTTTTGCGGAGTTTTTCGAAATCCGAGCGTATCGTCTCGAACACCGGTTCCGCCTCGTCCCTGAGCTTTCCGGCAAGCAACGCCCGTTCCAGCGCGAGTTTCGACAGGCGGGCCGGATCGTCTGTCGAGTTCGCCACGTACGCGATCTCGCCCTGTATCGGTAAGATGGCCTCTCCTGCCGCGGTCTTTACCGCTTCCGCTTTCGAACGCGCCGCTTCGAAATCCTCCCCGATGAAGCGGAAGAGCACTTCTTCCACGATTCCGGGATCGTCTTCGCGTCATGCCCTGCTTTCGCAAAGCTCGAGATACGAAAGGGACGATGCGAAGAACGTCGAAGACCACGAAGTCCCCCTGAGGGTTTCCACGACTTTGCCCGAGGTTCCGTCCACGGCGTTCCGAATGTCCGCGATGACGGTTTCGGCCATCTCGGCCTTTTCCGCGTAATTCCCCACGAACATCGAAACCTTCGTTCCCACCAGGCACTTCAGCGATTGCGCGTCGAGGGATTCTTCGTGGAAGGTATCGCGGATTCTGGATATTTCGTCCGTATTGAGGTCTCCCCCCTTCCGAATTTTCCTTTGGGCCGATTCCAGTACGGCGAGGGTTTCCGAAAACAATTTGGGAACCGCCGGTCAGAGGTATTCGGTGAGCGAACCGTCAGAATTAGGTTCTCGCATATTTCACGAAGGTGAAGGTATCGAATTCGGTTCGTTCGATTTCGTTGAAATCCGCTTCGAACTCCGGAAAGAACGCGTCGCCCTCGTATTTTCCCCCTACGAGGGAAAGCCATATCTCGTCCGCGATTCCGGATTCGAGGAACGCTGAGTAGATTTGCGAACCGCCGATGACGAAGGCCGCTTCTTCGCCGCTCGATTCCAGAAGTCTTACGGCGCCTTCCGGCGAATTAGCCGACTCGAAACCGTATCACGAATACCCGGACGACGATACGACCACGTTCCGCCTATTGGGAAGCGGCCGGAATTTTTCGGGAAGGGATTCGTACGTTTTCCTCCCCATGACTACGGGTTTTCAGGAGGTCACTTTGCGGAAATTCGCCAAATCCTCCGGCAGGTGCCACGGGAGGCTTCCGGATCGTCAGATGGTCCGGTTTTCTTCAGCCATGGCGGCGATCAGCACGATTTTCATTCGAATGCGGGCGGGTTACCTGCCAATGATACCTCGTGCCGCGTTTTGGGCAAGCGTTTCTCGATCGTGGCACCGTCGGCTTCTTCTCTTGCTAATTCGGGGTTATTCCGCATAATCTTCATCATGAACGACAGCCTCAAACCAGACGGGGAATCGACCGCCGCGGATGCTTCGGACGCCCCGCCGAAAAAGATTTGGAGGAAGCGGACTCCCGATGCCGGACGAGAAGTCGTACCGGCCGATTTCGTGCCTTTCCGCGACAAACCTATCGGAGAAGTGCTTCTCGAGGAGTGATATATCACTCCCGACCAGCTTTCGCAGGCTTTGGGCGAACAGTCCACGAGCGGGGTGCCGCTTGGGGAAATCCTTACCGGAAAGGGTTGGGTTACCGAACAGGTCTTCGCAAAGGCCATGAAAGACGTCGGAAGGCGTTTGAAAATCGGCGAAGTCCTTTTGAATGAAAAAGTCATCACCCGCGAGCAGCTCGACGCGGGTCTCGCTGCGCAGAAGCTTTCCGGAGGAAAGCCTCTCGGGGAAGTTTTGGTAGAATGCGGGCTCGTGGACGAACAGTCGATCCTCATGGCGGTTTCCCGCCAGTTGGGAATCCAGTATCTCGACATCTCCCGTGACGATTTTTCCGCAATCGATCCCGAGATGAAGGAGGTTCTGAAGAACATTCCCATTTCGCTCTGGGCCGAAACGAAATCCTTGCCGATTTTCTATATCGAATCCATTCATGGCAAAGGCGTTCAAAAGGATTCCGAGATCAAGAACGCCCACCTTTCGATCGTCATGGCGGATCCCTTGAACAAGGATTTCATCGAGAGGATCGAAAAAGAGACCGGGGCGGAAGTGAGCGCCTACGTCTGCAATTCCGTGACGGTAAAGAAAGGGTACGACCACCTTTTCAAGGGAAAACACGTGAACGCTCCGAGCGGAATGGACGCCTTGGAAGCGAGCAAGCACGTGAGGTATCTGAACAAGCTCATGTTCCTCGCGGTTCTTCGCGGCGCGTCGGACATCCACGTCGAACCCTGCGACGGCGAAGTGACCGTACGCATGCGCATAAACGGAAAGCTCCGCAAGGTCGACCGCTTCCCTACCGAGAACCTCCGCGGATTCATCAACGTCGTCAAACATTCCACGAAACTCGACATTACCAAAACGCATCTCCCGCAGGACGGGTCTTTCATGCGCGCGCTCGGCGGGCATATCGTGGACATCCGCGTCAGCACGATGCCGACTATCTACGGGGAGAAGCTCGTCATGCGCATGCTTTTGCAGGACATGAGTCGCAAAAGCCTCTACGATTCGAATCTGCCGCCCCGCATCGAGCGTCAACTCGTGAACGTGATGAATAAGAAGAACGGCGTCATCCTCGTTACCGGGCCCACGTGATCGGGTAAGACGACCATGCTCCACCGAGCTATCCAGCACGTCGCGTGAGAAGGGACGAACATCGTGACCCTCGAGGATCCGGTAGAATACCGCGCGGGCGAATTCGTGAACCAATCGGCTATCAACGAAGCCAGGGGTTTCACGTATCCGGTGGCCATCCGTTCGGTTCTCCGTCAAGACCCCGACGTCATCCTCGTTGGGGAAATCCGCGATACCGAAACCGCCCAAATCGCCACCCAAGCGGCGCTTACCGGACATTTGGTCCTTTCCACGCTCCATACGGAAGACGCGCTCTGATCCATCGTCCGCCTCATCCAACTCGGCGTCGCGGAATGGCTCATCTCATCCACGGTGGTTACGGTACTCAACCAGCGCCTTATCCGACGGCTTTGCGATTGCGCGCAAGAAATGCCGATTTTTCCGGGCCGCGAATATTTCCGAGGCATGGAAATCGACGACCACGTCATCGACGAACTCGAACGGGATTGGACGAAATACAAGATCAAATCCCCTTGCGGTTGCAAGAAGTGCGACGGCGAAGGATACCGTTCGTTGCAGGTCATCGTCGAACAGCTTACGCTCACCTCGATGGTCCGCGACATGATCCGCGAAGGAAAACCGTACCGCGAAGTCATCGAATACATTCGCGAGAAGCACTTCATGAACATGATTTTCGAAGAGGGCATCCGGCAAATCCTCCTCGGTAACACTTCCTTCGAAGAGCTCCGAGACCTTCCGCGCGGAGACTACGTAATGAAAACCCCTTCGGAAATCGTCCGTGACGCCACCGAGACCGCCGAGACCCGCCGCATAGACCTCCCCACCCTGCCGAAAGCTTTCGTCGTCCCCCAGGTCAGGGAGAAGGTCGACGAGACCATTTGAGGTATCGGAATGCGGGAAATCGCCAAACCGATGCCGCACGATTCTCCTTCCGGAGACTGATTTCCGCCTGCCGCACCCGAAACCTCCGCAGTGCCGGTCGTTCCCGCGAAACCTTCGGAAATGCCGCTCAGCGACGCTTCGGTAAACAGGATCCTCTCCAATTCGAAAATCCGCAGACAGCTTATCATACGGCTTTTGGATATGGATTCTGATTACGGAATCTAAAGGAAAACCCCCGTCGGAAGACGGGGGTTCTTTAGATTTGGAGAAGCGCGAGCTTTCCGACAGCGGCTTTAAGGTCACTGCAGAGAGCGTCCCACTCTTCCACGGCTTTCATCTGCTTCTCGAAGTATTCCACGAAGGAACTGCCCGGGTCGTTCAGAAGCACGATTTTCGCACCCGATTCATTGGTTCGCCCAATGCGGATCGCGATGTCGTACTTCGTCCCTACCGCGTTTTGGTCGAAGAGGTAATTCGTCTTGCCAAAATACAGTTCCGGGAAATTCCGACGGAGTTCGGGTTCGAAATCCGAATGGAACATGTTGCGGATTTCTTCTTCCGATCTTTGCTGGGAAAAACTTTCGATGAAGCGGACCTCGAAGAATTGGCTCAGCGAGACCGAAGAACCCTGTGCGCTCGCGCGCGCGAATTCTTGGCTCACCACTTCGTAGGAAGACGCTACGCCTTTGCGTGCCTTGACGTGCAAGACGACCGCTTCGGTAACGTCCACGAAACCGTTTTTCTGGAAGTGGCGAATGAGCCTTTCCGCGAAGCCCATGACTCCGCCGTTGTTTTGGTTTGCCATCGCGTGCCTCCTTTCAAGAAAATGCGACTATGGTGATTATGAAGAAAAACTCCGTTTGTCAATAAAGTCTCGCGCTAGAGCCCGAAGCCGAACGAGCGCCTGCCGATGCTTCAGAGTTCGAACCCCTCGAACACCGTAATCGCGCTTTCCCCTTCCATTGCCGTTCAGAGCGCGACGAGCGCGGGAAGGTAGTGGTCCGGTGTCGGAACGCTCCGTACCCCGCCCGGCATTTTTTGGGGAAAGAAGAGTTTTTCGAGATTGTCCGATGCCATGGCCGCAGCGAACGCTTCGTCGAATTCCTTCGCGAAACCGTGCGGCTCAGTGCCCGGTCATTTCGAAAAATCCACCGAACCAAGATCGTGTACGATATTTCCTCCCCCGATGACGAGATATCCCCTTTCACGGAGGACGCGGAGTTTACGTCAGGTTTCGAAGTGTTCCTCCGGAGCAAGCGAAGCGTTGAGCGAAAGCGAGACGACGGGAACGTCGGCTTTTGGAAAAAGGTGCGTGAGCGTCGTCCAAACCCCGTGGTCCAATCCCCTCTCCACGCTTTTCCAATACCCCTTTCCGAAGGCTTCTTCGATATCCGGCAACGCCTGCGGATATCCGGCGGCCGGATATTTGACTGCGTAGAGCGGAGACGGGAACCCGTAGAAGTCGTAGATCGTTTGGGGATGTTCGGACGCGTCTATGAAATTGCCGTTCACGTACCAATGCGCGCTCACGAAAACCACCGCCTTCGGTTTCGGAAGGCGCTCTCAGAGTTCGCGCAGTGTTTTGACGTACGGATCCCGCTCCGGGCTTTCGAGCGCGAGCATCGGGGATCAGTGCGAGAGGAAGAGCGAAGGAAAAATCATGTTAGCGTTTTTCGGATTTGTCGGGTATCCCGAAATACAAGAGCAGCAACCCGATCATGATTCCAGAAGACCAGATGAGGGCTTCGTATATCCAGGAACAGTAGAATTCTTCCGCCTCGTTCGCCAGGCAGACGGACAGTTCGCGCATTTCGGCGGCGAACAGGGCAACGGAACACGCGAGCGCGAAAGCGACTACGGCATGGGCGATGCGAACGTCCATCCGTCGCTTCAGCGTGGCTCAGATCGCCGCAGTCGCCGAGAGGGTCGCCACGAAAGCCGCGACGTCGATGAGTCAGGGGCGGGTTAACCCGTTTTTCATGACGGATTCGAACGCGTCGTTCAGAATGCTTCCGAGAGGAAGGAAGCACGTGAAGAACAGGGATATTTGCGCGAGGGTCCGAATGAGGAACTTCAACAACTTCGAAGCGTGGCGTTTGCCTCTTCATTCGGAGGGGTTTTTGGGATGGAACGTCTCCAGCGGTACGTAATCGCCGCCTTCTTCTTTCGTCCATAGCGCGAAGGAGCCGACCTTCCAAGACGCGTCGGGT
>JASDUA010000180.1:0-1426 GCA_041891375.1 Patescibacteria group bacterium
GTATTCGACCGCGCGCTTTCGCCGACGACCGATTTCGTTTCGAAAAACCGGGAAAAGATATCCCGCGCCCTGCTTGCCGTTTCCGCAGCTGCCACGCTCTTGGTTTTCGTTCCCGAATTGCTGAAGGATACCGGATCCTGGGCGTTGTTCCTGCTCGTTTTCATCATGTTCCTCTCGCCGGTCTCGTCGATTACGGGGTCGCGCTTCCTTCGCGTCCTCATGCCTTTCCGCAAGGAGGTCGGCATCCTCATGGGCGTTATGGCGACCGTGCACGCGGTAAAGACGTTCACGACGGGGTACGCTTCCCCGGAGCTCGCGATGAACTCGGCCATTTGGATTTCCCCCGCCACGCTCCTGACTCCTATCGGCTGGGGATTGGCCGCGCTGGTTTTCGTCATCGCCCTCACGGTCACTTCGAACCGTTTTTCCATGCGTTTGCTCGGAAAGAATTGGAAACTCCTCCACCGAACGGCGTATCTGGCGTTCGTCCTCACGTACGTGCACGTGGGCTACATTACTGGCGAAATCGCGTCTGCCATAGCGGTCGTAGTGGCGTATTCGGCGCTTCGGATCGCGGCCGCGAAAGGCGTAAAAATACCGGCTTACGCGAATTCGTAGAAAAAAACGGTTTTTCCTTTTGACACGTGGGCCAAAACCCATAAGATATGCGGGCTCTTTTCGAAGGGTCCGTTTTTAAACGGGACGCTCCTTAACATCCGACGCACAGGAAGGCCAATGGTCTTTCTGTCCTTTCCCGTCTGTCCAGACGGGTCAGGAAAAAAATTCAACCAAGCGAAATTCAAAAAGACGCCGGCTCCGGCCGGCGCGACAACAACATCATTTGAGTTCCCGAGGGCCCCCCGGCCCGACGGTCTTAGACAAGAAGTCCTTCCCCCCAGTAGGGGAAGGCAAGCTACGTTCCAAAGAGTTTGATCATAGCTCAGGATGAACGCTAGCGGTGCGCTTAACACATGCAAGTCGAACGGACTTTGGGGGCTTGCTCCCAAAGTTAGTGGCGAACGGGCGAGTATAAAGTTTGTACCTGCCCTGAAGTCGGGGATAACGCGCCGAAAGGCGTGCTAATACCGGATGGTCCCGAGAGGGTAAAGCCGCAAGGCGCTTCAGGAGGGGCATGCTCCCTATCAGCTAGTTGGCGGGGTAAAGGCCCACCAAGGCTATGACGGGTAGTTGGTCTGAGAGGACGGCCAGCCGCAATGGGACTGAGACACGGCCCATACTCCTACGGGAGGCAGCAGTGAGGAATCTTCCGCAATGGGCGAAAGCCTGACGGAGCGACACCGCGTGGAGGATGACGCGTTTATTCGTGTAAACTCCTTTTCTATGGGAAGATGATGACGGTACCATAGGAATAAGGGACGGCTAACTACGTGCCAGCAGCCGCGGTAATACGTAGGTCCCGAGCGTT
>JASDUA010000181.1:0-7966 GCA_041891375.1 Patescibacteria group bacterium
ACTGAGCAAGATCTTATCAGCGACGATGGGCGGAACGATTCCCGCGAAATCTTGGGAAACCTTGAAAAACACGTTACGCGGCAATCCGATGACGCCCGCGAGATAGAGCGATGCGCCGGTGAATCCTGCGTAGGAAAGGGCGATCAAGGTATCGCGGAACTTGAAGCGGACGTTCTTGTTCTCGAGATAGGCGTTGGTCATGGCGATGAGCGCCACTACGACCGCGCCGATCCATACGCCGACGACCGAATCGTCCACGCCGAGATATCGCGAAACGGCCAATCCGGCCACGACGCCCACGGTACAGAGGTCGCATACGAGCGGAACGAACGCGAACGATTTCGCGGGGATGGCGAGAAACGCGAGAGCCAACGCGGCCTTCGCGGCAATGACGGATTTTTTCTGGTCCATGGCGGTTCGATTTTAAAAACGATAGGGAAAGTATAGCGAAAAATTCCCGTTCGCATAATCGCGGAACCGCGGATTAATTCACCGCCCCCAATCTCGTTCCCGCTGCCGTCCAAGTGACTTTCGCATTTCCGGTTACCGCCGCTCCGCCGGCTCAGCCGGGCTGGGGTCCGATGGTGGCCGATGCCGCTCCTGCCGCACCGGGGCCTCCTCCGCCTCCGCCGTAGTAGAATCCTCAGATTCCTCATGCCGTAAGCGTTCCTACGCGGCCGTTGGGTCATTGGCCGTCGTCGTATACTCCGCCCACTCATCCCACTCATCCGTCCGCGCCGGCTCAACCGCCGCCGCCTCACCAAGAGAGGTCCGGCCTCGATCAGCCTCCTCCTCCGCCTCATTGGATGGTTCAAAAATTCGTGACCGAGATGGGGTATTGCGCACGGAACGCAGGACCTCCAGCGTCTCCGGCGTACGAACGCCCGGCACCGCCGCCGTTTCCGCCGCGTCCGCTGACGTACGCGCCGGTTCAGACGACGAGCTTAAGCGTCGAGCCCGCAGCCCATCCCGTTCCCGTATCGAAGGCGTACTTCGAGGTCGTTGAAGCTCAGAGCACCGTTCCCGGAGCGAGCGTTACCGTAACGGAAACCGGTCCGGAGGGGGATCCTGCGGCAACGAACATGTCGTAGTCGTACGAATTCGACGAAACCGTTACCGTCACCGGGCCGCTCGTCGAAGAGGAGCCGGCAGTACCGCCCTCGACCACCGCGCCCGTAAGGCTATTTGACGAAGGATCTTTCACGAGTCCCGAGACCGAACCCGAAACCGTCGTCGGGTAATTCCCCACGACCACGTACGAACCGGAAGGCTGCGCTCAGACGACTTGAACGTAGCCGACCGAACGGGTCAACCTTGCGCCCGAGGATCCTTCCGTCATGTCCGCCGCGCCGATGACCGGCTGTTTGGTATCGAACGCTTGTGCCGAGTCGAAGAATCAGAACGCCGAAGCGATGCGGAATTTTTCAGGATTCAGCTTCAGCTTCACGTAATCGGGATTGCCCGCCGAATAGTTCGTTCCGGGCGTATTCCAGTCGCCTCCGGTAAGGACGTTCGGGTTTCCGCTGACGAAGACGATTCCGCCCGAAAGGGCCGCGTCCGGATCGTGGACGACGTAGTACCGGGGCGAATTTCCGGATACCGCGCTTTCCGCGGTGATTGCGGTATAGACCGAACGGACGTTGGTTTTCACGCGGGCGTCCTTGGCGTCCTGCGTATAGCCGGAGAGCGCCAAAAAACCTATCGTCGCCAAAATGGCGAGGATGGTGACGACGACGATGAGTTCGGCGAGGGTGAAGCCGCGGAAACTCAGGGTTTTCTTAACCGCGGGCTTCGTATGGGGGGTTTTTGCGGGCGGCATGTTCCGAAAAAGGTTACGTTATCCGACGATCCGTTGGACTTTTCCCGATACGCTCTTGGCAAATTCGATTTCCGACCGGAGTGGAAAGTTCGATGGCTCCTTCGGCTGATTCTGGAGCGCGAGCCCCATGCGGGGGATATTTACGGATATCGCGTCCATAGTACACGAGTTCGCTCGACAGTCCAATGGCGCGCACGTTTTGACAAACGTGTCTCGATTATTATAAGTAAGTTCAATACCCACTTTGGCAAACAGGATAAACGAAAGCCGTATACGTCTCAGCGGAGACTTCTCCCTCATTCGATTCGCGCCCGAGAATGCAGAAAGGATTGCCGGATCCCTGGCCGTGAACGACATATTTTCGAATTGGAAAAAAGCCGGCGTCACCGTCGATCTCGTCAAAGAAAACGTGGAGTACTACGTTTGATATCTCTGTTCCGAAACCGCGCAGGAAGAATTGCGAAGGAAGGTCACCGAGGAATACGGCATACGGGAGAGCGACGAATATTGCGTGACCCGCGAAGGCGAGTGGATCGGGACGTTGACCCACCGCCAGTTCCGCAACAGGTCGGACGAGCGCCGACTTTGAAATCTCGGCATCGAGCTTTTCGACGCCTACTGCGACCAGGGGCTCTGAACGGCGCTGATCGCGCAATGGCTGAGGCACGTTCAGAGAGTTTGGGGATTGTCCGGGCTTTCGGCTTGTTGCAACGAAGACAACTTGCGGTCAAAGGCGGTGCTGTCGAAGTTCTGAGACCGCGCGCGCAAATACGACTACGTGGACGCCCTTACCGGCGACTCCCGGGAAGCGTTTTTCTTGCGGTAATATGGAGCGGTAGGGATTCTTGAATAATCCCTACAACGTCGCCGTATCGATGACGAAGCGGTATTTCACGTCGGATTTCAGCATCCGTTCGTAGGCGGCGTCGATTTGGTCGGCAGAGATGGTTTCGATTTCCGGAGCGATGCCGTGTTTCGCACAGAAATCGAGCATTTCCTGCGTTTCGCGGATTCCGCCGATAAGCGACCCCGAGAACGACTTGCGCTGCATGATGAGCGAGAAAACGTTGATCGAGAGGACTTCCGCCGGAGCGCCCACGCCCACGAGCGTACCGTCTACCGCGAGAAGCGAAAGGTAAGCGTCCACGTCGATCTTGGCGCTGACGGTATTGAGGATGAGGTCGAACGTTCCTTTCAGTTCGGCGAAGGTCGACGGTTCTTTCATGGAGCGGTAGTCTTTGGCTCCGAAGCGGATGCCGTCTTCCTTTTTGCTGAGCGACTGAGAAAGGACGGTCACTTCGGCGCCCATGGCGCTCGCGATCTTTACGGCCATGTGCCCGAGTCCGCCCATACCCACGACGGCCACCTTCCTTCCGGCGCCGGCGTTCCAGCGGTTCAACGGGGAATAGGTGGTGATGCCCGCGCAGAGGAGCGGGGCCGCCTTGTCGAGCGGAATGGAATCGGGGATGCGCACTACGAAATCCTCGGTCACGACGACGTGGCTCGAATATCCGCCCTGGGTGATTTTCCCGTCTTTTCCGACGGATCCGTAGGTTCAGACGAAGCTTTTGCAGAACTGCTCTTCGCCGTCGTGGCAGTGCTTGCATTCGCGTCACGAATCCATCATGCATCCCACGCCGTCGCGATCGCCAACGGAGTATTTTTTGACGTTCGCGCCTACCGCGGTGACGATTCCCGCGATTTCGTGCCCCGGAACGAGGGGGTATTTCACCGGTCCCCATTCGCCGCGTACGGTGTGGATGTCGGAGTGGCAGATACCGGCGTATTTGATTTCGATGAGTACGTCTTCCGGTCCGACGTCGCGACGTTCGAGGGCGTAGGGCGCGAAGGCTTCGGTGGCGCCGAATGCGGCACGGGATTTTGCTTGGATCATGATGGGGGGAGGGGTTATTTCTTGATTAGGATTTCCTTCTTCTTTTCGCCGTAGCTGCGGTGGCCGCTGCTCGCGTCGCGTTCCACAGGGCCGATGAGGCCCATGGTTTCGTAGTAGCGGAGCGTGCTCTCGGGGAGTCCGCTGAGCTTGGCGGTTTCTTTGATGGAATGTCTGCGCATTGGCGGTTTTGAAAATACTTATGCGCAGTCTAATAACTTAAAGTGCTTTAAGTCAAATGGGAAATGATGGGGGGTGGAAAAAGGAAAAACCTCCCCGGGGATGGGGAGGTTTTTTTAAAAGTCACGCCTTTTTGCTACTTATCAGATAAAGCAAGGATTATATTTTTTAACAAAACATCAAAATCAGCCCGAAATTCTACTGTTTGTTCTGTTGGAAGTACCTCTTCTCTTCAAATGGTGCTATGCAGATTTCAGTCAGAAATGTTCTTCAGGCCTCACAGTAGATGCTCAAGATTCTTTCTGTCACTCTTGCCAAATGAATGGTTGTTGACTACTTCCTTGAAGGACTCATGACCAAAAATTGGCGCTATATGATCTATGAGCATCCTCAGTAGGCAAGATACGGCTAGATATGCCCCTCATTTGTAACTATGGTTGATTTCTTCTAAAATCCGGATCAGTTTGGATGTATCAAATTTCTTTTGTTTAAGGATTTTTCAATGACTCGATTCTCTCTATCGAAAAATAATCTGATTGATCCAAAATTTTTCTCTTGCCTTCTCTGTTTGATATTCAAAGCAATGCGAATACTTCGTTTCGCTTAAAGATATCGTGGATTAACTTGACGGCGGCTATCTTTATGAACTCGATTTTTTTCACTTTCCGGAACATCAGCTCAGGCGATAGTAAAGATCCAGCTGCTTGCCCTGTAGTTGAAGTGATCGTCGCGAATCTCATATGGTTGAGATTCGTATTTCAACCCATTCGTGATTTTTATAAAAATGATATCGATTGGACGTTCTCTTTTTAGCGCGTACTTAAGGAAAATGTTACCAAGGACGCCGATGTTGTAGTTCCCGGTATAATTTCAAAAAATTTTCGCGATTTCGGCGTATGAGTTATCGCGCATGTCTGAATATTTATTACCCCTCGTTGAGTTTTAACAATCAGTCGGGATTGACGGATAAATTAGATTGTCTTATTTACATGACTTACTCGGGGTTCCCCGGTGATTTCTGTTGTATAAAGATTTTCTTCCAATACGTCAAGAATTTCTCATAAATCCTCATTGGTGCTGAATTCTAACTTTCAATCTGTTATATTGATTGTTATTTTTCATGAGGTCCGATACTTATTTGCATATTGCACATAGGTATCCCGCGTGGACTGAGCTGACAGATCAATTCATTTGGCGGATAGTTGATCCATAACTAACGCGATTCGACGCATGTTTCTGTCTCATACATTAAATCTGTCTCTATTTTTGGTGGTCGTAAAAAAATCATTATTAAGAAATTCCATTTTTTGTTCTTCAGTCGCTTTTTTATAGAAGACCTCAATGTTTTTAAATAACGATTTGATTCCTGAAAATCGTTTGAAGAAGAGCTTATTTGCTCAGTCGTAATATGCGTCAATATAGCCATCGAAACTAATTGCTTTTTCTCGTTCGACTATCTCGGCTCATCAGACTGAAAGGACGATCACTTTCCTGGGCTGAAGAATTTTTCATGCAGTAACCTTCGAAACAATCATTTTTGGCGGATTTGTATTAGCTGCATTATTTTCTATTAAAAATAATGCAGCAACCTCATCATAATTCTGATCATTGATTGTGCTCGTGCTTGTTGCGCCCGACGTATTGTTTATATAGGGTCATAGCATTTCTTGTATTTGCGTTTCGTTCAACGTAACGTAATACCATGAGTCTCATTCCAATAAAATATCTGGAACGAACTCGATTGAACTAGTGACATTTGGCATTTGATAGAATGCCACACCTGAAAGGCTTGCCGCATTGTCGAAGACGGTCACGTTCCGTCAGTCTTTAAGATGGGCCAAAAATTTACGCATATTATTTCTGCAAGTAAGTAAAGTTATTGATCCTTATGAGATTCTCAAGGATGTACTTTCCATCGGTGATTTTTACATCCTTCTTGTTTGTTATTAAAGTGAAGATACCTCAAGAAGGTGTTTTCACTTCGTAGAAACGGTATGAAAATATAAGCCAAAATGGATTGAAATAAGAAATCCCATCCAAATGGTTCCAAAAAATAAACAGCACAGACAATAGAATTATAGTACCGGATTCAAGCTTATCGCTGAATGAAAGCGCTATGACAAACAATCAAATGTATACCGGCAGAAAAGAGCCTTCTATTGGACGAATTTCTATAGCCTCTTCGTTGCCAGATATTTCCGGTAGATAATTGCGCACAAATGAAACTCATAAGTAGGACAATCATACTACTATTAGAAGCAGCGATAGGTGCTTTGCGTAAATCAATAGATTTCATACCTTGTCGATTCCTATCCATTCTGGCGCACAAAAGAACGGAATATCGACTTTTTTTCATACGAAAAGAAAAAAAAGAACTCCAGAGAATGACGCGACTGAGAGAAAAAAACGAATAGCTAGCTCTTTCATTCGACAGTTTAAATAAATATCCATTGACGCCTTTTAGGGCAGCGAAGAAAAGAACAAAAGCGTTGACGATGGTATGGTATTCGTAGGATGCCCCTTTTTTTATGATATGAGTAAACATTAAAAATTTCTTAAAATTTAAAACTTTTTTAAAAAATCTTTATATGTATATTTGATATGTATATTACATATTAATATATGTTTTTTACATAAATATCTTTTGACTTGTGTCGAAATCCGGCTAATTTGTCCGAAATTATTCCCAGCTAAATCTGTATGAGTCCACAAGAAATGCTATCGAGAGCTAGGCTCCGTTTTTCTCAAGCGGAAATCGCGGCCATTCTCTGACGAGACTCGCGCACCATTCGCAGATGGGAAAAAGGAGACGTTGTCCCGCCTTCCCTAATTATCCCTGCACTTAGGGAGGCGCTTTCCTCGAAAGGAGGGGGTAACTGAAGCCATGAATTCACGTTTATAGACTTATTTGCCGGCATTGGATGAATCCGTCTAGGATTTGAAGAGGCAGGGGGGAAATGCGTGTTTACGAGCGAATGGAGTCCTTGGTCTGCAAAGACCTACATAGAGAACTTTTGAGAGGATCATAAGGTAGAGGGGGATATTACCAAGATCGATGCCAAAGACATTCCCGACCACGACGTGCTTTTAGCCGGATTCCCTTGCCAGCCGTTCTCGATTGCTGGAGTAAGTAAAAAAAACTCCCTTGGCCGTCCCCATGGATTTGAATGCACTATTTTCAAAGTTCATGGAGCAAGTGAATTTAGGAGGACAGAATGCATATGACGACCAGAGTGTAGAAAAGGCAACATGCAGTCCATGCAATGATTCGGATAAGTTGTTACAAGATCTTATGGCCATGGTAAAAGGAAAAGGAAAAGGCAGTGATATCGAATGCTATAATTGTGGCAAGAAAGGTCATATGGCTAAAGATTGTTGGTCAGCTAAAGCAAGTAAGGGAAACCCAAAAGGAGGAAAAGGATACCCTAACTATTCGAATCAAAATAATTACCAAGGGGGCAAAGATAGTGGATATAAAGGATACAAAGGTAAAGGATACGGAAAAGGAGATAATGGAAAAGGAAAAGGTGGACCCAAAGGTGGATGTTACCACTGTGGAGGCCCGCACTACGCCGCAGACTGCACCAAACAGAGTGGAGTAAATGGATTGGGCCAAGATGAAAGCGACAAGAAAGAAGGTGACAAAGGAGATATCAGCTTTGGAGGAGGAAAAGGAGATCAAGCCAATGTTGAATGGGATTACAATCAAGAACAATATGGAAATGGATGGTTTGACCTAATTGATTACGATGAAACAGAATGGACAACGATACCCGAAGGCAACAAAAGGTCAAAACAGAACAATCCACCTCCATGTACTCAGATTGATAAGAATGACTTAGGGCACATATTGAATATCAAAGGTGAATGGGAAAAGCTAACATTCACTGGTGACTCAGGAGCAGTTGATCATGTGATAACCAAAGATGCAGCAAACGCATTCGAGTTGCGTGATACCGCAGCATCGAAGGCAGGCTTGTCATATAGAGCAGCAAATGGTTCACCCATTAAGAATTATGGAGAAAGAAAGTTGAATGGTGTCACTCAGAATGGAATAGGATTCAATATGTCATGTC
>JASDUA010000182.1:0-7907 GCA_041891375.1 Patescibacteria group bacterium
GATATTTCGTCAGGTCGTTTATGGCGACTTGCGGGTCCATGCGTCCTTGGTAGGCCGCGACGTTCGCGCTGCCCGAATTCACGATGAGGAAAGCGCTGCCGGGTTTCGGGTACGCGCCGGTCTTCTGTTTTTCGGATTTGAGCACGATCCTGAGCTGGTCGATGTCCGCGACGCGGGCGGTATCCCGCGCTCAAAGAAGGGACGCGCTGTACGAAACCACCCCTATGGTCGAAAGGACTCAAAGGATTGCCATGACGATGATGAGCTCGATGAGCGAAAACGCGTCTCGATTCGTTCGAACGGAAGGGATGCGGATGTCCATGGGGCGTTAGTTCGGTTTCCCCCAGTATGCCCCGCTCGGGGATTTCCGCAAGCCCGGTTTTCCCCTTCCTTCCGGGGCTTCCTTGAAAAAGAGGGAACTTCGTATACCATCCGTCGGAACTTCGCATTTCCCCCGTCTGAAGCATGTTTCGAAAAGGATTCACGCTCGTGGAGGTCGTGGTGGCCGTGGCCATTTCGACCGTTCTTTTGGCCGGCACGGTGGGCATCGCGGTGAAGGCGGCCAATTCGCTCACCGAGGAAAAATCCAAGGCCCAGACGTATTCGGCCCTGACGGATGCCATTTCCAAACTCAATTCGGTCCGTAACGCCTACCCTTTGACGACCGTCGTCGACGTCCCTTCGGGGTACGATTTCGTGGTGTTTACCAATTCGGGGCGCACGGCCGGGGTGCTCGTGGGGGTTGCTGACGCCGGCAGCGGCTCCGGAGATTTCCGCCTCGATCCCGCTTCCGCCCACCAAACCTACGGAACCAAGGTTCTCGCCGTGCAGGACATTACGGCCAGCCAGACCGCGGCGGCGCTCGCGGATCATTCCACGGCGTTTTCCCTTCCCATCAGGGAGGAGTCCGTATTCCGCAACCTGGTATTGGAGGGTTTCCAAGCGACGCCCTATAACGCCGACCGTCTCGTCGACGTGATGCTGGGGATCTACGTCGTACCCCGAAGCGAATACGTCGGAAGAAACAAAACCGAGTATCCCGACTACCCGACGGTCATCAACCTCGTCCTCTAATGCAGAAATCCCTTTCACGAGAGTGAAACATACTCGCGTACGCGATTTTCCTCACGCTCCTGGCCATGGCCCTGGGATACGTGTATTTGTCGAAATCCGAAATCCTTCTTGAGAACCTTTCGTACCAAGGGTACGACGCGAGAATGGCGAAAAATCTTTCCGCGAAGGCCGACATGGCCCTGTCTTGGGCGGCTTCGCTCAATGCCGACGGGGGCGAGTACCGCCCCGCCCGCGCTTGTCCGACGGCCGTCACTTTGAGCGGAACCGTTGACGGAAGTACGTCCGAGTCCGTTTCCACGGTGGCGAAAATCGCCGCGGGCCGACTGTATTGCGAAGGGGTTTCCGCCGAAGGCATACCGCTCCGGTTGGACTATTCTCCGGATTATTCGACGTTCCTCACCGGAACGTACGTCAACTCCGTAAACGTCAACGCCGCAGGCACCGGTCTCGTCCTTTCGGGAACCTTTTCCGATCCGCAAGCCAAAATGCTCGACGTTACGGTCCCCCCCGCCTTTTCGGAATACGACGGGGACGCCAATTCTGACGACTTCCGTGCCGGATCGACCGGATCCGTGGCGTATCCGTCGGGGTATTCCGATAACGATACGGACGCACGAAAGACCGCCATCGGAATGGTACGGGCGGATTCCGGGTGGAACAACGTCTTTTGGAACAACGCCAAGACCAACGCCTTCGTCGAGCGCAATCCCTACAATTCGGATTCGACGAACGCGAAGATTTCTTCGACGTCGACGGGATTTCTCTTCTTCGACGTCGACCGTCCGTTCTCGATCAAGATCGTCGAGTTCGATACCGGGGCGTTTTTGGAATCGGGCGAGCTGAGACGAATCGCCTCCGACGAGCGCGCCAGTTCTTCCGGAGCGCTCGGATACGTTCAGAACGATCTTTCCTTTTCGTGAACCCACGCATCCGGCGACGGCGCCAAGGTTTTCGACTTCAAGAACCGCAGTTACGGGGTGTTCATTACGTATCCCGCTTCCGTCGCGGGAAACGTGACCCATCTCAAATACAAGATATCCTGAACGAACGAAAGCTGATCGGGTCTGTACCTCGTCCCCATCGACGATTCGATAGAAGGGTCGATAAAATACCTTTGAACCGACATCGTCATCGACCCCGCAGGAAATTACCGTTCGAAATCGCTCGAATTTTCCGTGCCGAAAACGGGGGTGAACCGCGGCTGACTCTGTACTTGGACATGGTGATGACCGCTCGACGGGGCGTGCATCTCGCCCGAATAGGACTTCCGTCGCAATCCGATTTCTCCCGCAACGTAACCATCTTCCCATGGCTTCCAAAAACGCCCTCTCCGTCATGCACGGCGCCGCCCTTTGGGCCGCGACCTTCGTTTCCGTCGTAGCCGTCGCCTGAATCTGAAGCGCGGCGTACGTTTCGTTCACCACGACCGATTACGCGTACCCCCGGACATGAGGAGCGACCAATCTCAATGCCACGATGTGGAACAAGCTCATCGACAACGTCGCCGACATCGGCGTGAGAACGTCGCCGATCACCTCCTCCGGCGGTTACGTGGGAATCGGGACCGCCACTCCGATTTGGCCGCTCCAGATCAATTCGGACAATGCCACCTCGAGCGCGGGCCTCACCGTCAACACTTTCTGAGGATCTTCCATCCAGCGTTTTTTCCGGAACAACGGTACGGTAGCGGGGCCGGCGCCGCTCGCCTCCGGAGACCTTATCGGCGCATTGAACTTCGGCGGATATTGGGCTGGCAAGACGGATCCCGTATTCGTCGGCGGTGACGCGCGGGCGAGCCTCGCCATACTGGCTACCGAAAATTGGTCCGGATCGACGAATAACGGTACCGCCATCACTTTTCAAACCACTCCCAACGCCACGAATACGACTCTCGAACGCATGAGGATCGACCAGAGCGGAAACGTCGGCATCTGAACCGTAAATCCGGTCTTCAAGCTCGACGTGAACGGCTCCGCGAACGCTGCGAGCCAATGCGTCGGCGGGACGTGCCTTTCAGCTTGGGGGGACGTATTCGGCTGATCGTACACGACCGCAAGCACGTACTGTCTGGCCGTCAATAACCCAAAAACGGGTGCGCAATCCTGCCCTTCCGGTTATACGGCCTACATATCGTGAAGAGGCGTGTGCAATGCCGGAGACGCAGCCGCTTCTTACACGTACGTCTGCATAAAAAACTAAGCGTATGAAAATCCCCCGGTCTTCCGGGGGATTTTTTCGCGTTCGGGATTATTTCGCCGGTGCCAAAGGTTTTTCGGGGGTCGCTTCCGAGCCCTTCTGGAGGCAGGCGACGTTCACGAGGTCGACCTTCTTGTCGCCGGAATAGACGTTGAACGCTTCGCATTTTCCGTCGGTAGCCTTCGCGATGAGGGCGTTTACGGTTTCGGTGCGGCCGGTTTCGTAAGCGTTGCGAAGAAGCCCGTCGCGGAAATCGATGGCGACGGAGTACGCGATGTAAAGCGCGGAAACCGCTACGTAGGAGGCAAGGGCGATTTTCTTGGGATCGATCTGGATCTGCATGGGCATCGGATAGGGATACTTGCGGATGATACTCGCGAGCGTCGGAAACGCCAGCGCCGACCCGAGGAACGGTTATTTCCGTACCAGTTCCTTGACGTCCGTCCGTATGGCCCGTCCGCCGTTGCCGATGGTGGGATCCTTTTTTTCCATGAGGAACGACCGTGCGTATACGGTATCCGCGGTCGAGCCGCTGTTCACCCAAGCCCCGTAGGAATTGACGTACGCTTCGTCGGCGTTTTGGGCTCCCGTGAGCACGAGGAACGTTTTGGATGCCTCGTCCTTCCTAATGTAAAACGTTTCGCCTTCAGCGATTCCGGAAGTGTCTACCCGACGGACGATCGCCTCCGAATTGTTCTGTAAAAGGAACAGCCGGTTGTTGCGGTCGTATTCGGTCTGGAGGGTCGAATTGCTCGACAGGATGACCGCGATGCCCGAAACGGCCAATCAGAGAACGACCGTTCAGACGATGACGGCCGCGAGGGTTTCCCCCCGTTCGTTCAAGAATGTCGCGGATTTTCCGGCACTTTTGTTTCGCATGCTCCCAATGATACGGCGGATTGTCCGTATTGCAACGCCGGGGGCATTTTGGGGGAAGGGGCGCGCGAATTGACAAATATGCCCCCTGTGATACCCTCTCGCAAACCCCCGAACACCATGTTTTTCGATACCGACGACACCGATCGCACCGAGGCGATCTATCAGATGCTGAAGGCCGAAAGGAGGTCGAGAAGATTCTCGCTCCTCATTCGGCTCATTCTCATCTGAGGAATCGTTTACGGTTACCATTTCTACGGATTGCCCGAAAACGCCGCCAAAAAAGAAGCGCTCATCACCGCGGCCCAGGTCAAATTCGAATCTTTCCTTACCCCGGTGGTCGAAAGGATGACTATGTCGCTTACCAAAAAAATTCAGGCCGACATGTTGGGCGACCAGGGCGTCGTGGCTCCGACGGCAAGGAAAACCAACACGAAACAAGCGGTCGCCAACGGCGTTGCGAACCCTTCGAGCCTCAGTCCGGAAGCCATCCAAATGCTCTGCAAGAACCTCCCGTCCAAATAGCCGCGGCCTTTTCCGTTGAAAAATCCAAGGCGCGCTTGACTCCTGGGGTTTTCGCTTATAATTCCCCGGCACGCCAATGTAGCTCAGCTGGTTAGAGCACAGGATTCATACCCCTGAGGTCGGTGGTTCGATCCCACTCATTGGCACCATTTTTCCTTTAGGCTTGCGTATCCTTAAAAACGGATATACTCGCCGCACGCTCAAAGCGTATATCGCGGGGTAGAGCAGTGGTAGCTCGCAAGGCTCATAACCTTGAGGTCGTAGGTTCGATTCCCACCCCCGCAACCAGATAACCAAAAAGAAAAGAGCCCCGAAAGGGGTTCTTTTCTTTTTGTACTCATGGACGACGGAGTGGGTATCGAACCAGTAACGCAGAGCGTTCGCCTTTCTTCTGAAACTCCATAGAATCCTCATCATCCGTAATCCCAAAACATGCGCTACTGGCTGATGAAATCCGAACCTTCGGAATACTCGATCGACGATCTCGAAAAAGACGGGAAATCGTCTTGGTTCGGCGTACGGAATTACCAGGCCCGAAATTTCATGTCGAAAGAAATGGAAGACGGCGACCGGGTACTGTTCTACCATTCCAATTGCAAAGTTCCCGGCGTCGTCGGATTGGCCCGGGTAAGCGGTTTCGCCCATCCGGACGAAACGCAGTTTTTTCCGGGAAAGTATTTCGAACCCCGCGCCACGCGAGAAAGGCCCGTCTGGTTCTGCGTGGACGTCGCGTTCGAGAAAAAGCTCCAGCGAACCTATTCGCTCCAAGAAATCCGCGACAATCCGAAATTAGCCGGTATGAAGCTCTTGCAAAAGGGCAACAGGCTTTCCATTACGCCCGTCACTCGCGAAGAATTCGAAGAAATCGTCGCATCGGTCAGTCCTTAATTCGTCTTTATGGCGAAAAAACTTCCCCAACCTCAACGGATTCGGACGTACGATCCGCCGTACGAATTGACGAGGTGCAATATTTTGTACGTCGTCGTGACAGGAACGCTCACTTCGTACATCTGTTTTACCGGGCAATAGCTCAGTGCGCAAGAGGTCAATCCGCCCTTCGATACCGCGTCGGCGCTACTGGTCGTCGTCGAAAGGAACGGGTGGTTGTAGCTCGCTGCGCTAAACGACGTAATCCCATCGGTATCGTAGAAGGTGTCGTAATAGACGATCCAATTTCCGGGCGTCAGCGTGATGGTGTCGCCGATGTACGTCCAGGTGTTGTTGGGAATGTTGGTCGTGTACGAACCGAACGTTCCGTTTATTTTCGTGACCACGGGCGCGGACGTCCTGGCATCCAATTCGAGAATCGAATTGACCATCCGGTTCCAAGAAGCCACCGATACTTGGTTTCCGGCGGATTTCAAATCCGAAGTCGTCAATCCCGCCGACAATGCCGCGTATGCTCCCGAAAGGGAGACGAGAGTGAGAAAGAAAGCCGTGGCGGAGAGTACGGATTTTTTGATTTGGCCGCTCATGGGTCCGTGGAAATGAATACCCGCCCATGATACCGCGTTCGACGTTCGGAACAATCCGTTTTTCTCTTCTGACGACCATCCGGCTTGGTCGATGCCAAGAAACCGGTATAGTCGGACAATCTTTTTCCACCCCGATGTTTCCTACCAGCCAAGAACTCCGCGCGTTCTACGTACCCGTACGCAAAAGTCTGAAGAACGCCGCTTCGCACCTCGTTTTCCGTCTTTCCATCCTCGCGCTCGCCATCTATATCGCGAACGAAACGGGAAAGATCGTCACGCTCCTCTCCAAATGAGCGTCTTTCGCGCAGGTATTGGCCACGGCCGAACACGTTTTCGCCGCCATCGCCGCGTCCATCGTATTGCTCGCGTTCACCATTTGGCAGAAAGCGGGTTGGCCGCATCTCGAATCGCGCATGATGCGCGAAGCGCGCCGCAGGATATTTTCGGAATACTTGGGGAAGGAAGTTTCCGTAACCGAAGCGACGGGAAAAACCATCGGACTCTTCGAAACGGGCATCCAGTCCTGGGTAAAAATCACTTGGCTCTTCGCTATCGAATTCCCGCTCGACATTACGGCGTTCGTAGCGGTGTTCTGCTATTTGGCCTATACCGAAGTCTGGCTCTTGCCGATCATCGGCGCGTACGTCCTCGTGACCACGTGGCTCATGCTCGGTTTCCAAGGGAAGATCGAACCGCTTCGGAAGTACCGGACCAAGCTTTTCGAAGGCCGCTCCCGTACGTTCGTCCGTGCCATCATGGAGCGCCGGACGGTGTTCATGTACGGTGCCGTCGCCGACGAACTCGAGCATCTCAACCGGTGGGAATCCGAAATCGAGACCAACGTCGACAAGCTGGCCAACATCCGTATGCCGCTGTACCGCTTCCCGCAGTTCTTTTTGGATTTCCTCAAGATGTCCGTAGTGCTGACGCTCTCGTACTTCGTCATCACCGGCAGGGCGCAGATGGGCGACGTGGTTTCCGCGTCGATCGCTTTCGGCATTTTGGATAAATACTTCCAAGGCCTTGTCGATTCGTTCCAATCCTTCGCCGACGAACAGACCAATTACCGCCGTTTGCGCGAATATTTGGACGGCATGGACGAGTTCCGCCGATATCGCGAAGGGGCGGAGTTCGTCCCCGGAAAGGGCGATCTGTCGTTCGAAGGCGTCACGTTTTCGTACGTCGAAGGGAAGGATTCGGTTTTCCGTAACCTTTCCCTCGATTTCGAAGGAGGAAAAAAGACCGCCATCGTCGGGCGGAGCGGGGCGGGGAAGTCGACCGTCGTGAAACTGCTTTTGGGCATTTCGGTTCCCGATTCGGGCCGCGTGGTAGCCGACGGACAAGACGTCGCCTCGCTCCGTCTCGATTCGTATTTCCCGCACGTCGGATATTTGCCGCAGGAGCCGTCGGTATTCGACGGGACCATCCGCGAAAATCTCCGGTACGGATTGGAACGCGAAACTTCCGAAGAGGAATTGAAAACCGCGCTCCGCCATGCGCGCTGCGACTTCGTGGAGAAGATGCCGGACGGTCTCGAAACCGAAATCGGCGAACGGGGAATCCGGTTGTCCGGCGGCGAACGCCAGCGTTTGGCCATCGCCCGCATATTTTTGAGGAATCCCAGAGTGCTCGTTCTCGACGAACCCACTTCTGCGCTCGACTCGTTCTCTGAAGCTGCGGTTACCGAAGCGCTCCACGAACTCTTCTCGGATAAGACGGTCATCGTAGTGGCGCACCGCTTGCAGACGGTGAAAGAAGCCG
>JASDUA010000183.1:0-7797 GCA_041891375.1 Patescibacteria group bacterium
CCCGGAAAGGAAGAGCGTCCTGCTTGCCATCGTCGTTTCCGCCCTCGTCGCGATCGGCGCGTATTTCCGCATCGCGTAGCTCGAAAATAGGGGTTTTGTGTCCTTGACGTTTTCGTAAGTATGTTCATAAAAACCGACCGTCAAAAAACGGTCGGTTTTTTTGCCACTTTTCCGTATCTGTGCTACGCTGTTGGGTGAACCCGAACCGATCCAATGAACCAACGCTCAGAACAATTGCGCGCCAACGTCGAAGCGAGCTTCCTCTTCACGAAAGAAGAGAAGGAAGCGCTCGCCGTTTTGTGCGATTTGCCTGAGTTCTCCGACATCATTTTCGAATGCCTGGCGGCTTCCCTCCATACCGAAAAGGAAACGGCCGGAGCATTGGTCCCGGAAATCTCGAAGGAATCGGTGAAAATAGCCAAGGAGATCGAAACCCGGGAAACCCTTGCCGAAAGGCGTGAAATATCCATCGAATCCGTTTTCATTTAGCATGGCACCAAACAACGCGCCGGAAAAAAATTACGTTCTCGAAGAAGCCCCCGCGCAAACCGACAAACGGGAACGCGATGCGGGCCATTCTTCCGAAACGCTCGTTTGACTTCGGTCGGATTTGGCGAAATTCTACCGCCTCAACCAAAAGCTCCGAGCCATCAACGGTTCTGAAAAGGGCGGCGATTCCGCGCGTACGGTCGAGCAGTTGAACGGTATTCTCAAGAGCAAAGGCATCGGTGGCGAAAACGGCGGAACCGACTCGAAAGCGTACTTCACTACCAACGGAAGGGACGTCGTCCTCGTCGCGAACACGGTCGTAAACGGCCAATCGGTTTCCAGTAGGGACGCGATTCTCGACGCGTTTTCTAAAATAGACGCCCTCATCGCGGATCCGTTTTCCCAGGAACTCTCCAAAATGGAGGCGAAACTGCGCGAAATCAACCACGATTACGTAAGCAAGACGAGCGATGCCGGCAAGATTGCGGACATGTTCGTCAATTTCATCGGCGGAGAAGGCGAAGATACGCGCCATCAGGTTTCCATCGACAAGGTCCGTCTCAGCGCTTCGCCTATTTGGGCGAAATTCTGCAAGATGTACTACGAACGTCACGAGCAGCTCCGCCCGAAGATCGAATCGAAATCCCTTTCGCAAGCCGAGGCGGTGGAAGTTCGCATTCTCGAGTCCCAGAAAAGCCGTTTCGAAGCGATTTTCTGAGCCAAGTTGGAAAGGCCGAAATGGGTTACCCAGGACGTTGCGGAATTCCTCTGGGAAACCAAGGGCGACATGTTGAACAACGCTTGGGAATTCACCAAGGGTTTCGGAGAAGGCGCTTTCATGGCGGTGTTCGGCACTTTCGTACTCGCCTACAAGCTCTCTACCGAACCGGAAGTCCGGGCGGCATTGAAAGAATCCGCAGGCCGAGCTTTCGATTTCTGCAAGAAGAACGCCACCGATCCGCAGAAGTTCATCGACCTTTTCAAGGAGACGATGTCGAAGGAGTACGAACGCGTAAAAGCGCTTCCGCCGGCCGAGCAGGCGAACTACATCGGACAGCTGACCGGTACCATCGTGGCAACCCTTGCCTGAGCGAAAGCTTCGAAGGACTTCATTTCGTCCAACGCTTTCCGTATCCGCAAGGTCGCGACTACCGCGGACGAAGCTATGGCGAAGGGCGTCATCAGGGAAATTACCCACGTTCGGACTTGGGACGACCTCCAGTCGTACGTCAAGACGATCGACCGCGTCAGAATGCGCGACGGCATGAACGGCGAAGAACTGAACCGCATGGTCGCGGCGATTCGAACAGGCAAGGACGCTTCGCTCATCAACAAGCTCCCGAACGCCGGAGGCATCCGCGCCAAGGCAATGGAACTCATCAAGGAGGGCGGATACGTCCCGGATAAGAATTTCTTAGCTCGGGCATCCGAGGCGAACTGGGTCGACGCGGGGGTCAACGGCGTTAAGAAGGTTACGGAAAAGCTCGACGGCGCTACGAAAGGCGTACGTAACAAGATCGGCGAAACCGCTGAAAAATACCTTCCGAAACAAGCGGCCGATTTCATTAGGGACCGTTTCTTTCCGAAACAGGTCATCGGACAGGCGGAAAACATGCAACGGTCGCTCGGCAGAATCCGGAGATTGCACGACTTCGTCGACGAGCGGATCATCACCGCGCTCCGCATGTCGCTTTCGAGATTCGTCGAAAGCGCGAAGGACTGATCCGCCGGAGCGGCGAAAGCGGCGTGGAACGAGGTATCGCACCATTTCGAAATGCTGAAACTCTCCATTCCGACTTCGTCCGGCCCTTCCGCGGCAACCAGGCTCGTAAAGAGTTTCGAGTCCGCCTTTCCGGACGTTACCCATGCCGTACGTCTGGCCGCTAACGCGGTGGAACATTCGGGATGAGCGATCGTCCGCACCGCCGCGGAAACGAAGAGCCGGGTTTCTTCGATCCTCAACGAAGTCGTTTACGCAAAAGAATACGCCGCCGTCGTAAAGAACGACGCCCTCGATTTCGTCACCCGCTTGGATTCGGGGAAGGGGTTGGCGAGAAATTTGAGAAACGGCCTCGTTTTCGAAGGTTGATACGCGCTTCACGAAACCGTCGACGCCACCGGGGCGAAGATGCTGAAATTCGTCGGAAAGGATGGAAAATTCCTTTCGGATAAGAGCGGTAAGGTCCTGCAATTTTCCGAGGCTTCCAACTTTGGAAAGAGGGGGGCCATCGTCAAGGCGGATAACGGCGCTTACGGAATGATCGGACGCGACGGACAATGGATTATCGATCCGAAACTCTGATTCCAATCCATCAGGCATTTGAGCGACACGAGGAAGGTCGTCCAACTTCCCGATGGCAAATTCCGAACTCTCGACCTCATTGAAGAGAAGGGGAAGAACGGCATGAAGAAGATCACGCTCAAGGACGGCAACGACGGATGGGGCTACGATTTCGTCACCGATCCGCAGGAAGGGAAAGCCATTGCCGTTAGTCGTATGGTCGATAAAGACGGCAAGGAGAAAATCAGCCGGGTCATCATTTCTTCCGAAGGGTACGAACGGAAATCTTTGAAGTACGCGTACATCGACCACTATTCCGACGAAGGGTACGCCGCGGCTTTGAGAAAGGTCCATAAGGACGGGAAAAAGGAGTGGGTCATGATCGATACCGCCGGAAACCCGCTCAAGGATTCCACGAAAATCTTCGCCGACGATCCTGCGAGTGCCCACAACGCGTACCGCGAACGGAAATTCCACCGCGAGTTTTTCGACGCGCCGGTATACCACCGCCATAAGGACGTCATTACGGATTACTTGTCGAAAGCGAAGACCGCCGGACTCGACGAAATCAAAATCGTTCCTACGACCGTCGACAGCGTGTATCTTTTGCAGAGGGAAGTGGACGGAAAAATGCTCAAGGGATTCTTCAACGTGCGCACCAAGACGTTCGTCGCTCCCGAATTCAATGCGGTATTCACCGACGACGCCGCCCACGGGTTCCTCCGCGTGAAAACGGCCGACGGGAAATGGGGGATTCTCAATTCCGAAAAAGGCGGGTACCACATCACTCCGGAAGCGGGTTCGAAGTATTCTTCGTTCCAGCTCATCGATCCGCGCTCCGGCATGTTCGAAGTAGAAGTGAAGACGGTGGAAAACGGGGTATCGAGAAGTCGTTACGGTCTCGTCGGCTTGGATGGAAAAGAATACGTGAAGCCCGAATTCGATCACATTCAGAGCCCTCGCGACGGATTGTACCGCGGCGTGAATTACGATGGGGAAAACTTTTCGAAGATTACGAAAATTTCCAGGGAACTCGACATTTCCAGAATCCGTGCGACCCGTTCCGGAGAGCTTACCGGACAAGTGTTCGTCGCCCGAACCGGTACGGTCGTCGAAGCCGACCCGCTTTCTTCCGCAATCGCCACCGGAATGGTGGTCTCCGATGCTTCGAAGGTCATCAAAAAGGGCGAGAACGTCTACCAGATGAACGGTTCGCTCGCCCTTCAGGAGTTGAAGAAGCTCGGAAAGCAGGGGCTGCTTTCCGCAGATGAAACCCTCTTCGGGAAAGGCGCGAAATCTTTTGACGATTTCCTCCGTGACAAAACCATGGGCATGAAGGTTTCCCTGGAGCGCCACATGCAGATATTCGACGAATACGTGAAGAAACGCTTGGCGGATTTCATCCGAGAATACGCCAAGGACGGAAGCCGCAGCATCACTAAGGCCGAATACGTCGCAATTCTTCGAAATTACGTGGAGCCCATCCGCAACGAGATGGAATCCGAACTCCGTGCCAAGTTCAGTTCCCTTTCCGGATTGAAGATGGAAGGGGTTTCCTTCGGCGGATTCAAGATGTTCCCCGATGCGGCGAACATGCCGTCTTGGAATAAGACCGTAAACTCTAGATAACATGCCTAAAGAAAAAGCGCGGACGTCCCCCATTGAGGACGCCGTTCCGGAAATCGTGAAAAAGGGGATGGAGAAAACGTTGAAGGATTCTTCGCTTCCTGGAATCCCCAAGGGGGCGAGGATAGTCAGGATCGCCCTGTCTTCTCCGGAATTTTCCCTGTTGCCCTTCACGGAAGCGTACGCTTTTACGTTCAATGGCGACGTTCCGGACGCGTATTTCGACGAGCGCTGAGAGCTCATCGTTTCCGTTTCCGGTCTCGTCGCGTTCGATTCCCAGAACGACGGATCCCGGACGATCGCCAAGGCGTCCATGAAAATGGCCGGAATATCGGAAAAGAAAATCGATGCGAAGAACGTCTGGTTCCGAATCGAACGCGACGGCTCCGAAACGGCGCTCGACCCATTCGGCGCGGAAGGTTTCGAGCTTTGGAACGAAGTCCGCTTTTTTGAAAACCGGATCGATTTTCTCAGAAGGCTGTCGGCCATGAAGGCCGAAGGTGGGAAACGGAAGCCGATGGAAACGGGTTCGATTGCCGAATACGTCGCGTCGGGAGCGGTGACGATCGCGGAATTTTCGGAAATGCGGACCCTCGGCGGCATTTCGGATTCCGACTACGCGCGTTTCTCGAAATCGCTTTCCGCCGCCTTGCCGGCGCAAATTTCCGATCCGAGATTCGATCGGCCCTACCGATTTTCCATGCCCGATGGCAAGCAGGCTTCGACCACTCCCGTAAAGCACGGGCTTTCGGAATCGAAAATCGCCGAACTTCTCGCCCGCTGAGTCCTAAGCAGGGAACAGGCTTCGTCCGCTACGAAGGCCTTGGCCGCGAAAGAAGCGTTCCTTTCGTCGTTTCGCGAGACCGTTCGGAAAAGTTCGGCGGAACTTCAGAACCTGAAGAGGGAAACGGTACCGAGGAAATAGGCCATTCCGATTTGCGCGAAAACCCTTTTCCCATATACTTCGCGCACCCAAACATGGGAGCCTTTGAAATAAGGCGCTATTACCACGTTACTTTTCATTTCCATGAAAAACTACGGCAAGAAGCACAAGCAGGCAGCAGCCCTCATCGAGGCAGGCCGCATCTACACCGTTGACGAAGCTGTCGAACTCCTCGAACGCACCAATACCGTCAAGTTCGACCCGACCGTCGAAGTTCACTTCAACCTCGCGATCGACCCGAAGTACGCAGACCAGATGGTCCGCTCCACCGTTACCCTTCCGAACGGAACCGGTAAGGCTCCGAAGATCGGCGCCTTCACCGACCTCGGCAACGAAAAGGAACTCCTCGCTCTCGGCGCGAACGTCGCTGGCGGAGAAGACCTCCTCGACCAGGTTCTCCAGGGCAAGATCGACTTCACCGTAGCCGTGGCAACCCCGGGCATGATGAAGAAGATGGGTAAGGCGGCTAAGGTTCTCGGACCGAAGGGCCTCATGCCGAATCCGAAGGCAGGTACCGTCGGCGAAGACCTCAACGCCATCGTTAAGGAACTCATGGCCGGTAAGTTCGAATTCAAGAACGACAAGCAGGGCAACGTCCACTCCGTTATCGGAAAGCTCTCGTTCGGTCCGGCGAAGCTCAAGGAAAACCTCGAGTTCTTCATCAAGACCATCAAGGACGTCAAGCCGACCGGCGTAAAGGGCGGCACCTACGTCAACACCGTATTCGTCTGCAACGCAATGGGTCCTGGTATCCGCGTCGGAGTCTAATCGAAACTATGAAAAATCCCCCGGAGCGATCCGGGGGGTTTTTATGACGTTCGTGACTTTTCGTTATTTTCCAGCCTTCCCGTTCTTTTCTTCCTTTCCGAAAAGGATGCGGCGACCCATGCGGTAGAGGAATTTTCCACCCGCGAGCGTAATGAACGCTCCGAGTACGAGGTAGACGACCACGTTGACGGTCTTCAGAAGGAATCCGCCAAGATTTACCGTAAGGTTGCGTACCGTTTCGTTCGCTACGGAGGCGAGTTCGCGGAAATCCGCCGACCACGCTTCGCCGACCTGTTCCCAGTCGATGATTACGCGTTTTTCGAAACGGACGGAGAATTCGATGTTCGCGAGCCGTTCCTCGTAATCCTTCTTCTGTTTTTCGTTCGCGTCGATTTCCGTCATGATAGCCAACCGTTCGCGCGAGAATCGCGAAATGAGGTCGGACTTGTTCGTAATGATGCGGTTCAGCGCGTCGATGGATTCCGCCGAGACGTTCTTCGTTTTCAGCGCCTCCCAGAGCTGGTCGTACTGGGTCTTGGTCGAAGCGAGGAGGGCATCGGTTTCTTCGAGCCGTTTTTTCAACTCCGCCGTCCGGTCAGTTACCGCCGCGTACCCCTTGCGGATGTTCGATACCCGGGTCTGAAGGTCGTAGAGCCCCGCTTCCTTGAGCGCCGAAATGAACGCCTCTTCTTTTTCTTTCTTTACGAGGAGCGAAAGCGAACAGTAGGAACGTCAGGAATTCACGCTTTCGACGGTCGTCCAATTCCGGTCGATTTTCCCGAGGAACGCATCGCACGAAGCCTTGGCGTCCGAAGTTCGCACCACCGCGTCGTAACTTTTGATTTCCATTGCCGTCTCGGCCGTTTGCGGGGCGGGGGATGATTCGTCCTTGGCATATTCTTCGGACTGCGGAGCTACCGATTTCGCCATGCTTCCGAACGGGGACGAAGACGAACCCATGAGCGAATTCGATACCGAATCGCTCGAGGAGTATCTCGAATATCCCGAGTTCGTCGAAACGTTCCTACCGATTCAGGAGAAGACGGCGGAAAGGATTCCGGCCGCTAATCAGAGGAACGCGAGGCCGAGCACGCCGACGCCGAATATTTTGAAGACTCACTTCCATCCGAGGTTTTTGATCATGTCCACCATATGCCTTCGTATTACGGATAGGGGTTCTCCGAAGAACGGATTCCCGTAAGTGTATCCTTTTGAATGGGCAATGCACGAAAAAACGGGGCCTTGCGACCCCGTCCGGTTACCACTGGATTTCCTTTTCGTTCCAATTCGCAAGTGCGGCGTTCGCTTTGGAGAAGGGTTTCGAACCGAAGAATCCCGAATGCGCCGAGAACGGACTTGGGTGCGGGGATTTGATGACGACGTGTTTGCTCGTGTCGATGAGCGGGAGTTTGCCGATGGCGAAGTTCCCCCAAAGGACGAACACGAGACGTTCGCGACCGTCGGAAAGCGCCTTGATGGCGGCGTCGGTGAAGGTTTCCCAACCTTTTCCGCGATGCGAAGCCGGTTGTCCGTTACGAACGGTGAGCACGCTGTTGAGAAGCAGTACGCCTTGTTCTGCCCAATCGGTGAGATCGGTTTTAGTTCGCTCTACGCCCAAATCGGCTTTGAGTTCCTTAAAGATGTTCTGGAGGCTGGGTTGCGCTTTCGAGCCTTCCGGTACTGAGAACGA
>JASDUA010000184.1:0-4801 GCA_041891375.1 Patescibacteria group bacterium
CGATAAGGCCGCCGTTTCCGGCGTAGTGGTCGCCGTGGCGGAAAAATCTTCCACCGTTCCGAAAATCCCGGTCGTCACCGTGACCAACGCCACCGCGACCGCCGTGAAAATCGACACTTGTAAGGATTTCGAAATCCTCAAGGACTACAGCAAGATCCAGATCGACGGCGCGTTCACTTCGTTCTGCAAGACCGTTGAAATCGCTCCGAACGCCCACGCGAAAATCGACCTCTCCGTCCTCTCCAAGATCTTCGTGAATCCGGGGCAATACGCTTTCAAACTCAAGGCGAACGGCGTCGAAACCGTTGCGGATACGACCCTCCAGCAGCGCGGCGCCATCCGAAATTTCTTTACCGAAATCTTCTTCCGCCCGGTATTGAACCTGTTCGTTTTCCTTATCGAATCGCTTCCGGGCCACAGCCTCGGCCTCGCCATCATCGCGATTACCGTGCTCATCCGCATCGGGCTTCTCGTTCCCCAGCACCACATCCTCGTTTCTTCGCGCAAGATGCAGGCCATCCAGCCGAAGGTGAAGGAAATCCAGAAAAAATACGAAGGGGACCAGGCCAAAATCGGCATGGAACTCATGGAACTCTATAAGAAAGAAGGCGTGAACCCGCTCGGATCGTGCCTTCCGCTTCTCATCCAGATGCCCATCCTCATCGTGTTGTATTGGGTAATCGAAGGAATCGGGGATCCCACGAACAGCTACTTCCTGTATTCCGCGCTCTCGAATTTCGATCCCTCGATGGTTTCCACCCAGTTCGTCGGAATGGAACTCAAGGCCGTCGGAGGCGTCACGGGATTCCTTCTCGCCATGCTCGTCATGGGCTTCACTTGGCTTCAGATCAAGCTTTCCATGGCTCGGAACCCGGCCTCCCAGGCTCCCCAGGTATTCGAAAAGAAAGAAGACGGAACGCTCGTCGCCGAGTCTCCGCTCGACCCTCGGATGATGAATGCCGCTATGCTTTGGGGGATGCCCATAATGATTGGCATATCAACCTATTTCTTTCCTGCGGGAGTAGGAGTATACTGGCTCATAGGTACGCTCTTCATGCTCGTACAACAAGCCGTGGCGAACCGCTTCGCCGACGCCAAAAAACGTTCCTAAATCCATAGGTAACCCACACCACTATGCCTATTCTCATTATCGAAGACGATACCGAGATTTCCGGTAACGTCGCCGAATACTGCTCCGAAAAGGGGTATGCGGTAGAAACCGCCGACAACGGGACCGACGGGCTCTCGCTCGCGCTTACCGGCCGCCACTCCTGCATCGTCACCGACCTCATGCTCCCGGGCGTGGACGGCGTTTCGATCATCCGCCGCGTCCGCGAAGCGGGTATTACCACCCCGATTATCGTCCTGACCGCCAAGGGCGAAATCTCCGACAAGGTCGAAGGTCTCGACGCCGGTGCCGACGATTACCTTGCCAAGCCCTTCTCGCTGCGTGAACTCGAAGCCCGCATCCGCGCTTTGGCCCGCCGCGGCAACGGAGTTCCCCACGGAAGCGACGACCGCGTCTACAAGGTCGGTCCGCTCTCGCTCGATACCGCTACTAAGGAAGTCACCCGCGAAGGCCAGGTCATTCCGCTTTCGAAGAAACACTTCCAGCTCCTCGAACTTCTCATGAAGAACGCCGGACGCGTAGTTTCCAAAACCGAAATCGAAGCCGCCCTCTGGACCGACGCTTCCGATCTTACGAGCGACGTCGTCCGCACCCACATGCAGATGCTCCGCGCCAAGATGGACATTCCGTTCGAGAAGGGGCTCATCCGCAACGTCCGCGGCATGGGATACGTCATTAAGGAGGATTAATGAACCGGCTTTTCGCTCCGCTGAAAATCCGAACCCGCATCGCGGTGCTGTTTACGGCCGCATGCTCATTTCTCATCTCCGTCTCGGCGCTCGCGACCTACTTCGCGTACGCCCAGGCGCTCCGTATGGAAACCGAGGAACTGCTTTTTTCGCAGTTCCTTTCTTTGACTTCGACCCTTTCCGATACCAAGTACGACGCTTACGGGGTGAAAATCAGCTCTTCGGCCGTCCAGCACATCAAGGCCGCGTCGTCCGTGGGGATCATGACCGTCTTGCGCGATACCGAGGGCCTCGCCATTACGGCGCCCGAACAATCCGACGACGACGTCGTTCGGGGGCGCTCGGGGTTTTTCTACGGAAGCGTCTCGAACGATCCGTTCATTTTCTACGGCTGAAGGTTCGGGCGCTTGGAACTCGCAGTGGGCGTACGAGAGGATTCGTACATGCTCAACAAGCTCGCGCTCCGCGCGAACATCCTCGCTTTCATCGTCGCGACTTCGACGCTTTTCGCGTTCTTCGTTTCGTACCTCGTGACTTCCAAGGTCCTTTCCCCGGTAAAACGCCTCGCGGAACTCGTGGAAAAGGCGGACCCCGAAAGGGAATCGAAATCCGGCCCCATCGCCGATTCGTTCCCTAAGGACGAAATTGGCTTCCTCGCCCAGTCGTTCGACCGGTTTACCGAAAGAATCCGCGCCTCCATCGTCCGGGAAAAGGAGTTCGTCTCCGACGCCGGACACGAACTCCGCACGCCGCTGACCGTCATCCGCACTTCCGCTGAACTCCTCCTCGCTTCGGACGGAATGACCGAAAAGGCCCAGGCTAAGCTCCGCAACATCCTCGCCGCGGCGGATAAGATGGACCGGCTTTCCTCTGGCCTCCTCGAACTCCGCAAGGAATCCCGTTCGTTCGCTGAGCCCGAAGAAGTCCGATTCCCCGAACTCCTCTACGACATGACCGATCCGCTCCTTCCGTTCTTAGCGGAAAAGGGTATCGTCCTCGAAGTGCTCGACGTTCCGGGATTCACGAGCATGCTGCCCGTTTCGGAGTTGGAAAAGGTGGTGACCAACCTCATCCGCAACGCCGCCATCCATTCCGGCTCGAAGCGCATCGACGTCTCCGCATCGGAAAACGTCGTCCGCGTCCGCGACTACGGCATCGGCATTCCCGATTCCGAAAAGCAGAAAATCTTCTGACGCTTCTACCGCACCGATAAATCCCGTCCTCTCGAAGGCTTCGGTCTCGGCCTCGCGATCGTGAAGAAGATCGCCGATCGCGAAAAATGGGACATCTCCATCGTTGACCCGCCTGGAGGAGGGGCGGAGTTCGTCATCCGGCTTTCTCCGTCGGGAAAAACCAAGAAGGCGTAATTGAAAATCCGCGAGCTTACTGCTCGCGGATTTTTCGATAGGCGATTCTGCCATGCCGCCGTTCGAGGCGGAGAAGCCGGAAGTCTTTGGATTTTCCTCAGAAATCCGCGGAACAGAAACGGAGCATTTCGGTGACCATGCCTTCCGAAAGGCCGATTCAACCGTCGTTCGCTTCGACGTACAAACGGGACAGCACTTCCTTCTTGAAAAACGTCGTCAGACGTGAGAAATCGGCGATTTCGAAGGTCTTCGGCTCCTTTTGGGCATCGAGATAGGCGAAGACTTCTTCAGCGAGGTATTCGTCCAATTCGAGGGCGTACTCGGCGAAGCGGGACATGGTGGAAACGATGCCCGGGTTGAACGTTTCGATTTCCGGAAGGATGCGGTTCCGGATGCGGTTTCTCAGGTACGCCGGATCGGAGTTGCTCGAATCGGTGCGGAAGTCCTGTCCGAGTTCGTCGAGATACGCGAGGAGATCGGATTTTTTTAAGCCGAGGAACGGTCGCAGGATTCTGCCGTTTTCCTTGGGAATCCCCGAAAGTCCGCGGAGTTTCGAGCCTCTGAAGAAGTTGACGAGCACGGTTTCCGCCTGGTCGTCGGCGGTATGGCCCGTGAGAACGGCCGCGAAACCGGATTCGTCGGAAACGCGCTTTAAAAAGTCGTACCGAAGCCTTCTCGCGGCGTCTTCGGTCCCGGTTTTTTCTCTCTCCGCGAACTCGGCGACGTCCTTTCTTTCCATACGGAATTCCACGCCGAGACTTTCGCAGAGGTTCTTGCAGAACTCCACGTCGGCATCGGATTCCTCTCCGCGGAGGCAGTGGTCGAAATGCGCTCAGACCACGCTGCCCTTTCCGAATTTCGAAACCGCGAACCGGAGGAGCGCGACCGAATCGCTCCCGCCGGAAAGCGCCACGACGAAACGCTTCTCCCGCGGAAGGCGGGAAAAGAAATCGTCCGCGGCCTCGCGGACGGTATCGGAAGGTTTTTTCGGCATGGCTTCTCTATCTCGGGGGAAGTTCGCGGGCAAGGCGTTCGCTGCGCGCCGTTATGAAGGGAAGGAGTTCGTCATCGGGCGCGGTCTTGTTGGCGATGCGCTTCTTGCATTTCACGCATTCGTGGATGATGACGTATCCGCGGTTCTTGCGTACGTCGAGGTCGACGGCCTTCATCATCGCGCCGCAGTCCGACGCGCGGTCTCCCGGGAATTCGGCGTCGACGTGGAGCGACGTGAGACAGTACGGACAATGGTTTCGGGCGGAGCCTTCCGGATGCGCGGTCACGTCTTTTCCGCAGTTCGCGCAGCGGAAGGACTCGTTTTTCATTACGAAGGACATTCTTTTCGGTTCGGTCGGTTAGGTTTCGTCGTTCGCTTCGAACGAAGCGCAGTATTCCCGAATACGCTTGATGATTCCTCAGCGGGAAACTCCGTAGCGCTCCTCGAGAGTGCGTATCGAAAGGGAAGTGTTATTCAGGGCGAAGAAATAGTCGCCCAAGTGGATCATGGCGTCGAACACCGGTCCGTCGCGTTTGAGGTCGAAAACGCCTTCGCGGTTGGCGAGCATGCCGCGCTTGAGGAGGCTTTCCACGAAGTATTCGGTCTCATGGATGACCGCTTC
>JASDUA010000184.1:4811-7652 GCA_041891375.1 Patescibacteria group bacterium
CCTCAGAGCCGGCATGATCAGCCGTCGTAGCAGTGGTGGTACACGAGGCGGTATTCGTGGCCGGTCTTCTTGAGTACGCAGAGTTCGTCGAAGACGACGTGTCCGAAATCTTTTTCCAAAGTGAAAAAGAACGATTCGACCCTCTCGGGGAGGTGTTTGCGTTCCAGAAACGCGTCGGGCCTGAGGAATCGGTAGGACATGTCCGCGAAGGGTTAGACCTTGAAGAAGGCGAGGTCGCCGGTTCAGTTCGTGCTTCCGGAGAGGTAGTTCGTCTTTTCGCGGATGATGCGGAGCACCGTGAACGGATCGGGAACGAGTCGCATGGTGCGGACGTCGTTTTTCTGCTGTTCGATGATGAGCATGCCGAAATTCAGGAGGTTCGGCAGGAGTCCGTGACATTCGACGTCGATCTTCATGACTTTGGAAAGTTCCATGATTTCGATGTCTTCCTTAAGGATGAGCGAACTCGAAATGAGGATGATGCGGTCGCGGACGACGATGATGAGCTTGTTGTGGTACCGGATGATGCCGAATACCAGCTGGAACATCGCGTAGTTCACGAGAATGAGAACCGCCGGAAAGATGAAATAGTGGATCAGATCCGGCGGAACGTCGGCCTTATAGAACGTGAAAATCACGCCGAGCCCGAGTCAGACCGTGCCTATGAGCAATCCTTTGACCGCCATGTAGAACAGGTAGATCGGATGGCGGGTGATGATGGTGGAATCGTTTTCGATGATCGCGTTCATAACCCTAGTTCGACATGAAATAGATGACGCAGAGAGAGACGGCCATATTGGCGATCATGACCGTGCGGAGCGCGATGCGCTGGCGCTTGTCGAGCCTTCAGAGGCCGCGTTCCCCGAAGGGCGCGCATTTTTCTACGTGGCGGCGGTACACGACGTTCAGACGTTTTTCAAAAACGGTCCATACGAACAGCAAGCAGACTGCGTACGAACCCATGAGAGCGAATGTGACGAGCGGATTTCCCATATTTCGGTACGGTGAACGGTAGGTCGTCTTCGTTTCAAGGGATTATAGCGAACTTTCGGTTTTTGCAATAACGATACGGGTATGGTACGATGGTAGTAACTACTCTTTCCGCATCCTGATGCGCTTATGTCGGTAATTACCAACGAAGAAGAATTCCGAAAAGTCAAAGACTCCCTGGTATCTCGGGAGAATTCGGCCACGTTCCATTCCGAACGCTTCGTCGAACTCGCGAAATTCGTCGCGGAATCCCTCGAGCGCCAGGATAGCGACCGCGCCCTTACCGTCATTACCCGGGGCGCGCTTTCTTTCGGATGTTCCGACGTCCACTACGACCTCACCGAAACCGATACCGTCGTCCGTTTCCGTATCGACGGATCCCTCGTTCCCGTCCTTCACCTGAGCCGCCGCGAGTACAAGCTCATGCTCGAACGTCTCAAGTACAAGTCCGAACTCAAGCTCAACATCACCCATATTCCGCAGGACGGAAAGTACCGCATCGAGGAAGAAGGACAGAAGATCGACGTGCGTATTTCCACCCTTCCCGTGAAGTGGGGCGAAAACGTCGTCTGCCGCGTCCTCGATTCGTCCGGAGCGATTCCCAAGATTTCGGATCTCGGATTCATGTGGACGAGCAAGCGCCAGATCGACAAAAGCCTCTCGAAAACCAGCGGCATGGTCCTCGTAACGGGTCCGACCGGTTCCGGTAAGACGACCACGCTCTACTCGATGCTCCAGGAACTCAACACCGAATCGCGCAAAATCATCACCCTCGAAGACCCGATCGAATACGAACTCCCGGGAGTCGTGCAATCGGAAGTCGACGAGAAGGCGGGATACACCTACCAGTCGGGCCTCAAGGCGCTTCTCCGCCAAGATCCGGACATCATCATGATCGGTGAAATCCGCGACCTCGATACCGCGAACATCGCGGCGCAGTCGTCGCTCACCGGCCACTTGGTATTCTCGACCCTCCACACCAAATCCGCCGCCGAAACGCTCGAACGCCTTACGAACATGGGCGTGCCGTCGTACATCCTCGCGTCGTCCATCGACATCATCATCGCGCAACGTCTCGTCCGCAAGCTCTGCCCGCACTGCATCGAATCCTACGAAGCCGATACGGCACAGTCGGAAACCATCCGTTGGATGATGCGCGAAATCGGTATCGGCGCCGTGGAAAAGGCTCAGAAACAGGGGTATAAGCTCCACCGTTCCAAAGGTTGCGAACACTGCGGATTCACCGGATTCCGTGGCCGCGTGGGCGTCTACGAAGTGCTCCACTTCTCGGATTCCGTCCGCGACCTCGTCCGCAAAGGCGAGAGCCCGGCGCGCATCCTCGAGGAAGGCCGTAAGAACGACCTCATCCTCATGCGCGAAGACGGCGTACTCAAGGCCATGCGGGGAAAAACCACGCTCGAAGAAATCTTCGCCGCCATCGGATAAGCGAACTTTAAAAACCTCCCCGGGAATTCCCGGGGAGGTTTCGTTTTCAAAAGCATTAGATTTCTTCGATGATGACTTTCGCGTAGTGCTGGGTTCCGTTCACCCCGGGCATGAGGGTCGCGGTTCCGCTGACGGAGTTGATGTCGTGGCTCGTGTTGATATACACGGTGCCGTCATATGCTTTGAAATAGAACCTCACCTTTACGGTATAATCGGAAGCCAGGGCCGGATCGATGAGCAGAGTATTGAAATACGAGCCAATCGACGGGCTTCAGGAATTCATGACGCCTCCGTCATACCCCGAAGACCCCAAACTGTTCCAAGTCGCCCCTCCGTTGCAGGAAATTTGGGGTTCCACGTATCCACCGCCCCACGACGCGCTGTCGTTACGCATAGGGATGTGGT
>JASDUA010000185.1:0-7634 GCA_041891375.1 Patescibacteria group bacterium
TCCCGCTGACGCAGATCTCATTGCCCGCGTAATCAAGCATTGCGAAGCAAGCGCCATGGATGGAAAACTCGCGAGCGAATGCCAGGATGGACTCCCCGTCTCGGTTTCCGAAGTTTCGAAACTCGCGGAAAAATTCGAAATAGCACAAGTGAAAGAAAAACGTGACGAGAAGGCGGAAGTTGCCGAGAAGAAGGCGGAAGTTGCCGAGAAGAAGGCGGAAACATTTATGCTACTGGCAAAAGATATGAGAGATAGGATTTCGAAATATCCTGGTTTGCCTGAAAAATATGAACAAACTCTCGCAAAACTCGAATCCGGAAAATTAGACGTCGAATCCAAGGAAGCCAAGACGTTCGCCCGCGACATCCTCTCCGATCTCCAGAAGTCGCTAGAGAACGCCAAGGCTAACGGAGACGACACCTCCAAAGCCGCCGAAGACCTCAAATTCTTCGCCACCCAGTTCCGCGACCTCGGCGTCATCGACCATGCCGAATTCCGCAAGATCTTCGAAGAACCGGCGACGAAGTCCCTCGAAAATCCCAAGAAATCGCCGGTAGACGGGCGCACCGCTCTCGCGGGCAACTTCAACTCGACCGGCGACGGACGCACGTTCTTCGCCCTCGACCGCACCGGCTCCGACGGACGCAAGTTCGACGAATTCGTCCGTGTTTCTCCTGACGGGAAAACCGCCAGCAAGGAAATCGTAGGCAAATACGGCTATTCGCTCACGGTCGAACCCGTTCCCCTCGAAACCGGAAAAACCGCGGCTAAAGAAAGCGAACTCACCACTGCACAAGAAGAAAAAGGACGCGTTGAGAGCCAGGCGAAGTACGTGGAAGAAACCTTCGGTCCGGACGGATCGAAAATCCCCTCTCCCGAGGATCCCAAATTTAAGGACTACAAGGAGGCCGTCGACAAGATCGCCAAAGACAAAGGAGTTCGAATAGACGAACAAGACCCCAAGAAGACTCTCGTCGCCGTGAAGGACTCCATTAAAACTTCTTACGCACAAGCCCTCGAAAAAACCTCCAAAACCCAAAAAGAACTCGAAGAACTTCAAAAAGAAACCGCCGGTTCCTCCGTAAAAGACGGCGAAAAAAACGAAAAAGACGCCCGCGACGCTATCGACTTTCTCGATCGCACCGGCATCACTGCCCTCGGCCCCAAAGCCACGGAAGAGCTCCTGAGAAAATTCGGCGCCGCGGGATGCGAAAACGGAAAGCCGACGAACCTCGAAAAATTCCTCAAAGGCAAGAACGCCCTCGCGACCGAATTCCGCACGTTCGTCACGAATGCCCTCGGACAAGAAGAATCTTCCCTCTTCAAGCTCGAAGAAGTTCCGCCTTCGCTCAAGCCCCTCTTCGACCAAGCCGGACGGCCTCTCGAACTCAAATCGGCATTCCTCGCCAAAGGCCTCGTAACCGAAGACGGTCGCCTTAATCTCGAAAAGGCTTCCGCACCGAAACCCGAAACCCAGACCGCCTAAATGCCGGCGCGAAAATACAAACCACCCACACCCTGAACGCAGACATCCCGCACGATGTTTGGAACGCCGCAATGGCACTAGCGACCGGCGAAACCACGCCCGCGATCGTCGCGGAAACCCGTCAGGAAGCCGCGTTGCTCACCGGCAATTTCGCCGGAACCGTCGAGGCCATTATTGCCGATATGGAAATCCATGACCGGCTCGAAAAGATTTCCGAAAATCTCGATTCGGCCGCGGCGCTGATGCACGCCGAAGAAACCCGCAACCGTGCAATTGAAGCGTATACGAAAGCCAACGGGGACATCCATGCGTTAGAAAGCATGAAACTCACCGGAAATGAAAGAATGCAGTTGTTCGCGCTGAATGACCGCCTCATTACCATCGGTCTCGAATTCGCCGTACCATCGCACACGATGGAAGAACACGCGGACATGAAATGCCCGGCGTAAGGAACTGAAAAGAAAAACGCTCCCGTTCTCGGGAGCGTTTTATTATGCTTCTTCTACCTTCCCTTCCCCTACTTTGAACCGGGCGTCCGCCCTGGCGGCTACGAGGTCGTCGTGAGTAATGGCGAGAATCGAAATATCCGTCTCGTTGCGCAATTCGCCGATCAGATCCATGACCATGTCGGCGTTTTTCCGGTCGAGATTGCCCGTGGGTTCGTCCATGAACAGGTACGGAACGTGCCCGACGAAAGCCCTCGCGATAGCTACGCGTTGCTGTTCCCCGCCGGAGAGTTCGAACGGGTAGCGTTTTTCTTTCCCTGCCAATCCTACGCGCCCGAGAATCGCCTCGGTATCGAAACGGCGTTCGAGCCCGTTGAGCTGGAGCGGAAGTTCGACGTTCTGTTCGACCGTCAGGTTCGGCACGAGGTGGAACTGCTGGAATACGAACGCGATATGTTTTCCTCGGAATCTCGTGCGGGCGTCTTCGTCCATTTGCGCGATGTCGGTCTCGTCGAAAAACACGTTTCCGGAATCCGGAACCACCAAGCCGGAAGCGAGGTTGAGGAGCGTGGATTTTCCAGAACCGGAAGGCCCCGTCACGGCGTAAAACGCGCCGTCGGGAAGGATGAAATTCGCGTCGTTCAGCACTTCTACGGTCTCGTCGCCCGATACGAACGATTTGGAGACGGCGTGGATGCGGATCATGGTTGGAAAAGGGTTTCGGAAGTCTGGCTATTTGGTGACGAGGCGTTCCTTCTTCAAGAATTCGAGCACGTTTTTCGCGACTATCGCGTACCCGTCGGCATTGGGATGGAGTCCGTCGCCCAAAGTGAGCTTCGGGTCTTTCGCCACCCCTTCGAGCAGGAACGGCAGAAACGGCAACTTCTCGTCTTTGGCGATTTTCGGATGTACGGCTTCGAATTTCGCGACGTAGTCGGCGCCGAGATTGCGGGGAATTTTCACCCCGATAAGCGCGACCGGCACGCCCCTCGACTGAATCTTGTCGACGATGGCGCGGACGTTCTTATCCATCTGTTCGGGCGAAAGTCCCTGGAGGCCGTCGTTGGAACCGATGCAGAGCACGACGAGCGATGGCAACGGGTCGGACAAAAGCCAATCGGCGCGTTCCAGCAATCCGGCGGACGTATCGCCGGAAACTCCGGCATTGGTAACCCGGTACCGGTACCCTTCGGCTTTGAGCAGCTTCTCGAGCTGCGCGGGATACGAGGATTCCGGCGGAAGCTGGTACCCCGCCGTGAGCGAATCCCCCATGACGAGAACCGACTTCTCTTTCATCGCCTCTTCCGCCGCTTTCTTTACGGAAGCGTCGGGCGCACGGCCCGAAGGCGCGAAGCACGAAGCCAGCGCGAACGCGGAAGCGAGGGTGACGAAGAGCGTGGTTCTCATGGGCGTTACGCGTTATCCTGAGGAAGGTGCGCCTTGTGGGCGAAGATCGGATGGTGCGAGGATATTCCGAAATAGGCTATCGGCAACGCGAGCGCGAAAAAGCAGGCGGACGCCGCGTAGGTCCAGAATCCCACCGGCGTTCCGTAGATTGAGAACTGGATGGAATACAGCGCGTTGGCGACGAGCGGCCCGAAAATGTTGGCGAGGCTCATGGCCGAGCCGTTGGTTCCGAGCGCGCGGCCGGCATGTCCCGGAGCGATGCGCGAAATGAGCGCCGAAGTCGAAACGTTGACGCTGCCGAACCCGATGGAAAAGAGGGTCGGAATGGCGAACGCCGCGACCGTGAACGGATTGACGGAGAAGAGCGCGAACGCGAGGGTCATGACAGAAAGTCAGAACAGGAGCATGCCCTTTTCGAGGAACACGGCGCGAACGTACCGGATGAGGTATCCCTGGAAGGCGATGCTCGTGAGACCGACGATTCCAAGCGCGTAGCCTACCGCCTGTTGGCTGACGTGGAAACGGTCGGGAAGGACGAACCCGAAGGTCGACTGCATTCCGGAAAACCCGAGTGCGACGGCGGAAGCTACGGCGTAGACCGGCAAAAGTTCGCCCCAGGGGAACGGGGACGAAGTTTCGTGCTCGGGACGCTTCGCGTGCCATTCGTGGTGTTTCGGTTCGGGAAGGACGAAGTAGATGAGCGCGAGATCGACGAGCATGACCGCTGCCGAAATGAGGCCGACGGTATGCAATCCGAATCCGGAAATGAAACCGCCGAGAGCCGGTCCGATGGTGAACCCGGCGCCGAACGCGGCGCCGACCATACCCATCTTCACGGCGCGTTCCTTAGGATCGTAGAGGTCGCCGATGTACGCCTGCGTGACAGGGAATCCGCCTCCGGCGAGGCCGGAAAGGAAACGCCCCGCGAGGAAGGCGAGAATGCTCGACGAGAGTCCGAAAAACAGGTATCCGGCAACGCCGAGCGCGGCCGTGAACATGAGGGTCTTTTTTCGTCCGATACGGTCGGAAAGCGAACCGAACGAGATTCCGCCGATGAGCATGCCGAGCGAGAAGAGCGAAAACGCGAGCCCGTTGGCAAGCGCGGCCGGATCGCTTACGACGCGGTCGAGGAATCCGAAAAGCACCGCTCCGGACGGATCGAGCCCGGATGCCGCGCGCGCCGCGAAATCGCGGACGATGGGCGGCAATACCGGAATCAAAAGCCCGAGGCCGAGGATGTCGAGAAAAGCGGTCAAGATGATGACCTTGAAAGCGCGGTCGGCGGAATGCGCGGAGGCGTGTTTGGACAATGTCGTGAAATGAAAGCTTATGTATTGGGCGGACGAACCGCCGGGCCTGGCTCCTAGGGTCCTAAAGTCGCTGCGGTTCCGGTAATTTCCCAATCCGGAGCATGCCTTCCACACCTTATGGAAAGCCGGCTCCGGCGGTTCGCCCACCTTTAATCCCCTTCTTAAGACGGCGTTACGCCTTCCTCCTCTTGCCGGAAACCCGGGAGAAGACGAGGCGGACGAGCATGAACGGAAGACGTACCGGGAAGGTGACGAGGCGGACGAACTTCTTGCCCCACGGGTGGTCGAGCATGAAGACTTCGTAGTAGATGCCCTTTACGACGAAGAGCGTGAGGATGGACGCGGCGACGAGACCGAAGATGATGGTGAATCCGAGGCCCGACCAGAACTGGTCGCGCAGCGCGATCGGCAGGATGCCCAATGCCGTAGTGAGCGTAGTAAGCGTCATCGGTTCGAGACGACTCGAACCCGCTTCCACGAGGGCGGTGAAGTCCTTCATTCCCTTCTTGAGGTTCTGGTTGATGGCGTCGATGAGGATGATGCCGTGGTTGACCGCGATGCCCGTGAACGAGATAAACCCGATGCCGAACGGCATGGAGAACGGATTGTTCGTAAGCAGGAGGCCGACCATGATGAACGGCAAGGCCATGACGACCGAGAAGATGATGATGAACGGCTGCGCGAACGAGTTGAACTGGAGCACGAGGATGCCGAAGATGCACACGAGCGCGACCACGAACGAAACGAGGACCGCGATGATGAGTTCTTTGTTGGCTTCGTTTTCGCCACCCTTCGAGTACGTGATGCCCGCGGGGAATTCGTACGATTTGGCGTATTCTTCGAACTTCGTCTGGAGACCGGCCGGAAGCACGTCCTTTTCGACGTCGCCTTCGACGGTGATGGTGATTTTTCCGTCTTCGCGCTTTACCGAGGCGACCGCGTTCTTGACGGTGGAATCGATGAAGTCGCCGATGCGGTAATTCTTCCCGCCAAAAGCGAACTGGTGTCCGACAATTGCTTGGGGGTCGACCGCGTCGACGTATTCCGCGACCTTCACCACGACGTCGACGTCTTCGCCGTTATCTTCGATCGACCCGACGTTGGCGCCATTGATGGTCGAAAGGATTTCGGCGTAAATCTTCGAAGCCGGGATGCCGAGTTCGGCGAGAACGTCCTTACGGAGAACGAAAACGAACTGCCCCGGAGTCTGTCCGGAAGTGGTGGAAACGTTCTTCGTGCCTTCGAGCCCCTTGAGTTCGCGTTCGAAATCTTCCGAGACCTTGATGAGGGTGTCGAGCTTGTCCGAGGAATCGGCGTTCAATTTGAGACCTACGGCCTTACCGGACGGCGGACCGCCCTTGAGGACCTTCGATTCGACCTTGAGTCCGGCCGCGCGGAGCGGTTCGAGATCCTTGGTGACGATTTCTTCGAGTTCGAAAACGCTGCGCTGCTTGGCCTTTTCGCGTTCCGCGAGCTTGTGCAGCTGAACGGTAACGGTGGCGGTATTGTCTTTCGCCGAAATCGAGAAGAATTTGATTTCCGGGTATTTCGAAAGGATGTCGTACGCCGGGGCGAGACGGGAATGGAACGATTCCACTTTCTCCCCTACCGCGCCTTCGACGCTGTAAGTGATGAGCGAATTGTCCGAAGACGGGAAGAGGTTGAACCCCACTTTCGGAGCGAGGACGACCGACCCGATAAGGAAGAACGCGACCGGAAGGGCGATGGCCGTGCGGCGGATCTTGGCATTTTCCAGGAAGTGGCGGAGCGTCTTTTTATACCACGAAGTGGCGGAGTGGATGGCACGGATGCGGAGCGGGACCGTACCTTCGGAAATGCGGCGTTTGTTCTGGCGTTCGAACGCGAGGAGTTCCTTTTCTTCGTCGGAAGCGTACTCGATGGCGTCCGCATCATCGACGTAGGTGTCCTTGCGGCCTACGAAGGCGAGGTAGAGAGCGCTATTGACCGTAAGGGCGAGCGCGAGGCCGGTAGCGAGGACGCCGAAGATGGTGACCGGGATGAATCCGAGGAATTTTCCCATGATGCCCGGGAGCGTCATCATCGGAACGAACGCCATGATGGTGGTCATGACGCCCGAAAGGATCGGTACCGCGTATTCCTTGAGCGCGAGGAGGATGGCCGATTTCGGGTCGTACCCCACGCGTTGTTTGGCACTGGCGGCTTGGACGATGACGATAATCGTGTCGACCGCGATACCGAACGAGAGGATGAACGAGAAGTTCGTCAGGAAGTTGAGCGTGTATCCTCCGTAATAGAGGAGCGCGAAGGTCGAAAGGAACGCGAGCGGCAACGTGAGCGTCGCGAAGAGCGAATCCTTGAACCCTACGAAAAGGTACATGACCACGAACACGAGCGCGATGGTCGTGACGGCCTCCTTGAGAAGTTCCTTGTAGTCGTCGATGATGTTGTCGGCGAGGTCGGTGGAATACTGGTAGGAAACGTCCTGGTATTCGGGAAGCTTCATCTGTTCTTCGACGACCTTCTTCGCGTCGGCGGAAACGCCGAAGATGGAGGTGCCGTCGTTCTTATTGACTACGAGGTCGACGGACGCGTGCGGTCCTTCGTTCTGGTAGAAACCGATTTCGCGGACGGACTTGTCCTTATACGAACGTTCGAGTTTGGCGATGTCGGCGAGTCGGACGGATTTTCCGTTCGGAAGCGGTACCGGAGTGTCGAGAAACTGGCGTCCTTCGGAGTATTTCCCTTCGATGCGGAAGTCGTACTTCTTGTTCCCCACTTCGAAGTTGCCGATCGGCGCGTCGCGGTGGACGGAGCGGATGGCGGAAGCCACGTCGTCGGCCACGAGGCCGAGCGAACGGAGCGTCTCTTCGGGGACGACGATGCGGAGTTCGTACACGTTGGTTCCGTCGAAATTGACGCTTTCGATGCCGGAGACCTTTTCGACCTTGTCCTTGAGTTCCTGGGCGAGGCCGCGGAGCTTGATCTTGTCGACCTTGGTTTCGT
>JASDUA010000186.1:0-7573 GCA_041891375.1 Patescibacteria group bacterium
CTCAAGAAGAACCGCCTCCACCTCGCCGACCAGATCATCGCCGCCGTTACGGCGTAAGAAAAATCCCCGGGTTACCCCGGGGATTTTTTGAGCGCTTAGTAGAACTTCTTGTAGTCGTAACTCTTGAGTTCGGTATCGATGCGGCGGACGAGGTCGAGGACGACGCCGACGACGATGATGAGACCCGCTCCCGAGATGAGGAAGTCGATCTTACCGGAACCGGAGAGGTCGAGAAGCCCGAGGGAGTTGTTGAGCTTGGTCATGACGTACGGGAATACCGCGATGAGAGCGAGGAACGCACCTCCGTAGAGGTTGAGGTGGTTCGAGGTCTTCTCGAGGAATTCGGCAGTGTCCTTGCCCGGACGGATGCCCGGAACGTAACCGCCGCGCTTCTGGATGTTCTCAGCGATTTCCGACGGGTTGAAAACGATGGAAATGTAGAAGAACGAGAAAGCGAGGATGAGGAAGAAGTAGACTCCGATGTAGAGCCACCCCGGATTGTTCATCGAGAAGTTCGTCACGAGGAATTCTCCGATTTCGCGGGTGCGTCCTGCGGACTTGGCCTGGAGGATCTGGCCGATGAGGGCCGGGAAGGTGACGATGGAGACGGCGAAGATGATCGGAATCATGCCTGCCTGGTTGACGCGGATCGGGAAGTACGAACGTTCGTCGCGGCCGGTCTTGGTGTAGATGAGCGGAATCTTGCGGTATCCTTCGGTGAACTTGATGATGACGTAGATGACACCTACGGTCATCGCGAGGAGCACGAGGAGGAGCGGAACGTTGCCTACCGAGAGGTACTGGGTGATGTGCGACGGAACGCCTGCGAGAACGCCCGCGAAGATGATCATCGAGGTTCCGTTACCGATACCGGATTCGGAGATGAGGTCGCCGAGCCAAAGGAGGAAGAGGGTGCCCGCGGTGATGAACACCATTGCCGGGAGGACGACTCCGAGGAAGTTCGAGGTATCGATGAGCTTGCCGCCGGAACCGGCTACGAGCGTGTTGATGAGGACAATCATTCCGTAGCTCTGCGCGAACGCGAGCGGAAGAGTGAGGTAGCGGGTGTAGTTGTGGATCTTCTTCTGACCCGATTCGCCTTCCTTCTTGAGGTTCTCGAGGTGCGGGATGACGACGGCGAGAAGCTGGAGGATGATGGTCGCGTTGATGTACGGCGAGAGGCCCATCAAGACGATGGAGAAGTTGTCGAGACCGCCGCCCATGAGCGAACCGAAGAACGCGAGGCCCTGGTTTGCCGAAAGGAAGCTGCGGAGAGCCTGGAGGGAGTCGACGTTCACGCCCGGAACCGGAAGAACCGAGAGGAACTTGTAGACGACGATGAGTCCGATAGTCACGAGGATTTTCCTCTTAACGGATTCGGATTTCCAAATGCGGTCGAAGTGCTTGAGAATCATAGGATTTATTGAAGAAAATTCCTGCGAAGTATACGGAAAACAAGCGAAAGTAAAGGAAAATTCGGGCAATGGGCAAGGCTCGTTCGAACGGGGAAGAAAAAACCGTCCGGAAGGAAGCGGAACGCGGACGGGAGTTTCGACGGAGGATTTGCCCGCAAGGAAGGAACGGAGTAAAATGCGCGCATGAACGCCGACCGAACCCCCAAAACCCCCGGCCCCGGCCTCGCGACGGGCCCGACGATGAAACCCCGTCCCAGACTGACGGACAGGGTGGATTTCGCGAAGCGGGTAGAAAACGTGCTGGTCGCTTCTTCCGCCCTCGAAGACGAGAAGGCGCTGGAAGCGTTCGAAAAAACGCGCGCGGATCTCCTTTCGGAATTGAACGAGAAAGAACTCGCGGATCTCGAAACGATTCGGCAAACCGAATCGTCGATCGCGCTCTTGCGGAAAAAGGTTTCGGAATGGGAAAAAGAACAGGCGCTCATGGCTCCGGGCGGAGAGGACGACGACTGGGGCGCTTTGGAAGAATTCGATTACGAAACGCTCAATTCCGAGGAATACGAGACCCTTACGGAGATTATCGAAGCCGGTTACGGGAAACTCGAAGAACTCGAACGGAAGATGAGCGCCCTCATGAGGAAGGGTGAATGGCGGGCGAAAGCTTGCTATTCCCTAGAAAGGGCAGTCGTGAAGTTCAAAAGGAAATACGCCCAACTCAAGGATTACGAAGCGTTCGGAAACGAAGCGTTGCCGGAGGAACTTCGGGGGATTCTCGAAGCCAACCAGCACCGTGCGGTACGTTCGGCGTTTTCGGTGACGTTCGTACTGAAAACGAAGCACGGCATACCCGAAAACTGCCTTTGAGGACACTATCGGGACACGCCGTTCTCGTGGTCTTCGTTCCAATCGAAAAGGAACGGAGGCGAAGGAAGCAGGGAGACGTTTTTACATGAAAGCCGGCATAACGCTTACGAAGCCCTTTTCGAAGAGAGCGATTTCGGCGAAGATCTGCAGATTCTCGCAAGCCGTCTCCGAAGTTTGGAAAAAATCGGAGCGACGGACGTTACCGAACCTTTGAAAAAAGAGCGGCGCGCGTTTTTGATCAGAAACATTCGGAGCATGGCGAAATCGTTCGCCGAAAAATTCCTCTCGCACAACCGGGACGAGGTTCTCGCCAATTTCTGACCGCTGCTCAATTTCCAGGGTTCGACCGAAGTCTCCAACGCCGACGACATCCATTTGGGATTGAAAATGGTTCGCGACGATCTTGCGGAAGGCACCCAAGCAAGAAAAGAAGCCACGAAGCTCTTGGAAATCTACGAAGAAGAGATTTCTGAATACTTCGACCGTTTGTCGGATTTCCTCTTCGTAGCCAGAATGGGATCGAAGCCGCAAACGGCGAAAATGCTCCTCTACGTTACGGAACCGTACGAATTCGAACTCGCGGAAACGCACCTCGAACAGGCCGTAACGGCGGCGGCATACGATTCGTTCTCGAAACTCCGGCGGATGCTCTTCCCCCAAGGCATACGGCACTCGGTACCGAGAAAAGGGGCGACGGGCGTGCGGGAAAACGATTTCGCGGCACTCCTCAGGTTTTTTAAGAACGTGCCGACGTGGGATCCGAAGCGCCGATTCAAACACCATCCGGGAATATTGAAGATCGCGGACGAAATCGAAAAACGCTACTCGGACGAAAAATGGAACGCGGAAGCGACCGCTACGCCGGAAGACGAACTGCTTAATGCCATATTTTGAAGAACTCCGGAGAAAGTGCGCAATAACGCACTGGAACTCGCCAAACTCATGCGGGAATACGCAGAACCGTAAAATGGGCACAATGATGCGGAAGCATAGAAAAACCCCGGGGAAACCGGGGGTTTTTCATGAGTCTTGCGATTAGGCGAGTTCGATGGAACCTCCTGCCTTTTCGATAGCTGCCTTAGCGGATGCCGATGCGGCGTTCGCCTTGACGGTTACCTTGGCCTTGAGTTCGCCGGAACCGAGGACCTTAACCGGAGCGACCTTGCGAACGAGACCCTTCTCAGCGAGGAGGAGAGCGTCGATTTCGGTAAAGCCTGCGTCGGCGAGAGCCTGGAGATCGTCGAGATTGACGACTTCGAAGCGAACCTGGTTGAGAGCGGTAAAGCCGCGGAGCTTCGGGAGGCGGCGGAAGAGCGGAGTCTGTCCACCTTCGAAGGCGGGATTGAACTTGCCCTTACCGGTGCGGGAGCCCTGACCCTTACATCCGCGTCCGGAGAAGGTTCCCTTTCCGGAACCGTTTCCGCGTCCGCGACGAATCGGAGCCTTCTGCGAACCTTCGTTCGGAGAGAGGGATGCGTGATTGAGCATAAGTGGAGTGAGAGAGGATCGGAGGATTATTCGGCTGCGGCCTTCTTAGCTGCCGGCTTTTTTGCCGGAGCCTTCTTTGCCGGAGCTGCCTCGGTCGCTGCCGGAGCTGCTACCGCTTCGACGGCCGGAGCGGCCTTAGCGAAGGTCGGAGTAGCGCCGAGCGGCTTGAGAGCTGCGAGGGCCTTGATGGCAGCGCGAACGTTGGTCATCTGGTTGCGTCCGCCAAAACGTTTGGCGAGAACGTCCTTGAGACCGGAAACGAAGAGAAGCTTGCGGATTGCGCCGCCGGCGATCACTCCGGTACCTTCGGAAGCCGGGTGGAGGAGAACGGAAGTTGCCTTGAAGTTGGCCTTCACTTCGTGCGGAACGGATCCGGAGACGATCGGGAAGGTAATGAGGTTCTTCTTGGCATCGCGAACCGCCTTTTCGATAGCGACGACGACTTCGGCTGCCTTACCGGTTCCGAGTCCTACGGTTCCCTTCCCGTTTCCGACGACAACTGCCGCACGGAAGCGGAGCTGGCGGCCACCTGCGGTAACGCGGGTAACGCGGGCAACTTCGAGAAGTTCTTCCTTGAACTCCTTTTCGACCTCGCGGAAGCCGTCCTTACGGGGAGCGCGCTTGTTGTTTTCGCGCATTTCTTTCGCCATATTGGAGATTGATAGGGGAAATAATTAGAACTTGAGACCGGCTTCGCGAGCTGCTTCTGCGACGGCCTTGACGCGTCCGTGGAACATGAATCCACCGCGGTCGAATACGCATTCGGTGATGCCGAGAGCGAGCGCCTTTTCGGCGAGCTCCTTGCCGACCAAAGCTGCTGCCTCGGTCTTGGTCATCTTAGCGGTATTCTTGGTATCGGAAGCTGCGCAGAGGGTGACTGCGGCTTCGTCATCGATCATCTGAGCGTAGATCGACGTGTTGCTGCGGAAGACGGCGAGACGCGGCTTGGTCGCGGTTCCGGAGACCCGGGCGCGAACGCGCTTGTGCCGCTTGATGCGCTGGGCGACTTTTTCGAGCATACGTAGTAGGGAAAGGGGGAATTAATTTCGGTGCTATTTCTTACCGGCGGTCTTACCTGCCTTGCGGCGGACGTATTCGCCGACGTAGCGGATACCCTTGCCCTTGTACGGTTCGGGCTTCTTGATCGAGCGAACGAGAGCGGCGAAGTAGCCGACCTGCTGCTTGTCGATTCCGGAGATGTGGATGATGTTCTTTTCCTTTTCGTCCGGAGAGATCGTGACGCCCTTCGGTGCATCGAGGACGACCTTGTGGGAGAAACCTACGGAAAGGGTGAGTTTCGTCGGGGAAGTGATTTCGAACTTGTAACCGACACCCTGGATTTCGAGGGATTTCTTGAAACCTTCTGCGACGCCCTGAACCATGTTGGCAACGAGCGCGCGGGAAAGGCCCCAGAAGGCTTTCTGTTCTTTTTCGTCAGTATTGGCTACCGATACGAGGAGGGTTCCCTCTTCGAGAGTGACGGTAACGCAATCCTGGAGGACGAGGGAGAGTTCTCCCTTCGGTCCCTTTACTGCGACCTTCTTCCCGTCCACGGTTGCGGTAACTCCGGTGGGGAGCTTAACGGGAAGCTTTCAGATACGAGACATAAACGATTGATAATCGATGAACTAAAGGGAATCGCGAGCCTAGTAGACTTCGCAGAGGATTTCCCCACCTACGCCGAGTGCGTGGGCTTCGTATCCGGTAACGACGCCCTTCGGGGTCGAGAGGATGTAGATACCGTGTCCGTTGCGGGAGCGGCGGATATCGGAAGCCTTAACGTAGATGCGCTGTCCCGGGCGGGAAACGCGGCGGAAGGACGGAACGTACTTGGTAACGCGGACGTCGTTGAGGACGATCTTGATGGAGCGTCCGTCTTCGGACTTGTCGAAAGAAACGACGTAGCCGTTCTTCTTGAGTACGCGGAGGATTTCCATCTTGATGAGCGAGAACGGAGCTTCCACGGACGCGAGACGGGCAAAGTAGCCGTTTCGGATGCGCGTGAGCATGTCTGCGATCGGATCGAGGATCATAGGAGTGTCGAAAGAAATAACTAAACGGGTACTACCAGCTCGACTTGCGAACGCCCATGAGTTCTCCGGCGTTGGCTTTTTCACGGACGCAGATGCGGCACATGTCGAATTTGCCGAGGTATCCGTTCGCACGGCCGCAAACGCTGCAGCGGTGGTAGAGACGGGTCGGGAACTTGACCTGGAGGCCTGCGGCCTGCCGGCGGTCAGCCGTGGCGTTGTTACGCTCGCATTTTACTACGAGGGACTTGCGTGCCATAAGAGAAAAGTGAGGTGATTATTTCGTGAAAGGGAACCCGAGAGCGTCGAGGAGGGCCTTGGAGTGGGCCTTTCCTTCCGCCTTGAACTTGATGGTGATCTGAAGTCCGTGCGGCTTTACGACGTCGGTCTGCGGAACTTCCGGGAAGATGGTGTGTTCCTTGATTCCGAAGTTGAAGTTCCCTTCCTGGTCGAAAGACTTGGAGGAGATTCCACGGAAGTCGCGAACGCGCGGAAGCGTGATGGCGATGAGCTTCTGGAGGAAAGCGTACATGTGTTCGCCACGGAGGGTGACGGTCATACCTACGGGCATTCCTTCGCGGAGCTTGAAGTTGGAGATGTCCTTGCGTGAAGTCTGGACCTTCGGAAGCTGACCTGCGATGAGCGCGAAGTCGTTCTTGAGGGACGAGAAATCCTTATTGCCGCTCGCGACGTAGGTTCCGATACCCATGTTGAGTACGATCTTTTCGATCTTCGGAATCTGCATGGCGTTCTTGATGCCGAGCTCCTTCTGAAGCTTCGGAAGGATTTCGGTCTGGTATTGCTGCTTGAAATCGACAGACATAAACGGTTCGTGCGTGAGGGATTATGCGAGAGCCTTTCCGGACTTCTTCGCGATGCGGATCTTCTTGCCACCCTCGATCTTGAATCCGATACGGGTCGGCTTTTTGGTGGAGGGGTCGATGACCATGACGTTGGAAACGTGGATGGCGCGTTCGATCTCGACGATCTGACCCGGGACGTTGCCCTGGCCCTTAACGTGTTTCTTGGCGATGTTTACGCCTTCAACGATAACGCGTTCCGCCTTGGTGTCGACCGAAAGGACCTTCGCCTCCTTTCCTTTGTCCTTCCCGGCGATGACCTTGACGAGGTCTCCAGAGTGGATTTTCATAACGGTATTGGCTGGAAAAGATAATTAGAGGACTTCGGGTGCGAGGCTGACGATTTTCTGGAAACCTTTGGCCTTGAGCTCGCGGAAAACCGGTCCGAAAACACGGGTTCCCTTGGGTTCGCCTTCTTCGTTGACGATAACGCAAGCGTTGTCGTCGGACATTACGTAGGTACCGTCGTCGCGGCGAACCGGGAACGAAGTGCGAACGATGACCGCCTTGACGACGGATTTCTTCTTAACGGTACCCTGGGGAAGAGCTTCCTTTACGGAGCCGACGATGATGTCGCCGACGCCCGCGTAACGGCGCTTGGATCCACCGAGTACCTTGATGCAGAGGAGCTCCTTCGCTCCGGTGTTGTCGACTACTGCGAGCCGCGATTCTGCTTGGATCATGGATGGTACGGAAGTTAGGTTGGTGCGTTATCCGACGATTTCCCAGCGCTTGAGCTTGGAGAGCGGACGGGTTTCCCGGATGGTGACCGTTTGCCCCTCCTGGCAAGCGTTTGCCTCGTCGTGTGCGTAGAACTTCGCGCTGACCTTGTAGCGCTTCTTATATTTCGGATGGGTCTTGTAGGTGTCGACAGTGACGACGTCGGTTTTGTCCATCTTCGTGCTGGTGACGGTTC
>JASDUA010000187.1:0-1354 GCA_041891375.1 Patescibacteria group bacterium
GACGTAGTTGGTACCGATGGCGTCGTAGAGGAGCGCGGATGAGTTGATGGAAAGCACTACTTCCTCAGGCAGGGATTCGAGACCTTCCGCAGCCTTGAGGATAGTACGGCGCACGACGTCGGAAACGGCCGCCAAATCGGCGATTTCGCCGGCGATGACGTTCTTTTTGGATTGGCGGATGGAAGCGCGTCCGTAGATCTTAAGTTCGCCGGCCTCGACGGCGCAGACGAGCACCTTGACGCGGTAAGCGCCGATGTCGATCGCGACGAAGCGGTCGTATTCGGAAAGGGGCTTGAGTTTGAAGGACAATTTTTCGATCGGTTACTTACGACAAGGCCGCGGCATGCCGCGGCCCGGGATTCTGAAACGGCTTCGGTCTTCGGCGCTTACGAAGCGCGCATGATCGCCTTGAGTTCGGCGATACGGTCTTCCTTTCCGGCCTTGCGGAGGTATTCTTCGCCGGAGATGACCTGCCCGTCGGAAATGAGGGCCACGCCCAAATCTTCCATGATGAGCGCGTCGTCCGGAGCGAGATTGAGCGCGCGTTCGAGAAGGACGATGCCTTTGGACACTTCGCCGAGGACGGTATTCCCCCAACCGAGGTTGCGGAGGATTTCGGGATTGTTCGGGAAAAGCGCGTTGGCCTTCTGGAGGAGTTCGACGCCTTCGGTAAACCGCCCCTTGGAAAGGAGGATGTACCCCATGAGGTACGTACCGGTGGCGGATTCGGGATGGAGCTTGCGAGCGACCTCCATGGAATTTTCGGCACGGTCCAAATCGCCCTCGTAGAGCGAAATGTCGGCGAGTTCCTCATACAGGCGGTAATCGTCTGCGTGCTTGAGCAGGTACGATTCCACCCGTTTTCGAGCCTCGTCGTACTTTCAAGCGTACTTGAGGTCCTCGATTTCTCCGATATGTCGGACCATTGCGTCGGCCATGGGATGGAAGCGTTAGGGACGGGGGTGATTCTACGAGTCCCTACTCTATTTTCAAGGCGATTCCGCGCGATTTTCATCGCAAAAAAATCCGTTCTTCTGAGCGTCCACGAGTTCGCGGTAAGCGGCGCTCTTCGCATAGAGTTCCGAATGGTTCCCCGAGTCGGCGACGCGACCCGAATCCACGACGAAAATCCGGTCGGATCCGACGACGGTGGAGAGGCGGTGCGCGATGACGAGCGAGGTCCGTCATTCCATCAGCGCGTCGAACGCTTTCTGGATTCTCGCTTCGGTACGGGAGTCGAGGGCGGAGGTCGCTTCGTCGAGTACGAGGACGTCGGGGTCCGCGATGATGGCGCGGGCGATGGAAACGCGATGTTTCTCTCCTCCGGAGAGTTTGAGACCGCGTTGCCCTACCA
>JASDUA010000188.1:0-1418 GCA_041891375.1 Patescibacteria group bacterium
CCCGCAGCCTCGGCATCCTTTCCCTCCAGGAGGGCGCCAATTACGGTGCGCCGCTCGCCATCGGTACCGGCGAGGTCAAGCCGCTCGAAATGCTTTCCGCCTACAGCGTCTTCGCGAACGCCGGCTGGAAGAAGGAAATCGTCCCGATCCTCCGTATCGAAGACCGCAAGGGCAACGTCATCGACCGCTACGTCGAATCCAACGGCAAGTACGTCTTCTCCGACGCCGCTTCCTACGTGCTTTCCTCCATCATCTCCGACGCGAAGAGCCGTCCGAGCGATTTCTGGAACAATGTTCTCACGCTCAAGGATCGTCCCGTCGCCGCGAAGACCGGTACTTCCAACAAGGACGTCAGCGTAGGAAAAGAGAAGAAAATCCTCCCGCGTGACCTCTGGACCGCCGGATATACTCCGCAGATCACTACCGTCGTCTGGGCTGGCAACGTCGACGGAACCGAAACCAAGGGTACGTGCGACGGTCTCAACTGCGCCGCGCCGATCTGGCACGACTACATGGAATTCGCGCACCGCAACCTTCCGAAAGAACCGTTCAAAAAGCCTGACAGCGTCTACTCGGCCACCATATCGACCATTTCCGGAAAACTCGCGAGCGAAAATACGCCCGAAGGCTACCGCGTAACTTCGATCTTCGCCGTCAAGCCGACCGCCTACGAGAATTCGATGAAGGAAATCGAAGTGGACTCCCTCTGTAACGGAAAGGTGACCGAAAATACTCCCGTGGACGCCGTGAAGAAGGGGTACCTCATCAACGTGAACCCCATCGTTGACTCCTACGACACCGAATGGCTCGGTTCGATCAAATCCTGGGTAAAGTCCGAAGCGGGTTCCGCTTACTTCGCAGAAGCCAAGGGGACGATAATTACGGATTACCAAGACCAGGTCTGCGAACGTCCGGGCGCTTCCGCTTCGCACATCTCGGTTTCCACCAATCTTGCCGAAGTCGGCGTCCGTCCGGTGGGCGCGAATTCCATCGAAGTCGGATACGAAGCCGACAACCCGATCGTGAAACTGAAATTCCTCCGCGATGGTGAACTCTTCAAAGAAATCGCCATCGAGGGCGAAAAGGCTTCCGGCACGTACAAGAACGGCGCGTTCGACTTCGACGACTCGTTCATCGGAGAACATACCCTCGACGTCATAGCCGTAGATAAGTACGGATATTCCGGCAGGACTTCCGTCACCGTCATGTTTAGCAAGGGCGACAACCAGGATCCGGTCATTTCCGTGACCAATCCGTCCGATAGCTCGGTAAAGATTTACGTAGACCAGTTCTTCAACCTCCGGTTCGAAGTCACCGACGCGAACGAAATCGTAGCCAACAACCTCGTTCTCGATGGAAAGCTTTGGAAGATTCTCGGTAACGGAAACTCTTTCACGGTCGCCATTAACGAAGAAAAG
>JASDUA010000188.1:1428-7424 GCA_041891375.1 Patescibacteria group bacterium
GGAAGCGCTCCGCTGAAAATCGAAGCACGACGTGAACTTCGAAGTCCTCGCGAAGTAATCGCACGTAACCGAAAAGGGCGGCCTCGAAAGCCGCTCTTTTCATTTGCCTTTTCAGCATAACGATTACCATTGTCAATGGTTCTACAGAATCGGTATTTTCCGCCATTCACTCTCACGCACCATGTCAGCGTTCCGTTCGTTTTCCGGCTTCGTCGCCGGATTGGTAGCCGTCACGACTCCGCTTTCGTCTTTCGCCGCCGTTCCCGCTCCTTCGGCGAACATGGGCGTCTCGATGTCGTATTCCACGGGAAACAAGCCGCTCGACCGCATGCTTTCCGAATACGAATCCGCAGTCCGTTCGAAGGGCGACTCCGCCAAGTTGAACGGTTTCCTTCGGGAGTCTTCGGGATTCAAAGATCGAAAGATTTCGGATTCGCTCCGTGACGAGCTTTTGAAAAACCGTATCGATACGGTCTCCAAAGCGTCGCTTTCGTCGGAAGTCCCGTCGAAAATCATTTCCTCGTCCGATCGGAAAGCCGTCCTTGGCGGATTGGTGTCTTCCATGAGGAAAGGAACGGATTCCTCGTACCGCCTCATCGTCCGCACTTCTCTTACCAAATCCGAACTCGCCGACGCCCTCGCGGTATTCGGAGAAGCTCGGGCGACCTACCTTTCGTCGTCTTCCGGAAAGGACCAGTACGAAATCACGTTTCCGAATTCCGGGCGCTACGCCAAATTCCTCTGAACGAAGCTCGACGGCGGGGAAGTCCCGTCGACGCTTTTCGACGGAGTGGAAATCGTGAAACCCTTCGTAGTGGAAGGAACGTTTTCCACCGGAGCGTACCTTGCCGGGGAATACCTCTCCTCGATGTGGGGCATTGCCAAATTGGGCGCCCAGGATTACCAATACGGACTTTCCTTGAAACCGAAGGTCAAGGTCGGCGTTATCGATACGGGCATTTCGCTCGCGCATTCCGATCTGAAGGGCAATATCGCCGTGAATGCCGGAGAAATCGCCGGAAACGGCATTGACGACGATAAGAACGGATATGTCGACGACGTGAGCGGGTATAATTTCTATGCCGGAAAACCCAGTGCCGACGACGATCACGGCCACGGTACCCACGTAGCCGGAGTCATCTGAGGCCGGGTCAACGGCACCGGTATCTTCGGGGTGAATTCCAACGTTTCGCTCGTTCCGCTCAAAGTCCTTTCCGCCCAAGGATACGGTTCTTCGTACGCCGTCATCGACGCCGTCAACTACGCCGCCAATAACGGCATCCGGGTTATCAACATGAGCATCGGCGGAAACGGAAACCCCAGTACCGACTCCATTTGCGCGGCCATTTCCTACGCGAAATCCAAGGGAGTGCTCGCGGTAGTCGCCGCCGGAAACGAAAACGCCGACGTTTCCACGAAAGTTCCGGCAGGATGCTCCGACGCGCTGACCGTTTCCGCGGTAGATTCCAATCTCGCCAAGGCGAGCTTCTCGAATTACGGTTCGAAGGTCGACGTCGCCGCCCCGGGCGTGAACATTTACTCCAGCTATCCGGGGAACCGATACGTTTCCATGGCGGGAACGAGCATGGCCACTCCGTTCGTTACGGGGCTTGCCGCCGCGGTATTCGCCCAGTCTCCCAATTCGACTCCCGATCAGGTGAAAGTATTGCTCCGCGATTCGGCGAATACGGTCCCGGTAACGTCTTCGGTCAACATCGGACGTTTCGTCAGCATGCCGAAAGTCATGACGAGCCTCGGAGTAAAGAACGACGTGCTTGCCGGTTCGGGGGCTACGGGTACGGGTTCCTCTTCCGGAACGGGTTCCACTGGCACGGGCTCTTCCTCGGGATCCGGCTCTACCGGAACGGGATCGAACACCGGCACGGGATCGTCCACGGGTTCGGGTTCCACCGGTACGGGTACTACGACCCCTCCGGCAAACCTTCCGCCTACGCTGAGCGTCGGATACTCCCGTCTTGCGGCCAATACCTACCTCGTTACCGCCATGGCTTCGGATGCGGACGGAACGGTAGTCCGCTACGAATTCAAAAACAACGGAACGCTCGTTTCCTCGGGAATGACCGCATCGGTACAAATCGTCATCACGCAGAATTCCACGATATCCGTCGCCGCGTTCGACAATGCCGGCGCAAGTACGGCAAAGACCTTCCAGCTGACGTACGAAGTTCCTGCCGCCAATAAGGCGCCCGTAGTTACGGCATCGGTATCGTACCCTTCCTCCAAACTCGCGTACGTCGCTTTCTGAGCTTCCGATTCGGACGGAACGGTAGCCAAGGTCGTCCTTTACCTCAACGGGCGGGTCGTTTACACCGTTTCCCCCAACGCGACCCGCTTCACCGCCACTCTCGCGCTGAGTCGCGGAAAACCCGTTACCGTAAAGGTCGTCGCTACCGACAACAAGGGATCGGTTTCCGAAAAGTCGGTCATCGTTCAATAAGTATCCAAATATGAAAACCCCCGACTCGCGAGAGTCGGGGGTTTTCATATCCTTGCGGAATTATCCGAAGATGGAGTAGTCGTCGCCGGACGGCTTGCGCGGTGCTGCCGGAGCGGACGGGGCGGAACCCTGAGCGCCTCCGAAGTCTTCGCGCGGCTGGCGGTAGCGGTCGTTTCCGCCCTGGTATCCGCCGCCGTTGTAGCCTCCTTCGCGAGGAGCGCGGTATCCGCCTTCGCGGTTGCCCTGGTAGCCTCCGCCGAACCCGCCTTCGCGGTGTCCGCCGAAACCTCCGCGGTCTCCGCCCTGGTGGCCCTGGTATCCGCCGCCGTTGCCTCCGAAGTTGGAGCGCGGTGCGCGGAAGCGGTTACGGTCGCGGTATCCTCCGCGTCCGCCGTGCTTGGACTGGAAGCCTTGGCGGTGTTCTTCCTGGCGTACGACTTCGACGCCGTTCATGTCGACCTGCTTGATGCGGATCTTATTGCGCTTTTCGACGTTCTTGAAGAACATCTTTTCCGCTTCGGAAACGAACATGATCGCCTTGCCTTCAGCGCCCGCGCGACCGGTACGGCCGATGCGGTGGATGTAGGATTCCGGATCTTCCGGTACGTGGTAGTTGATGACGAGGTCGATGTTGTTCATGTTGAGACCGCGTGCCGCTACGTCGGTAGTGACGAACGTGGAAACTTCGCCGGATGAGAAGCGCTTGAGAGCGCGCTGGCGCTGGCGCTGTTCGAGGTCGCCGTGGAGGAAGTCGGCGCTGATGCCGTTTTCCATGAGCATGCGAGCGAGGTGTTCGGTTTCCGCCTTAGTGCGGGTGAAGACGATGGTCTTCTTGTCCGCATGTTCCGAAACGTACTTCTTGAGGAGGTCGAACTTTTCGAAGTGGGTGACTTCGATGAAGGCGTGGTCGATCTTGTCTACGGTGATCGAGGTGGTAGCCTTGATGTGTTCGTAGCCTTCGCCGACGTACTTCGAGATGAGGTTGCCGACTTCGACCGGGATGGTCGCCGAGAAGGTCATGGACTGCTTGACGTTCGTGAGGAACGACCAAACGTAGTCGATATCGTCGATGAAGCCAATGTCGAGCATGCGGTCCACTTCGTCGAGGACGAAGAATTCGACGTTCGAGATGTCGATGAAGCGGCGGTCGATGAGGTCGATGAGACGTCCCGGGGTAGCTACGACGATCTGCGGTCCCTTCATGAGGATTTCGCGCTGGGCACGGATGCTGGTTCCACCGTAAACGGCGGTCGAGCGGATGAACATTCCTTCGGAAAGCTTGACGACTTCGTCGCGGATCTGGCTCGCGAGTTCGCGGGTCGGTGCGAGGATGATGGCCTGCGGACGGCGGAGCTTGGAGTCGATCTTCTCGAGAAGCGGGATGACGAACGCGGCGGTCTTACCGGTACCGGTCTGGGACTGTCCTACGACGTTCTTTCCTTCGAGAACGGCGCGGATGACTTCTTCCTGGATTTTGGTCGGTTCTACGTAGCCTGCCTTGGCGAGGGAATCGAGAACGTTCTGATTGAGGGAAAACTCTGAAAAGAGCATGAAAAAAGAGGGGAGGGAATAGAAACTCGTTAGATTCCCGTCTCCCGCAAAAGTAAGGATCCGCGCGGGTAGCATGCCGAAATTCGGCGTCCGTGCGTCGTCTTCGAATCGTCTGAACCAAAAGATTGGCGAATGTCGCCGTTGGTTCGTTTTTCGAAAAAATTCCAAGGCCGGAAAGGTTTCCGGCAGTCGCGAGAATTGGGGCGGAGTGGAAAGGTGACGGCCTGATGGGGCCCGTGGGGTGCAATTTCCAAAAGAAACCTCTCCGTCCGCAAAACGAGTGGCACTAATCTATCGAAAGGGGGCGGATAGTCAAATCCTATTTTGCGGCCTCGAGGGCTTCGAGCCGCTTTTCCATCTCGGCGTTCTTCGCTTCAAGCGCCTCATTACGGGCTTTCAGTTCTTTGATCGATTCGATGAAGTACGCGGAAAGGCCCGCGTAATTCACCGACTTCATCTTTTCGGGCGAAGAATCGGTGGCAACGAGGTGGGGGAGGACCGTCTCGAGTTCCTGGGCGATTACGCCGGAAGATTTTCCGTTCCCGTTCTTCCAATCGAATTCGACTCCGCGGAGCTTGGCGACGGTATCGAGTCCCGATGCGGTGGCGACGTTGGTTTTATACCGGGAGTCCGAAACGCCGTTGAAGGTTGTCGCGGTAGCGTTTCCGGAATAATCCAATCCGAATTTGCACGCACCCCCCGATTCGAAACACATCTTCGAAGCTCAGAGCGGCGATCAGGTTGCTCAGCTGAGCCAAGTCCAGCGAACGCCTCCCGCCGCGGCATTGTTATTGCTTATCCCGACGTATCCGTTCGGAACGCTTCCCGCTACTTCGAGGTGCCAGGCGGGTGCTATGGTGCCGATCCCGACGTATCCGTTCTGATCGATGACCATCCTGTCTACGGAGCTTGCCGTACCGTTGGCCGTATTCGCGAAGTTCAATTTCGTCCCCCTCGCCGATGCCGTATGGGCTTCCGTGGAGCTTGCGTAAACCTGTGCGATAGCAGGCCAATCCTGCGTGTCGGTCCAACCTACTCAGCCCAAATTGGCGCCGGCAGCATTGAGCTGGGTGTTCCGTAAAATGAGGTAAGGGTCTCACGTCGCGGCGACTTCGGCGTCTCATCATACGACGAAGGGCAGGGTGGGGGTCACTCAGCCAATCCCTACTTGTCCGCCCGCGGTGATATTGAAGGTCGAAAGCTTGCCGTCGAGTGTTTGCAGTGCCGAGACCATCTTGTTCCATTCGGTCGCGGAAAGCTGGCTCGTGCCCGCGGTGGCGGTGGCCGGGTAACTCGAAACGTAGGCCGAATAGCCTACCGAGAGGATCCCGAGAGTTCAGAAGAACGCTACGGCGGAGAGGACGGGGGTTTTGAATGCGCTGCGCGACATTTTCAAAAAGTTTAGTTTTCGAATATCAAGGCTTCCATGTTTCCCCAAGTGGCTCAGCATCCCCAGGCATTCGCTTGGGGGCTCCTAACGGAAACGGTATGGCTTCATGCGGCGATCGTTCCTGACCATTGCACGTGTCCGCCTACCCAGTCGGACGAAGGAGGCGATATCGTTTGAGCGAGCATGCTTCCGTCCAGGTACAATTGCAAATCCGCCCGCACCGAAAGATTCTTAATGGAGTCGCCGCTCAAGAATACGGTCGAAGGCCTATCCAAGGTGATGGGCATGGTCCAAAGGTCGGTATTCGCCGCTCGGGTAGGAGGGCATCCGGAGCCTGGATCGGAAGATCGTACGACCCTCGGAGCCTTGGATATGATGCTTCCGTTGCTGGTGAACTTGAGATTGCCGTTCACTTCGAGTTTTTCGGTAGGCGAAGAGGTGCCGATCCCTACTTTGTTCCCCGAGGATGAAATTCAGGCCGTCCTCGCATCCAGTTCCGTAAAATTGTCTTTCACTTGCGTCCACATTCCAACGGTGAGGGGTTGGCCCGGCGTAACCGAAGACAGTCAAACGTAGGCCGAGTAGCCTACCGAGAGG